>JAAETV010000061.1 GCA_024227975.1 Actinomycetes bacterium
CGAAGACTGATCCTGGTCGGCTATCTGGTCGGAGCCACGGTCGCCGCCACCGTCGGCCTGATCGATCTGGCCGTGTCCACTCCGATCATCTGGCTCGGTGTCGACTGGCTTGGCTGGTTGGACTGGATGTGGGGGCAGCCGACCATGTTCGGCCCGATCGAGCGGCTGACCCAGCCCTTCGGTCACGCCAACGTCGCCGCCGGCCACTACTCAGTGGCCGTGATCATCGCCCTCGGCCTGGCTGGTCAGGCGGTGGCTCATCGGCGCCATTGGTTGGCGGCTCTGGCCCTCGCAGCGGCGACAACGACCGCCACTGGGTTGTCACGAACCTACAGCCGGGGGGCAGTGATGGCTCTGCTCGTCGCCCTTGTTTGTGCCCTCTTGTTGGGGCTGACCGACAAGACATGGCGAAGCCTCGTGGCCGGCGCCCTGGTGGCCATGACGGTGATTGGGCTGGTCGACTCGACGTGGGCCCTGCGCTTTCGCGATCAGCCGATGAGCCAGTTCTACGGCGTCCAGATCGATGCTCCAGCCGACATAGCCGCCCTCCCGGCGTCCACCGTCAGCGTCACCAACCAGAGCTCCAGCCTCTGGCCCCCGGAAGTCCAGAGCTTGGAGCGGATCGAGCTCGCCACCGATGGCCGCGTGATCGTCCGCCACCTCTATGAGCTTCCCGAACTGCAACCAGGTGAGTCGGCTGAGGTGGCCGTCGATGACCCCCACCCTGATCCGGCAACTGCCATCGTCGCATGGGATGTCGTCCGCCCGGGCCAAGGTCACTTCCTCACCCTGACGGGAGCTGCCCCCGTCACTACTCCAGCCTCGGCAGTCCGGATCCCGTCCGCCCCACCGTCACGGTTCGACCTCTGGTCGGCGTCGATTCACCTGGTCGGCCAGAACCCTCTCCTCGGAGTGGGGCCCGGCAACTTCCGCTTGCACTACCAGACTGTCCTCGACCGGCCCGGGCCCCGTACCGCCCACGCCCACAGTATCGTGTTCGAACCCTTGGCCAGTTGGGGGGTAGTGGCCGCCATCGTGTTCGTCGCCATGATTGTCGGCGGGCTGGTGATCGGGGTTCGCCACCGCTACGACGACACCCACCTGATCGCCACCCTGTCTCTGATCGCGGTGGTAGCCATGGGGCTGTTCGACTGGCTGGTGGCCAGTGCAGCGGGCGGACTAACCCTCTGGCTCGTTCTCGGTCTGGTCTGGTCGGCTGGGGTGCAGGGCAGGGTTGGAGAGCAGATTGTCGACGAAGCTGGCCTCGGAGAAGAGGGCGGCCTGGTCCACTAGCACCTGGTGGTCCCAGGTGCGGAGTCGCAGCTTCTCCATCGCATTGGCCAGATCAAGAGGATCGAGGCTGGGCACGAACAGGCCCGTCTCTCCTTCGATCACGGTGTCGAGGAAGCCCCCAGCGGCAAGAGCAACGGTTGGCTTGCCCATGCCGGCCGCTTCCAACGGTGTCAGCCCGAAGTCTTCGTAGGCCACGGTCACCAAGCCGGCACTCTGCTGGTAGAGCCAGGCCAGCTCGGCGTCCGAGACCCTCTTGGTGAAGGTCACGTTTGGCCCGGCCAGATCCATCAGCCGGTTGAGATCGGGTCCGGTGCCGGCAACCACAAGCCTCTGCTCAGGCAGTTGTTGCATGGCTTCGATGACGACGTCGACGTTCTTGTAGGACAGGAGTCGGGATACGACGAGGAAGAAACCAGGTTCGAGGTCGGGGACCGGCTCGGGAACGGCGTTGAACGATACCGGAGGGTGAACCACCTCGGCCTCGATGCCGTAGATCTCCCTCAGCCGTTTCGAGACCGAGTTGGAGACGGCCAGATGGTGATCGATGCGGCTCACGGCCCGACGATCGGCGGAGCGCAGGGCGGGGGCCAACATGGTCACGATCCGGCCCTTCCAGCCCTCAGCCACATAGGTCTCCTGGTCGTAGAGCCAGCGGGCGGGGGCGTGCCAGTAGGCGACCGTGGCGCCTCTTGGTCGGGCAAAATGAGCCCAGCCGATAGTCGACACAAGGGTGGTCTTGGCCTTGGGGCGAACCAAGGCGAACAGGGGAGCGAGCAGGGCGAAGGACCAGCGATGGTTGCGCCGCAGCCAACCCAGCCGATTGAGGATCGATGGACGAACGTCGGTCGCCCTCAGGTGGGGATGGGTCAATGCCAGTTCGAAGAAGGCGGTGTGGACGGGGGCGTCATCGAGGGCAGCCGAAATGACCGGAACCACCCGCTCGGCCCCGCCGACCTGGACCAGATGGTCATGAACAACGGCGAAGGCGGGCGACCCCGGTTCACCTCTATGCTTTGGTCCGCCAACCAGTGCCAAGCAGCTAATCGTAGGGCAATCGCGATCAAACGTGCGATAGTCGGCCTTTGCAGGCTGCTCAGGCCACGCGAACTACGATCAGCTGGACGTCGTCACCCACCAGGGGGGAGTCGATCGCATCTTCAGGGCCGCTACACGACTAGGAGGGCAGGACCAGTTGACGACGACAACCAAGCCAGCGATGGCCAGACGGTTGCTTGGCCGTACCGTCAGTACTGGTCGCCTCCTGACCGCACCGGTGCGGGCCCTACCTTCCTTTGTCATCATCGGGGCCCAGCGCAGTGGGACGACGACCCTCCTGTCGGCCATCTGCCAGCACCCTCTGGTCACCTCAGCTCGGCCGACCGAAGTCCACTTCTTCGATCGGCCTTCCGTCCCCTCACTGGTCCTATACCGCCAGCACTTCCCCTGGCCCCGATCGGCCATCGCTGGCGAGTCCTCGCCGTACTACTTGGCCCACCCCGATGCCGCCGGCATCCTTTGTCCGGCCTTGCCCGAGGCCAAGCTGATCGCCATCCTGAGACACCCCATCGACCGGGCCTGGTCCCAATGGCGCTTCAACGTTCGTCGCGGTGTCGAGCCGTTGTCCTTCCTCGACGCCATCGAGGCCGAAGAGGATCGACTGGCCGGTGTCGATGGTGGAGGATCTCGCCTCGAACCGGTCCGCTGGCATCAGGAGTACTCCTACCTCTTGCGGGGTGACTACGCTCCCCAACTCGACCGCTTCGTGGCCGCCGCTGGCCGTGAGCGCCTGCTGATCCTACGCAGCCAGGACCTCTACCAGGAACCGGGGCCAACCTTGAGGGCCACCTTGGCCTTCCTCGGGCTCACCCCCCACGAGGTCGCCGTCGGCCACCTCAACCACGGTGGCTCGGAGCAGCTCGACTCGTCGACCCGTGAGCTACTCAGGGCGAGGACGGCGTCCGCGCTCGAAGAGCTGGCCGACCGGTACGGGATCGTCCTCAATGAGCTGGGGTGATGAGGCCCCGCCAGATGGCCTGCCACTGCTGAACCCTGCCCCCCCTGTCGGCCCGGGCCACCAGGTAGGCAAAGCGAAGTCCAAGCAGGGGTGAGGCCAGGGCGGCAGTCACCCGCTGGGCCGGGGAGAGCCGCAAGTGGGCGAAGAGGCGACGACTCAACATCGTGTAGTGGAGCATCACCGGCGACAGATTGCGGTCCGGGTCACCGTGGAGGCCGCGGACATGATGGGCCAGGGCGGTACCGACCAGCTCGTTCCGCCACCCGTTGGCCGTCAGCCGCCAGCACAGATCGACATCTTCGTAGTAGAGGAAATACCTCTGGTCGAACCCGCCCATCTGATCGAAGGCGGTGCGGCGCAGGGCGAGCACACATCCGGTGAGGAAGGGGCTGGCCTCGATCGTTCCAGGTGGTGGGGCTTGGCCGAAGTGGGGCATTTCGGGCCGAGCCAACCATGAGTTGATCCAGCCACCGGCAAACCAGACCCGTCCCGCCTGGTTGAGGATCATGGGCGACACCGCAGCCACCTCGGGGTTGGCATCGAGATGGTCCGCCAGGCGCTCCAGGGTGTCCGGCTCGACGATGGCGTCAGGATTCAGGACGACGAACAGCTCGGCGTCTGACCCCTCGACCCCCCGGTTCACCCCGGCCCCGAAACCCACATTGCCATCAGAGGTGATGAGGGTGGCCCCATAGGCGTCGCAGACTTCGCTCGCCCCGGCCCGTCCCACCTCCGAGACCGAGTTGTCGACGACGATGCAACGCCCTGGTTTGGTGGTACCAGCCGCGACCGAAGCCAATGCCTTTCGCAGATCCTCGGGTGATTCGAAGTGAACGATGACGAGGTCCATGGTGGCCACCTGGTCACAGTACAGTTGCCCCGAATGGGATACTACGTACTTGGTGTCCACCGGAGTGGTACCTCGGTAGTGACCCGGGCTCTGGCCCTGCTGGTCGGCGACCAGCTCGAGCCGGGGGCTGTCGAATCGAATCCGAACGGTCAATGGGAGCGTTGGGAGCTCCGCCACCACCTCGACCGCCTCCTTCTCGAACACGGTTCGACCTGGGACCGCCCACCTCCGATCGATGTCGAATGGACATCTCCCCCGGTCGGGCGATTGGTGAGGCGAGGAGCCACTCGTGGGTTCGCCGGGCTCGGCTCTCGCCCCTGGGTGTGGAAGGACCCTCGTCTCTGCTCGACCCTGCCCTTCTGGTTGAGCCTGGCCCAAGCAGAACCCCGCTTCGTCGTCGCCACCCGACATCCACTGGATGTGGCCGTCTCGCTGGTGAAGCGAGACGGCTGCCCACTCGATGTCGCCCTCGCTCTGTGGGAGCGCTCAGCCCGGGCCCTCATCGGCGGACTCGAGGGCCGGGCCGTCTTCATCGTCCCCCACGAGACCCTGCTGGGCGATCCGGAAGCAACGGTTGCCAGCCTGGCCTCCTGGGTCGGCACCGACGTCACCGGCGACCCCATCGAGGCCGCAGCCAGTGTCGAAGCTCGGACGGGGCCAGTGTCCCAGCCTGACCCCGGCCGGCTGAGCCCGGAGCAGTCTGTGCTCTGGGACTGCATCGATCACCCTGTTGGGGAGGCACGGTTGGTAGCCAAACCACCTCCCGAGTCGCCATCCACTGCTGGCCTGCTCGGCTCGGCCTCTCTGACCCAACGACTGGCAACGTTGGCCCGATCTCACGTCCGGTTGCGCCGTCATCGTGGCTGAGCCCACCGCCTTCAGGCAGGACCGTCTTTCCCAACGCCCTGGCTGAGTTGGCAATCGGGCCTTGGGCGCACCGTTGCCATCGGGCTCGTGTACGTGCCTAGGCTTTGTCCTGGAGGTTGAAGCGGTGCGAGTTAGCAAGCAGTATCAGGCCGGCGCCCTGCTGGTGACGGTTCCAACCTTCGCCGACTCCCGAGGCTCGCTGGCTGTGCCTTATGAGGTAGTAGCCGCCCGCGGCCTTGGGCTACCCGCTGTCTTTGCCCAAGACGTCCACTCCATCTCCGACTGGCCGGGAACGATCCGGGGGATCCACCTCCAGCTCCCTCCCCATGAGCAGGGCAAGCTGGTCCGGGTGCTCAGGGGCGCCATCCTCGATGTCATCATCGACCTGCGTCCCGGATCTGACCACCTCGGCCGCCATGAGGAAATCGAGCTCAGCGCCGGTGGGGGCCTCCAGCTGTGGATCCCACCCGGGTTCGGTCACGGGTTCGTCACTCTGGAAGCCGGCACCGAGGTGTTCTACAAGTGTGACGCCCCCTACGTCCAGGATCGGGAATGGACCCTGGCCTGGGACGACCCGACCCTTGGGGTCGACTGGCCCCTCGGACCCGAGGGGCCAGTGCTGTCGGTCAAGGATCAGGCCGGTCACTCATTCGAGGAGACGATGGCAGCCATCATCGAGGCCGGCTCATGAGGGTGGCGGTTACCGGAGGACTGGGGTTCATTGGCTCGGCCGTCATCCGCCGGCTCATCACCTCCACCGACCACACTGTGCTCAACATCGACAGCGAGACCTACGCCGCCACTCGGGGGTCGGTCTCCGCCGCCGCCCAGTCCGACCGGTACCACCACAGCCCGGTTGACATCGCCGACGGTGGGCGCCTCCGATCGGTCCTTGCCTCCTTTGCCCCTGATGCTGTCATCCACCTGGCCGCTGAGTCGCATGTCGACCGCTCGATCGACGGGCCACGCACGTTTGTCGAAACCAACATCGACGGCACCTACCATCTCTTGGAGGCGGCCCGGGCTGAGGTCGTGAGTCGCGGCGCTCTCGACCGCTTCCGTTTCGTTCACGTCTCGACCGACGAGGTATTCGGAGCCCTGGAGCTCGATGATCCCGCCTTTGACGAGACAACCCCATACCGGCCCCGTTCTCCATACTCGGCCTCCAAGGCTGCGGCCGACCACCTGGTCCGGGCCTGGTACGAGACCTATGACCTGGCTACGATCATCATCACCAGCTCCAACAATTATGGTCCCTTCCAGTTCCCGGAGAAACTCATCCCCCTGATGATCATCAAGGCGGCTGCAGGCCAGCGGCTGCCCGTATATGGGCAGGGTGACAACATCAGGGACTGGCTCTACGTCGAGGATCACGCCCGACTCATCGTCAGCGCCCTCACCGATGGTCAACCAGGTGAGACCTACACAATCGGGGGCCGAGCCGAGCGGAACAATCTCGACGTCGTTCAGTCGATATGTGACTCACTCGACACCATGCTCGGCCGGCCGGCGAAGGGGAAGAGGCGTGACCTGATCACCTTCGTCGAAGACCGGCCTGGTCATGACCTGCGCTATGCCATCGATCCGACCAAGGCCAGCAGGGAGCTGGGGTGGGAACCCTCGGTCAGCTTCGAGGAGGGCCTTGACCTAACGATCCGCTGGTATCTCGACAATGGCTGGTGGTGGCGGCCCATTGCCCAGGAGCGCTACGACGGGCGCCGGCTTGGCCAGGGACCAAACCCGTGATCAAGGTCCTCATCACCGGAGCCGGAGGTCAGCTCGGTGCCGAGCTGACCCGGGCCTCGTGGGCCGAGGGAACCGCATTGTTCCCCCTGCCGTCAGCCGCCCTCGATATCACCGACCAGGCTGGTGTGGCGGCAACGATCCATGCCATCGCCCCGGATGTCATCATCAATGCCGCGGCCTACACCGCGGTCGATCGGGCCGAGGACGATGAAGTAGCAGCAACGGCGGTGAACGCCGCCGGGGTGACGAATCTGGCCAATGCGGCCAACGCCGTCGAGGCCATGCTGATTCACCTCTCGACCGACTATGTCTTCGATGGCTCCAAATCGGGCTGGTACATCGAAGACGACCCCCCGGCCCCACTGGGGGCCTACGGCCGTTCGAAGCTGGCGGGGGAGGAGGCGGCCTCCAGCGCGGCCAGGGGGATCACCCTCCGGACCGGCTGGGTCTACGGCGCCCTTGGCCCCAACTTCGTGGCCACCATGTTGACCAAGGGGGCCGAGCAGGACGAGCTGCGGGTCGTCGGTGATCAGATCGGCTGCCCGACCGCGGCCCCTGATCTGGCCGCTGCCATCGTCGGTCTGGTTGCCGCCACCAGGGGGACCGACGAAGGTCCGGTGCAGCCGGCCCCGGCCCGGCTCTACCACCTGGCCTCCCCAACCCCGGCCTCCTGGTACGAACTGGCGGTCGCTGTGCTCGAGGTATCGTCGGTCGGGTTCAGCGGGACCATCACCGAGGTGACGACAGATCAGTACCCGACCAGGGCGTGCCGGCCAGCAAACAGCTGCCTCGACAGCTCCCGTCTGGCTGCTGATTTCGGCATCAGCCTGGCCCCCTGGCGTGAGGTTCTACCCCTGGTCGTTGCCGAGCTCGACGGTCGGCACCTCGAGGCGGCGGCGACCACGAAGGCGACGGAAGGTGAAGAACCCACCGCCGACCAGGATGCTGAGGAGGGCAGTAGCGGCAACGGCCAGCCGTAGGACACCAGCCCTCTGGGCCCCGTCGAGGATGGTCTCGACCTCGGCCGCTTCGGAGATGGCGGGGCCCAGCTGGCCCCGCTCGAGAGCCATGATGGCGTGTTCAGCTTCGGCTTCGAGATCGGTCCCGATCAGACCGACCTGCTGAAGAAAGGAGCGGCCCTCGTCGGCCCGATCGTCGGCCTCACGAACCCGGCTGCCGGCCCGGGAGATCTGCCCGACTGCCGCCGCGAATTGGTCGTAGTCAGCGTGTGTCGCCTCATAGAGCTGCTCCAGCTTCACCGGAAGCTCAGCCCCTGTCGGTCCCACCAGATCGATCAGTTCGTCCTTCTGGGTGATGGCGTCTTCGGCTTCGGCCATGAGGTCGTTGGCCTCATCGAAACGCCAGAACGTCATGGCCGACCGAATCCCCACGGGGGCCGCCCAGCCCTTCCCGCCATCGACCAGGTCGAAGTAGCGGGTCCTGGCTTCGGGCCGCTCAGCTAGCGCCGCTCGGTCGACTGCTGACGAGTTGTCCTCTTGGCCGAACACCCAGTTGTTGAACAGATCGGTAACGGGCCCGTGTTCCACTTCCTGGGCGTTTTCGATCAGATCGAGGAAGCGGCGGGTCCCCGGGGTGATCTTCGTCGTCTCCGGCTCACCATCGCCCAGGTAGCTGTATTCGCCGCGTTGGGCGGCGTCGATGATCCCGATCATGGCCGGCGCTCCGACCTCGTCGACGATTGATTCCATCAGCTTCCAGGAGGCCCCGTAGGCCCAGCGCTCCTCCTCGGGATCAGCGATGTAGGGGGTGAAGTTCATGAGGGGGATGGAGGCCGCGTTTGCTTGGGTGGCCAGCTCCGGCTTTGGTCTGGTCTCACCCCTGGCCTCGACGGCCGAGGCCCCGAAGTAGTCGGCCAGCCCCTCGGTGATCCAACGGTCGGTGAACAGATCACGGTGGAACCACACATGGGACAGCTCGTGGTACAAGACGAGGAGATCAGGGTCGTCCCCGATCTCGATGACGTCGAGGTCAGGGTCGTACCAGCCGGCGTAGCCGCTCAGGTAGGGCGAGAAGGACTCGGTGATGGTGAGCTCGCCGTCGATTGGCCAGGGCTGACCGACGAGTTCGACCAGGAGGGGAACCCCGACCTCGACCCCTTCGGTGACCTGGTCACGCCAGTAGGTATCACCGGGCCACCAACGGACCTGAACCGACTCCTCCTCACCGTCGATTTCGAGCGGGATGACCTTGACCACGAGAGCATCGTCGTTGGTCAGAGACACCAGGGTGAAGTAGGTCTCGGGGTCGACGTCTTCGGCCACGAACCGAAGCTCCGTCCCGTCGGCCACCCGATCGAACGGGACGAACCCATCGCTCTGGTCGACGAAACCAGGTGGGGCGGAGACGGTGACCGTAGCCTGTTCCAGGCTAGGGCTGGTCCAGGCTACGAAGCTGGCTGTGGCGGGGTTGATACGGGTCGGTTCGTCGGACCCTGCAGGACCAGCGGCCAGATCGAACTCGATGATGACGGTGGCGCTCTGGCGGTAGAAAAGGTTTCGACGAAGATTGATCTCGAGGAGATCGGCCCCGGGCAGCTCCGATCGCTCGAAGATGAGATCGCGGCCCCCACTATCGGTCACTCGCAGCTCCTCAGCCTCGACAGGGATGGGGATGGTGTAGGTATCGAAGTAGTACTGGTAGTAGCTGCCGTCGGCCAGGTTCAGGTTCGGCTTGTCAGCTGTCATGACCAGTTCTATGCGGACCTCGACGACACCGGCATTGGTGTTGATGTGGTACAGGTACTCGGCGCTGGTGTCGAGATCAGGGTCATCGATCAGGGCACCGCCTGGCGTGGCCACTATCGATGTGATGGCCAACCACGTGATAATCACCGCCAACACCGTCGCCACCGTTCGACCCATTGTGTCGACGGTACATGTATGGCGCCGGTGGGCCTATTCGCACCCCGATAGGCCGGGCTAGTCCTCGATGAGGGCAGTGAAGGCTGTGATCTCCTCGACGACATAATCGAGCACATCCCAGATGTCTGGCATCAACTCCCGACAGCCAACGAGGCCGAAATCGAGCTTGTCTTCATAGCTCTGGACCGTGATATTCAAGCCCTGGCCTTCAGCGATGGTGGAGACTGGATAGTAGTGAGCCAGCTTGCACGGTCCGAGATACAGGGCCTGGCGGGGTCCTGGCACGTTCGAGATGATGAGGTTGACCGCAGGGTTCAGCCGGTCGGCCAGTCGCATCCTGGTGGCAATCGCAGCGGTCTCGGTGAATAGGGCCGGTGGTGAGAACTGGCTGAAGTCGACCAGCGCGTCCATCGGGACGAGGTCGAAAGTGGCCTTGGCCTCGTTCATGGATGAATTCGTGAAGGCCAGTCTCTCGAGCCGATCCTCGAGGTGGGTGGGGAGGGCAGCCACGATCGACGAGACCCGGTTCGTCCATTTCTCCGTCTCGTCGCCTGTTCGCATCGACACCGGTACTGCAGCCAGCAGGGGCCGGTCACTCAGCTGGTCATGGTTCTGGAGGTAGTGGCGGAGACCACCGGCACAGGCGGCCATGACCACATCGTTGACGGTGGCCCCGAAGTGATTCTTGATGGCCTTGATGTCGTCGAGCGAGGTGGTGCGGAAGGCAAAGCGGCGTTGAGGGCTGATGGCCTTGTTGAACGGGGTCGTGGGCGCCGGCCCGAGGGGTTTCGAAGGAAGGTTTGCCGCGATGGACTCGCCTCGGTGTCGAGTGGCGATGTCTGTGGCCTGTCGCCAAGCCTTCAGTTGGGCGCGGGCCATACGCTCGGGTCTCATGGCGAAGTTGAGAGCCGTCCTGGTCAGCATCTGGGTCGGGCTGGGCACGGCCTCAGGCTTCGACTCCGGTCCTTTGGCTGAAGGTGCTGATGGCTCCCGGCTGGTCCCATCGTCAGGCTGGTCGTCGAGGAGTAGGGTCAAGAGCTCGGCCCCCGAGGCCCCGTCGATGGTGGCGTGGTGGACCTTGAGAAGTACCGCCCAGCGACGCTGCTTCAGGCCCTCGATGACATAGGCCTCCCACAAGGGCCGACGGCGGTCGAGGGGGCGGCTGATGATCCTGGCCACCAGGTCAGCCAGCTCCCGGTCGCCGCCGGGAGGGGGAGCGGCAATGTGGCGGAGATGGAAATCGAGGTCGAAGTCGGGGTCCTCGATCCACCAGGGATGGTCCAACCCGAACGGTACCTCGACCAGGCGGCGGCGCAGGGGTTCGAGCTGATCGAGGCGGCTCTCGATCTGGCCTCGGAACAGCTCATAGGGCTTGAACCCCCTGGTGCGGGGTCGCTCATAGATCGAGACACTGTTGATATGGCCAAACGTGGTTGGCGTCTCCATGTACAAGAAGCCGGCGTCGAGGCCGCTTAGCTGCTTCATAGTGGACTCCCGTTGCTGAACTGGGCGCAGGCGGTGGTGTGAGCTTGTAGGGCGACGGCAGGGCGTCGCTTGGGGTCGAGCATGTTGTTTCCCATGGCATCAAGGTCGCTGTCGGTCGGTGAGACGATCTCGACTCGATCGCAGCTGGCTAGTTTCTGCCGCTCACGGTCGGTTTGCCAGCGGGTGAAGGAGCGAAAGGCATCCCATGGCAGGGTGTGAAGCGAGGCCCGTTTCAGCGACATGGGCGAGCTGACGACGACGAGATCGAATGAGTCGTCGGCCAGGACGTCGAGGTTGTCGGCGGAGTGGACACCCCCGTCGTAGTAGTCGCGGCCATTGATCTTGACTGGTTCAAAGACGGCTGGAACGGCACACGACGCGGCAATGGCCTGGCTTGGGGTAGCGCAACCACCCTGATCGAAGATGACCCGGGAGGCGGAGGCCACGTCGACGGCACACACCCTGAGTGCTGGCTGCTGAGGCCAATCCGGACCCAACAGGCCAGTGACCAGACTCGCCACATGGGTGGTCGGGGCGCTGCCCCGAGGTAAGAGGGCGGCGGCCACTCCACCGGGCGAAACTGACCAGGGACGGGTGAGCGCCTTCAGTAGGGCCTCGGGGGCCGCGGGGCGGCCGATGCTCGTCTTCGCCGACGGTTTCGGGGGTCGTTGGTGGCGGCCTCGAGCCAGGATCCGCTGGCCCGATGGGCTCAGGGTCTGGCCCGTCTCACGACGAAAGACATCGTTGGGGTGCATGCCGGCGGCGCTCAGTGCTCCCGCAATCGATCCGGCCGACGTGCCGACGATCAGGTCGACCTGGCGAGCGTCGACGGCCCAGGTGTCATAGAGAGCCTTGAGCACACCGGCGTGGAATGCGCCACCAACGATGCCGCCCGAACCGAGGACCAGGGCGATTCGTCGGGGTTGGGTCGAGGTCATGGGTCGCTGTTCGGCGGGAGTGAGGAGATGACTATTCGGCCTGGGCGCTGTGGTCGACGATCCAACCCGACATGGTCGGCATGCACTTGGTCCGACCTCGCTTGCCGATGATGAGTCCGACATGGCCAGCGGGGAGGACGACCTCGGTCCGGTCTTCGGATCCGATGAGCGGGGTCAGGGGGGTGGTGGCAGCGCGAGGAACGATGTGGTCGTGTTCGGCCACGACATTGAGGAAGGGGACCTCGATATCGCTGAGATGGATTTCTCGGCCGCCGAGCACGATCTGGTCATTGATGAATCCATTGCCGTTGTTGAAGATCTGAACCGTCTGCTTGAAGGCGGCGCCAGGGAAAGGGATGTGGTTGCGGGTCCAGGCCGTCATGGCTTGGTACGAGTTCAGGAACTTGTCGTCGTCGAGTCGTTCCCAGAAGTCGGCGACGGTTGCCAGATCGGCCGTCGGGGCCAGCATGGTGAACGATGCCCGTACCGCCTGAGCCGGCACATTGCCGTCAGCGTCGAGGATGTGGTCGGGGTCGATGCCGTGGGAGCCGACACCACTCATGGCCTGAGGCATCTGATCGAAGTCGACTGGGGTCGCCATGACCACCAGATTGCGGACAGGGCCGTCACTATGGCCTGCGGCATAGAGGAGGGCCAGCAGCCCACCGAAGCAGTAGCCGAACATGGTCACGCCCTCGCCTCCCCCAAGCCGGTCGACGACGGCGACCGCTTCGGGAAGATACTGATCGACGTAGGTCTCCAGAGTGTTCTCGGCCTCCTCGGCTTCGGGGACGCCCCAGTCGAGGAGGAAGACGTCGAGGCCCTGTTCCAACAGGTGCTCGACGAAGCTGTTGCCGGGCTGGAGGTCGAGGATGAAGGATCGGCTGACCAGGCTCATGACCAGCAAGACCGGGGGGCCTACCACAGGATTGTCACTCTGGTAGCGGTACAGGACGGTCTTGCCCGTTGCCCACACTTCCTCCCGGGGGGTCTGGCCGACCTCGGCTCGGTCGATGCCAAAGACGTGGCGGGTCAGGTTCCAGCTGCGCTTGACCCCCTTGTTGAAGGTGTCGGTGAGCAGGGTGAAGGGGTCTTGGGTGGCGGCGTTCATCAGTGATCCTGGCGGTTGGAAGGGCTCTCAGGCCCGCGTGTCGAAAGCTTCGTCGTCGAGCAGTCGACGAGCCGTGAGCTCGTCGGTGGTGGCCTGAAGGGCCCGGCGCAATCCGCTGACCTCGGAATCAAGGGCTGAGATCTGCTTGCGCAGGCTGCGAACGTCGCTGGCCGCGGGCAGGTTCCACAGGTGGAGCAGGCGACGAGATGATTTCTCGGTCTCGGTCATGACCGCCGAGGTGACCTTGGCTGAGATGGCTACCAGATCACGAAATGCTGGCGAGGCGGTGGTGTCGGCCAGGGTCGGGCCGACGGTGTTTTCCCATGAGTCGAAGAGTTGGCGCCAAGTGGGTGCCATGTGTTTCCCCCGGGGTGAAGTATATGTCTGACGTAGTGCAAGTATCTTGATAAGTGCTGGATACGTCAAGTAGGTTCTTTCCGAACGATAGATGTCATGCGCGGCGCAGATACTTTTGGTCTGTATATTTCTCACTACCCATCCCAAGGAGCCACCGCCTCATGGTCGAAGGCACCAGCGGTAAGCACGATCCCCCCCAGCCAGATCACCGTTCGCTACGCACCCTGGCCGTGGGGGTGGACGAGATCGGTGAGCACTGGGATGTCGACGAGAAGGTGGCAGCCCTGTGGCGGACGGCCCGGCTCGGTCCAACGGTGGAGCGGCTGCGGCGTCATGTGCTCCAAGGGGGAGCGGAGTCGATCGAGTCTGGCCAGTTCAGAGCCCTGGACGCAGTTGCAGCCCACGGCCCGGCCGCTGTTCGTGAGCTGGCCGCCGTCATGGGGCTCGAGCCTTCGAGTGTGACGAGGGCAACGGCCAAGCTGGAGTCGACTGGCCTCATCCGCAAGCAGCGGGCTGAGCACGATCATCGAGAAGTGCTGGTCGAACTGACCGAGGAGGGGTCCCGCCTCCACCAGTACTTCGTGGATCGGGCGTTCGAGATCTACCAGGAGATCTTCACCGTGTTCTCCAACGACGAGCGGGTCCTACTCGCCGACTTGTTGGAGCGGATGTTGAAGTCGACCGATGTGGCCCTGGCTCAGGTCGACGACGATTCACCATTGTCGAAGCGAGGTCAATCCTGATGCGCTCCCTTCCCGCCAATGTCCCAAATGTTCGCGACTGGATGCGTGGACACACCGAGGCCGATCTTCCGGGGGCGACGCTGACCCCGCTTGCCGCCATGAAGTGGCTCACCGATGAGTGGGCAATGCAGATCGAGTTGGCCTCAGGGCGGGTGCGAGTCCCCGACTCGGCCTTTCGTCGCCGCTTGCGTGATGAATTGGCCGCGGCCCGACAGCTGTATGAAGCCTCGGGCTGGCTGGCCGATCCCAGGTCGTACCATCGAGATCCCCCACCCCTGGTCGAGGTGAGCACCGCTCACCGCTCGATTGGGCTCCTCGGCTATGAGCACGTCCGTTTCGTCAGTGAGTTCGAGCCGTGGCCCGACGAGCCCGGGCGGGAGCGGTGGCTCGACTATCGGCCGGTCAGGACGGGCCACGCTTGGATGCTCCGCCATGAGGGTCGGCCCCGTCCCTGGATCATCCTGGTGAACGGTTACCGCACCGGTGATCCGGCTATCGACCTTGCCTCGTTCAGGGCTCAGCGTCTCCACCACAAGTTCGGCCTCAACGTGCTCGGGGTTGTGCTCCCCCTCCACGGGCCGCGGGCCATCGACGCCAATGGGGGTCGCGTCCTCCACGCCGGTGCCATGAACACGGTGTTCACGGTTACTCAAGGGGCATGGGATATTCGCCGCCTACTGAGCTGGATCCGAAGCGCCTTCGATGCCGAGACGATTGCCATCACCGGCATCTCGCTCGGTGGCTATATGGCATCGCTCATGACCGCTCTCGACGACGATCTGGCTGGGGTCATTGCCGGAGTGCCCGAAGCCGATCTGGTCCGGGGCATCCGTCGTCAGATGGATCTCCTGCTCCCTCCCTACTATGAGCAATGGGGGTTGTCGTGGGAGCCCCTGGAACAGGTCTTCAAGGTCGTGTCCCCTCTGGCCATGCCCTGTCTGGTGGCCAAGGATCGCCGCTACATCTACGCCGGGTTGCTCGATCGCTGGGTTCGTCCTGGCAATGTGAGGGACTTGTGGGAGCACTGGGACCGGCCTGAGATCCTCTGGTACAACGGCTCACATCTTTCGTTCCCCTTCGAGTCGTCGGTCAGGCAATTCGTTGACCGGGCGATCGAGGAGATCTTCGCCGTCGAATCGTCGGCAACTGGCGCCGCCTAAGGAGGGGCACCGACCCGGTAGGACGATGGCTGTTCGCCCTCCTCGGAGGGCGAATGGGCAAACCGAGCGGTCCCTATCCGCTAGGCCCCTAGGTCCTGTCCCGTCTAGGAATCAGGTGTGCTTGGCCTGGCCTAGCACGGCCAAGCGGTGGCGAATCACCTTGCCAGTAGTCGTCATGGGCAAGGCGTCGACCAGGTGGACCTCTCGGGGCACCATGAACGACTGCATCTCGGATGCGGCGGCCTCCAGTAGTTTCCCGACATCGAGATCCCAGCCCGGACGGGGAACGACGAGAGCAACGATTCGCTGGCCATACTCGTCATCGGGCACGCCGACGACGGCCGAGAGCTCGACCCCGGGATACTGGTCGAGTACCTCCTCGACCCGGCTGGGGAAGACGTTCTCACCCCCGGTGATGATCATGTCGTTGGCCCGACCGTCGATGTGTAGCCGGCCCACATCATCGAGACAGCCCAGGTCGCCCGTGGCTACGAGGGTGCCGGACCGGTCTGCATCGCTACCGTCGCTGTAGCCGCTGAATTGCATCGAGCTCGACACGAACACGCGCCCCGCCTCACCAGCAGGGAGAGGCATGCTCTTGTCGTCGAGGATCGAGAGGGTTACCCCGGGAGGCGGTCGGCCAACGGTGCCCGGCGCCTCCCTCAGGGCGGCCGGATCAGCGATGGTGCCGAGAGCGGCCTCGGTTGAGCCGTAGACGTTGTAGAGATGATCACCGAAGGTGTCCATCCAGGCCAAAGCCAGATGGCCAGGCAGGACGTTGCCGCTGGATGCGACGATGCGGGGATGGTGGGGACTGTTCTCCGGGTCGAGTTCGCGCAGGATGCGCCGCATCATGAGCGGAACCACGGCCAGGACATCGATCTGCGTCGTCTCCAGCAGAGACAGCACCTCGCCGGCATCGAACTTGCGGCGCAGGATGACGCTGGACCCGGTGGCCAGCGCCGTTGTTGCCTGGCTCAGGCCCCAGGCATGGAACAGGGGAGGGCAGACGAGGTAGGTCTCACCAATCTGGTACGGGATGTTGGTGAACAGGCCGAGATCGCTGAGGCTCGGCGCTCGGTTGGCCCGGCGGGCCCCTTTCGGGGGTCCAGTCGTTCCCGACGTCAACAGGACGAGCCTGGCCCGCCTGGCCGGTGGCGGGCAAAAGCCCGGCTTGGCCACCAATTGGCTCAGGGATCGGGGGCCTTCTCCGTCGGCGCTGATGTTGATGACATCGGCCCCGGACTCATCGATGGTCGCGGTGAATTCCTCATCGGCGATGAGGACGGCAACCTGCTCGCGTTCGAGCACATCGTAGAGCTTGGGGGCAGGGAGGGCGGGCGACATCAGGACGACGTCGATCCCAGCTCGTTCCGCCGCCACCTGGGCGATGACGAAGAAACGGTGGTTGCGGCACAGTATTCCGACCGATCCTGAGCTGGTCGGTCTCGACGATGAACCAGCGAGACGTCGCAACTGAGCAGCCAGGTTGGTTGCCTGTCGGTCGAGGGTGCAGTAGTCGACGGTGGTGTCGTCGTCGCTGATTGCGATCCTGGTTGGATAGCGGGCCGCGGAGGCGGCGACCATGGCCCCGATCCCGGGACCCCAACGCGAGACACCGAGAAACCGGGCCGTATTCAGGAAGGGATCCCACCCACCGAGACGTTTCAGGGTCGAGATGACGGCTGCTTGGCCGCCTAGTAGGTCACGCCCCAACCCGAGACCCCAGGGAGCCATCAGCCGTCGGCGTCTTCCGCTTTGGTCTCGTCGATGCCCCTGAAGTTTCGATAGACGCTCAGCAGGGCCAACTTCTGCTCGTCACTCAGGTGGGGGTCGACCTGGATCGCTTCGACGACGGTTGGCACCTCATCGGGCTCCAGCAGTCCGGCGTAGGACAGCATCGTCTCAGCCCGAACATTGAGGGCCTTGGCCAATGCTTTCAGTACCCGAACCGAGGGCTCGTGGAGTCCTCGTTCCAGCTGGCTGACATAGGGATCCGAGAGCTGGGTGAGCTTGGCCAGCTCTCGCTGGCTCAACTCCATCATCTTTCGTTGGGCGCGAATGAACTCGCCCATTTGTTCCAGGCCGGGGTAGGTCGGCCTGGAACGATCTTTGCTGGTGTCGCCTGCGCTCACGGTTCGCTCTTGCTTGCGGTTCGCAGTGCGGCGCTTACTTGCTCTTCTTGGTCTCGGCCTTGGTCGGCTCTTCGCTCGGGGCGTCCCAGGCGGAGGCAATGCGGGTGGCGAAATCGAGGTTGGCCTCGTGGACCTCTCCGACGAAGTTGAAGTAGGTCTTGACCATCTCGGTCGGCGACGGGAGGTACTGGGCGAAGGGGGACTGGAGGTCGGGGAGTGAGCCGGTCACGGTGTCGGCGATGCGTTCGTTGTAGGTGACGATCTGCTCCTGGGCGGAGCGCATCTGGTCGAGGGAGCGGGTCTGGACTTCGCGGATCGAGTCGAGCATGGTCATTGGGGGTCCTCCTGGGGACTTCGAGCTTGCTGCATATAGTACGCAACTATCGAACCATTCACAATGTGACATGCGTAACTGGGCTCAGGGAGACGGGACCCGGCCGCTGTCCAGCTCTCGTAGCCACACCTCGAGCCACAACGGATCGGTCAACTGGTTCGGGTGGGACTGGGGGAGAAGGGACATGACGAGGAGGGTGATGAGCTCGAAGACGAAGGTGACAGCCCACCGGATGAGTCGGAGCCAGGCCAGGGGGTGCCACCATCGACCAGTGGCGGCCAGCATGATCACGGTGCCCATGCCGATCAGGGACACGACCAGGGCCAGAGAGCTCAACATGGCCCCCAGGTAGCGAAGACGACGACCGCCGATCGCCTGGTATACGTCGTGCACTGCCGCCTTGTGCTCCACCTCTTCGGCCAGGTGCCACTGGTACAGGGCGGCGATCTCCGGATCGGCACCCTCGAACAGCTCCTGACGGTGGGCCGCTGACCAGCGGGCGGCGGCGTAGGCGATCGTCTCGGAGGTGGCGACGAAGGCGATGTTGAACTCGACGCTGCGAGAGTTCCCGAGCCAGCGATAGACCCTGTCGGCGACGTTGACCACGACAGCAAGCTTCGGGTACTTCTCGATCAAGATCGCGTTGAAACGGCCATGGAGTCGCTGGTGCTCCATCTCCTGGCTGTTGTAGGCCCGGGCGGTCATGGCTAGCTCGTCGTCGAGCTCGGGGAGGGCCGCAGCCACCGAACGGACGAAGTAGGGCTCCATATGGGGCATGAGGATCGAGACACTGTTTGCAGCGCAGGCGAACTCTGGTCGTAATGGGGTCCAGGCCGGATCAGTTTCGGGCCCAAAGGTGAAATCGGGGCGGCGGACGCGCAGGGGCGCGGTGTCGGTCATGACTCTCCGTCGGCGGCTAGGGAGCTGTCGGGAGCGACGATGGTCACTCGCTCCGCTTTTTGACAACGAGTAGCCTCAAATGTCGCCAAAAAGGAGGCGCCATCGTGGAAGTCGGCATGGATGTCCTGCCTATGCTCCAGACCTGGTGAGAGTACTGGTCCTCAAGGTTGCGATTGTCGTCGTCGTGGCTGCGCTCGTTGGATGTACAGGGGAGGAGGCCATCCCCATTGACGAACTGCCGACCTCAACGACGGAACCAGCCGTCACCACGCCTCATCAATTGGAGCCGACCGACGAGATGTGGCAGCTGGCGCGCCAGCAGTGTCTCGACGATCCTGATCTCGAACAGGGTGAGGTGAAGGCCGTCGATCCGGCCAACCCCGACCAGGTCCTGGCCTCTGTCATCGTCGAGTGCTCGACGGTCCGTTGAGCCGAACTGGCCGAGGTCAGGTTCCGAGCTCGGCCAGCTGGAGGCCGACCCAGGCGGCGACGACACCGGTGGTGGTTGTTGCCGCCAGGTAGAGGATGGCAAGCGCCCCTTGTCGGTCGCGCCCCATCTGGGCTACCTCGCTGGCAACCGTTGACCAGGTCGACAGCGCACCCAGGCCTCCGACTCCTATCACCACCTCCCAGTCAGAGCCGGCCCTTGACAACCATCCCAGGGCCAGCGAGGCAACGATGTTCACCATCAGGGTCCCGGTAGGGAAGGCCCGGTTGAACACATCGCTGGCGACATAGCGGGCCGTTGCCCCAACGGCGGCGGCAACGACGAACAAGGCAACGATCATGATCGGCTGCCGAGGCGGTAGCCGATGCCGGCTCCGAGAACGGCCAGCAGGGGAGTGGCGAGGCCGATGGCCAGAGCTGACATGACTGCTCCCTCGTCCAGGTAGGTGGCGACCTGGACGGCGAAGCGGGAAAAGGTGGTCAGTGCGCCACAGAAGCCGGTGGCTAGGAGGAGGTGTTGGTTGCGGGTCAGCCGGCGTGAGCCGGCGCGGGTGTAGCGCAGACCGACGAGGACTCCGACCAGGATCGAACCGATGATGTTCAGAGCGAGGACTGCTTGCGAGACCCGATCGTCGGCAACCGACGCCACGACGGCCCAGCGGACCAGGGCGCCGACCACGCCACCGGCAGCAACGAAACGAATCGACATGAGCAATTGCATGCCAACATTGTGGCCCGTAGCGAGGCTTGGCCCGTTCTTGGCGAAGCTATACCAATGCTGTCCACTCATCAGCCTCCCGGGTTCACTTGTGCACGATCGAGCAAGCGCTTCTAGTCTCTCGGCGTGGTTGATCTGCTTGTCGAGGAAGTGTCCGCCTCCAACCGTGATGGAGGCATGCAGATGTGTCGTCGCTGGCGACCCGGTGACGATGATCCGAAACCGGCTCGCTCGGCCATGCTCATCGTCCACGGCATCGGTGAGCATTCGGGGCGTTATGACCATGTCGGGCGGTTTCTAGCCGAACGAGGTCACGATGTGGTCGCCATCGACAATCGTGGCCACGGCCAGAGCAGCGGCCGGCGGGGCCATCTCGATTCGTTCTCCCAGTTCCTCGATGACGTCGAAGATCAGGTGATCCAACGGCGTGAGCTTGGCCTCCCTGTCGTGCTCTTTGGTCACTCGCTTGGTGGGCTGATCAGCGCCACCTATCTCGTGGAGGGTCGCCCTGCCCCCGACCTCCTGGTGCTGAGCGCCCCTGCCCTCGGTGCCACCGTTCCCGGCTGGCAGCGGCTGATCGCTCCCATCTTGTCGAGGGTTGCCCCCCGTGTCTTCGTCAGGAGCGACCTCGACGCCGCCCTCTTGTCCAACGACCTCGAGGTGCAAGAGGCCTATCGAAGCGACCCGTTGCGGGTCAAGGGGGCGACAGCACGCCTTGGCAACGAGATATTCACCACCATGGCATCGACCCGTGCCCGCCTCGATGCCATAACCATCCCGACCTATGTTCTCCATGGCAGTGAAGACAGCTTGGTCCCACCCGAGGTCAGCCGGCCACTCGCTGATCAGTCGAATGTCACCTATCGACTCTGGCCTGGGTTGCGTCACGAATGCCACAACGAGCCAGCTACGCCTGAGGTGCTGGCTGAGCTCGCTGAGTGGCTGGATCTCGAACTCGATCGGCCTTGATCCGCTCAGATCCTTGAATCGGGAGCGGAGCCGGGGCCCGACTCGGCGACGTAGCCGACGCCTTCGACCCACTCCGGGGTCGGGGGAACCTGGCGGTCCTGATCGGGGGCCGGCGCGATAGGGGTGGCGCCGGAACCGGGCTGGCTCCAGATCTCGGTCACGGCGTCGGGGTTGACCTCCTGGGGCCACTGCTGAACGTTTGCGACCCACATCTGTGCCGTCGGATCAGGAGGGTGATGGCCCGGCGCGATCGCGCCGACCGTTTGTGATGTCTGGGCTGGTACGGGTATGGAGGCTGGTTGGGCCGCCGGTCTGGATGGCATGGTCGGTGCCCAGTTCGAATCCCCCGCTCTCGGAGCACTTGGCCGGCGGTCGAGGGTGGCAGCGGGACGACGTCGGATCAGCGCCGGCCAGGCGAAGCTTGTTAGCAGTAGACCAATCCCGGCCCCGGCCAGGATCAAGGCCGGCACGATCATGGCCCCGAAGAATACGTCGATGACGGCCGTTGCAATCGAAGCCGATGAGGGAGCGATCCGGCTCAAGAGGGCGGGGATGGCGTAGGCGGCGATGATCCAGAAGGCCGCTGAGCCGAAAGCCCAGAACGCCATCCGGCGGAGGGCCGCCGGCCGGTTGCGGGCCATGATGAAGGCTGCCGTCATCCCGATGAGGGCAATGGCGGCTGACACCTTGGTGAAGCGGTCGACAGCATTCTTGATCGACCCGATCCACGACAGCCCGCTAGCCGGGAGCTCGACCTCGAGGGTCGGGGCTTGGGGAAGCACGCTGGCGAGATCGGGGCGGACATCGAGCACCTTCTCCCTCCCCACCTGGCCCAGGGCGGAGGCGTCGAGCGAGACCGGCTCGTCGACGCCATTGAGGGCGTTCTGATGGGTCTTGACGATGCCGTCGCGGACGACAGCTTCGACTCGCGGGTCTTCGAGGGCCTGGCTGGCGGCTAGTTCGATCGTGCTGCGGGTAACGGGAACGGCAGCTGGAATCTTGGCCTCGACGGCATCAGCCAGCCGGTCGACGATGACGGCCCGCACCTCCTCATTGTCGAGCAGATGGTCGGCCAGGCGTTCGGAACGACCGGGGTCGAGTACGGTCCGCGACAGGATGAAGCCGCCCCAGCTGGCGGTGGCGACGACCAGCGACAGGGCCATGATCAGTGAGGCAAGACCTCTGCGCATCGATGCTCCTCTTGCGGTGATGACAGTGTTTGATGGGCGTAGTTTGATGGGTGTTCGACCCGCTCAGCCAGGTTCCTAGCATCCCACTACATTCTGGTCGTCGGAGGTCGGGGCGATACGGTGTGCCGCCATGACGGGCCTGGAAGCGTTGTTGATACTGGTCGGCGGTTTCCTCGCCGGCATGATCAACGCTATGGCCGGGGGTGGATCTCTGCTCACAGTTCCCCTCTTGTCGTTGGCAGGGCTGGGGGGCACCGTAGCCAACGGGACGAACCGGGTGGCCGTCCTGGTCCAGAACGCCAGCTCCGCTTGGGGCTATGCCCGCAAAGGAGTCGGCGACCGTGATCGGACCCTGGCCGTGCTGGCCCCGACGGCAGCCGGTGCCCTGATCGGGTCTGTCGTTGCCTCGCAGATCAATGACCGCCTGTTCGAACGGATCTTCGGCTTGTTGATGATCCCCTTGCTGGTTCTGTCCTTGTGGCCATCTCGTTCGAAGGAGGCGCAAACTGACGGAACCGGGGAGCCAGCCCAGACCTGGGCCCCCTGGCTGACCTACACCGCCTTCTTCGGTCTGGGAATCTACGGGGGCGCCGTCCAGGCCGGGATCGGCATCATCCTGTTGCTGGTGTTGTCCAGGACCGGTTTCGATCTGGTCACTGCAAACGGGGTGAAGACGCTGGTGATCCTGGTCATTACGATCGTCGCTGTCCCCGTCTTCGTGGCCAACGGCCAGGTCCGTTGGCTCCATGCCCTGGTCCTGTCCGTCGGTGCCGGGGTCGGCGGCTTCGTCGGGGCCAACGCCGCCATCAAGGGCGGTGAGCGGCTGATCAAGCCGGTCCTGGTGGCAGTCGTCCTCGTCCTGGCCAGCCGGATGATCGGCCTCTGGGAGCTGTTCGACTGACCCCTACAGGGTCCAATATGGGTTGGTCGAGAGGTCAGTCGGGGTCGTCAGGATCTCGGGGCCGTCATCGGTGATCAGAATGGTGTGTTCGAATTGGGCGGTGCGGCCCCCGTCGATGGTGGCTGCAGTCCAGCCGTCAGACCACAGCTTGGCCTGCCAGGAGCCGGCGGTGATCATGGGTTCGACAGTGAACGTCATTCCCGGCTCGATCACATCGGTGAGCCGAGGATGGAAGTAGTGGCAGATCTGCAGGTCGGTGTGGAACTGCTCACCGATCCCGTGGCCGACGAAGTCCCGGACAACACCGAAGCCCTGGCCCTCGGCGTATTCCTGGATAGCCCGGCCGATATTGTTGATCGGATCGCCAGGTCTGGCCGCATCGATGCCTCGCATGAGGCTGTCCCTGGTCGCCGTGACCAGCCGGCGAGAGAGATCGTCGGCCTCGCCGACGAAGAAGGTGGCATTCGTGTCGCCATGGACCCCGTCTTTGTAGAGGGTGACGTCGAGGTTGATGATGTCGCCGTCGACCAGGGGCCGATCATCGGGGATCCCGTGACAGATGATCTCGTTGACCGACGTACACAGCGACTTGGGGTAGGGGACCGCATCACCGCTGCCCGGGTACCCGAGTGGGCTGGGATAGGCGTTGCGGCGAATCGATTCCTCATGGCAGGCAATGTCGATCTCGTCGGTCGTCACCCCGGGCTGGCACAAGGTGCCCAGCATGGCCAGGGTGTCGGCCGCCTCGACCCCGGTGCGGCGCATCCGCTCGATCACATCGGCTGACTTGACCCGCGGTTCATCCCACCGGTCGACAACGCCTCCGTCGGCCCAGGATGGCTTGGTGATGGTGTCAGGGACCGGGCGCATGGGGGTGACTCGTCCCGCTCGGACGGGACCGATTCCCTGTTTGTGACACCGTTTGAACTTCTTGCCGCTGCCACACCAGCACAGCTCGTTGGCTTTGGGAAGAACTCGCATCAAAAGAAGTCTAGGTGCGTCATGAGGGTGGCTGACTAACGCTGGAGCGGTTCCGGCCGATGTGAGATCTAGCTAGCGGGACCTTCCCTGGATAGCCAATCCTGACTTTTTCTGTTCTGAACTTTTTATGACCCCGACCATGCTGAGGACTGCTAGGTGAACGAAGCAGAGGTACCCTTTGTGCACATGGCGCCGTCGCTCTCGGGCCGAATCTTGATCGCTCGGCCGGAGTTTCATGATCCGAATTTTGACGCCACGCTCACCCTCGTTTTGGAGCACAGCGACGAAGGGGCACTCGGACTCGTGATCAACCGGCCGTCAACGCTGACGATGGCTGACGCCTTTCCCGAGTGGGACGAGATGTCGGCTTCTCCTGGTGTCGTCTTTGCCGGTGGTCCCGTCGACCGTGACGCCCTCATCGCCCTCGGCCGGTCAAAGGAGTCGGAGGGTGCCCTGGTGCTTGGCGCCCACTCGGTCGACCTCGACGCCCAACCGGCGCTGGTCGCGGCTGACGGGGTCTGTGATGTCCGAGTATTCGCCGGCTACGCCGGTTGGGCCTCTGGACAGCTGGAAGGCGAGATCGCAAACCACAGCTGGTGGGTGGTCGACGCGGCCGTCGACGATCTCTTCACCGACGACCCGGAACGCCTGTGGGCCAAGGTGCTCCAACGCCAGGGGGGCGAGATGCAGTGGTACGCCCACTTCCCTCTCGATCCCAGCCTGAATTAGTCAGAGGCCGGCGTTGCGAAGCTTGGCGTAGCCCGGCTTGATCGTCTCGTTGATGATGGCCAGGCGGCCTTCGAATGGCCAGAAGGCACTCTTCATGGCGTTGATGGTCAGCCATTCCATGTCGTCGAGGTCATAGCCAAAGGCCTCACTGAGCTTGATGAACTCATCCGAGAGGCTGACATCACTCATCAGCCGGTTGTCGGTGTTGACAGTCACCCTGAACCGAAGCTCGCGAAGCAGGCCGATGGGGTGCTCGGCGATCGAGGCGGCGGCTCCGGTGTGGACGTTCGATGTTGGGCACATCTCCAGAGGAATCCGACGATCACGGACATAGGAAGCGAGGCGACCGAGCTTGGCCCTCCCATCAGGCTCGATCTCGATGTCGTCGACGATACGGACCCCATGGCCGAGACGCTCGGCTCCACAGTAGTTGAGGGCCTCGGCAATCGACGGCAGGCCGAACGCCTCGCCAGCATGGATGGTGATGTGGAAGTTCTCCCGCATGATCAGCTGGAAGGCGTCGAGATGGCGGCTCGGGGGGAAGCCAGCCTCGGCCCCGGCGATATCGAATCCGACAACCCCGTCGTCTCGGTGGCGGAGGGCCAGCTCAGCGATCTCATGGGAACGGGCCGCCGTCCGCATGGCCGTACACAGGGTTCCGACGGTCAGATCATTGGAGCTGCTTCCCTGCCTGAAGCCTTCGAGTACCGCCTCCACCACCTCGTCAAGGGTGAGTCCCTTCTCGACATGGAGTTCGGGGGCGAAGCGAACCTCGGCGTAGACCACCCCGTCGTTGGCAAGGTCTTCGGCTGCTTCCCGGGCTGCTCGGATGAGGCCTTCGGTGGTCTGGGTGACGGCCACGGTGTGGGCGAACGTCTCGAGATACAGCTCGAGGTTGCGACGATCGGCGCCGCGGGTGAACCATTGGGCCAGCTCGTCGGGGTCCGTTGTCGGCAATCCGTCGTAGCCTTGCTCCGCCGCCAGTTCGACCACGCTCGCTGGCCGCATGCCACCATCGAGGTGATCGTGAAGGAGGACCTTGGGTGCGGCCTGGATCAGGGTGGCGTCGAGCATGAGACATGCTACCGACCTGCTGGGGGTGATGGTTGGCAGACCCCGGGTCAGGGCCCAACCTGCGCTAGCTTCTTGCAACGATGACTGTTTCCGTCGTAGGGCTCGACGCTGATGACACCCTGTGGCACTCCGAGAGCCACTTCGCCGTGACCGAGGAGCGATTCCGCTCCCTGCTCGCGCCATGGTTGGCCCCTGGCGACGTAGCCGACCGCCTCCTCAAGCGAGAGCGAGCCAACCTGGAGGTCTTCGGCTATGGGGCCAAGGGGTTCACCTTGTCGATGATCGAGACGGCGTTGGAGGTCAGCGAGGGCAACCTGCCGTCAGCTGCGGTTGAGCAGATCATCGAGTGGGGCAAAGAGCTGCTCAGCCACCCCATCGAACTACTCGATGGGGTCGAGGAGACGGTCAAGGAACTGAGCACCTCCTACCGCCTCGCCCTCATCACCAAGGGTGACTTGTTCCATCAGGAGTCCAAGGTGGCCGAGTCGGGGCTGGCTGATCTCTTCGAACACGTCGAGATCCTGACCGAGAAGTCACCGGCCTCCTACCAGCGAGTCCTCGACCGGCTTGGGGTGGATCCGGAGCAGTTCGTGATGGTCGGCAACTCGATCCGATCCGATGTCCTGCCCGTGGTGGAGATCGGGGCCAGAGCCGTCCACATCCCCTACGGCATCACCTGGGACCACGAAAACGTCGACACCACCGACCATGAGATCACCTGGCATCTGGTCGATGGCCTGGCCCAACTTCCGGCCCTCCTAGCCGAGATCAGCCAGGTGGGTTGCGAGCACTTCTAGGCGATTCGCTCGATGACCACGTCGGGAACCTCAACCGGGTCGGAACCGATCTCGACTCCATGGTTCAGAAGCTCCTCCGCTCCCGCGAAGCGAGTCTCGTCATCAGCGTGGAGGAGGAGGAGAGGCTGGTCGGCCTCGATCCGGTCGCCGACTTTGGCCAGGCACTCGATCCCGGCCCCGTAGTCGATCTTGTCTTCCTTGCGAGCTCGTCCTGCCCCCAGCCGCATGGCAGCCCGACCGACGACGAGGGCATCAAGGCTGCTCACCCAGCCTGCCTGGGGCGCCCGGATCGCCCGATGGAACCGAGCCCGTGGCATCTCGGCTTTCAGATCGCCTCCCTGGAAGGCCACCATCTGCTCGAACACGCCCATGGCCTGGCCTGAGGCCAAGACCTGGGCCGGATCCACATCCAGCTCGGCCAGGGCCACCATCTCGGCCGCCAGGGCCAGGGTCACCCGGCGGATGTCGTCGGGGCCGCTATCGACGAGGGCGTCGATCGACTCATCGACTTCCAGGGTGTTGCCAATGGCACGGCCCAGGGGCTGATCCATGCGGGTCAACAGGGCGACCGTCTTCACCCCCGCCCGTTGACCGATGCCGACCATGGTCTCGGCCAACTCCCGGGCCTGTTCGACATCGGTCATGAAGGCACCGAGGCCGACCTTGACGTCGAGCACCAGGGCCGAGGTGCCCGAAGCGATCTTCTTCGACATGATGGACGAGGCGATCAGGGGGATCGAGGCCACGGTCCCGGTCACGTCCCGCAAGGCGTAGAGCTTGGCGTCGGCCGGGGCCAGATCGTGGGAGGCGGATGTGATCACGGCACCGATCTCGACCATGGCCTGGCCCACCTGTTCGGCGCTCAGCTCCGGCCTCCAGCCCGGGATGGCCGCCATCTTGTCGATAGTGCCTCCAGTGTGGCCGAGCCCTCGTCCTGCCACCTGGGGCATGGCGGCCCCGCAGGCGGCCATGAGGGGGCACAAGATGAGCGAGATCTTGTCACCAACCCCTCCGGTTGAGTGCTTGTCGACCGTCGGCTTGGCCATATCGGTCAAGACCACCCGGTGACCCGAGTCGATCATGGCCGTGGTCCACGTCGACAGCTCGCGCTCATCTAGGCCGTTCAGGTAGATGGCCATGCACAGGGCGGCCGCTTGCTCGTCGGCTACCTCACCATTGGTATAGCTGTCGATGAACCAGGTGATGGCGTCGTCGGGTAGGGGCTTGCGATCCCGTTTGATCATGATGACCGAGGTGGCGTCCCAAACCGGCATCAGCCTTCGGCCAACCGATCGGGGTCGAAGCTGCCAGGCAGGAGATCGCCTACTGTCCGCAGCTCGCCGTCACGGCCACCGTCGACCAGGCAGTCGGGGCCGCCGTGTTCGAACAGGAGCTGGCGGCATCGCCCACAGGGCGCACAGGGGGCCCCTGATCCCGAGACGATGGCGACGGCAACAAGCTTGCCTCCCCCCGAACGGTGGAGATCACTGACCAGACCGCACTCGGCGCACAGGGTCAGCCCATAGGACACGTTTTCGACATTGCAGCCGGTGACGATCCGCCCATCATCGACCTGGCCGGCCGCTCCAACCGAGAAGGCCGAGTAGGGGGCGTAGGCCTGGTTGCAGACGTCGAGGGCGGCTTGACGCAGCCGGTCCCAATCGATTTGATGATCGGTCATCGGGTGCCGTAGATGCGGTCGCCAGCGTCGCCTAGACCGGGAACGATATAGGCGTGGTCATTGAGCTGCTCGTCGAGGGCGGCCACGATGATGGGCACGTTGGGGTGGGCCTGGTGAACGGCTGCGACCCCTTCGGGGCAGCCGATGATCGACAGCAGTCTGACCTGTTCACAGCCGTGTTGGGCCAACACGTCGAGGGCGTGGACGGCACTGCCTCCGGTGGCCAGCATCGGGTCGACGAGCAGGACCTCACGGTCGGCGATCTCCGGTGGCAGCTTCTGGTAGTACTCGACCGGCTGATGAGTCTCTGGGTCTCGGAACAGGCCGAGATGGCCGACCCGGGCGTGAGGGATCAGGGTCAAGATGGCTTCTACCATGACCAGGCCCGCTCGGAGGATGCCAACCACGGCCGGAGCGGGGCCGGCCAGCATCGGCGACTCGGTGGTGGTGATCGGGGTCTGGACCGTCACCTGTTCCACCGGCAGATGACGCAAGGCCTCATAGGCAGTCAGCAGGGTGACCTCTTGGCACAGGGCCCGAAAATCATGTGAGCTGGTCTCGATATTGCGCAACATGGTGATCTTGTGGGCGACCAGAGGATGGTCGACCACCGTGAGCTGGGCCACCGTCATGGGCGTTGTCCGTGGAGGGCGGCTTCGGCTCGCCGAGCCAGGTCGCGTGCTTGTTCGAGATCATCACCGAGTGCAGTCACGTGGCCCAACTTACGGCCTGGGCGGGGTCGCTTGCCATAGAGGTGAACCTGGGCTCCCTCGACGGCCAGCGCTTCCGGCAGGTGAAGGGCCGGATCGTAGCCATCGATGCCCCCGATCACGTTGATGGTGACCGCAGCTGGGGCCGTGGCCCAGGTCGGTCCGAGGGGGAGGTCGAGCACGGCCCGAACATGGTTCTCGAACTGGGAGGTAGGGCTGCCCTCGATGGTGACATGGCCCGCATTGTGGGGTCGGGCCGCCAGCTCGTTCACGATCAGCCCGCTGGTGGTCAAGAACAGCTCAACAGCCAGGACGCCGACGGCGTCGAGCTCGTCGGCCAGACGGACAGCCAGGCTGCGGGCTTCGTTGGCCACCCTCGGCCCGATGGTGGCCGGGGTCCGGATCTCGCGGCACTCACCATCCTGGTTGAGGACTTCGGCTACTGGGTAGGTGCGGCTGTTGCCCCCGGGCCGGCGGGCCACCAGGACCACCAGCTCCTTGACGATGGGCTGGAAGTTCTCGGCCATCAACTCCCGGTCACGGTGCTCGGCCAGGACCCGCAGGGCCTCAGTCGGGTTCTCGACGATCCAGACCGAACGCTGTCCAGGCAGGCCGGCCCGGATCGACTTCAGCACCACGGGCCAGCCGTTTGCGTTTGCAAAGTCGAACAGGTCGTCGGGCCCTCGCACCTCGGCGAAGGAGGGGAGGGGAAAGTTCCGGTTCGATAGAACGTGGCGCTGATGGAGCTTGTCGAACGCAGCTCGGATCGTCCTGGTTCCGGGGCGGACGATGGCCCCGTTGTTCTCGATCAGTTGGATCAATCCAAGGTCGAGTCGTTCATGTTCGAAGGTGAGCACCTCACAGTGCTCGGCGAAGGCGGCCAGGGTGTCAGGGTGGCCGAAGATGGCTTCGGGAGCGGCCTGAGCTGCTGAGTCATCGAGGTGTTCGGCCAGTAGTCGGGGGGTGATCCCGAGTTTCAGGGCAGCCTGATGAGTCATGCGGGCGATTTGGCCCGCACCGACGATGCCTAGGCGATAGAGGGCGGGGAACTCACCAGCCACGGCTCAACAGTAGCGGCCCTGACCGCCTACCAGCCGCAACCGGTTCAAGTCCGTTGACGATCACCGGTTGACGGTCACCGAATGATGGCCCGCCACCGGCTAGTTTCGACATGGGATGGCCGACTATGACGGACAACCGCTTTCGTCGCGGGCACGTCGGCGGCTGCTGGTCGCCCTGGGATATGGGGCGGCCAATGCCGCGGTGGTGTCAATGGTCGGCTGGCGGGCTCGCTACAACTCGACCCCGAGCTCTGATCCACTCACCTCGACCTTGGTCGATCTGACGGCGGCGGTTGGGATGGGGGAGCCCCCACCCCTGCCCGACGCGGCATCCCAACCTGGCCCCGAGCACACCTACCAGCAAGTCATCGCCAACGGCCGGGTGATGGATCCGGGCAGCCGCTTCGATGCCGTTGCCAATGTCGGAATCGACGATGGTGTCGTCACCGCCATCTCTCTCGATCCTCTGGTCGGGACCGAGACCATCGACGCCGCCGGCCTCGTCGTCGCTCCTGGCTTCATCGACCTTCTGTCCTACGAGCCGAACCCGTTCGGGGTCTGGTACAAGCTGGCCGACGGGGTCACGACCAACCTGGCCATGCACGGGGTCAACAACTATGCCGAGCCCTTCTTCAATCGCTACGAAGGTACGACCCCCATCCACTTCGGCGGTGCTTTCCACCAGCACTTCATGCGGGCCACCGACCTTGGTGCGGGAGTCGAAGATGAGCTCAGCCCCCTCCAGCTGGACGGTCTCGATGCTCTGGCCAGAGCGAACCTTCAGCAGGGGTTCGCCGGTATCTCGTTTTCCCCCGAGTACTCGCCGGGGACCTCAGCCCAGGAGCTCTTGCGCCTATCGGCCACGGCTGTTGAATTCGGCCATGTGGTGTTCTTCCACGTCCGCTATAGCGATCCTCACCCTCCCGGAACCAGTGATGAGGCCATCGATGAAGTCCTCGACATCGCGGCCAAGACCGGGGCCTCGGTCCACATCGAACACCTCTCGAGCACAGGGGCAACGTTCAAGATGGCCGAGGTCCTGGATCGCCTGGACGCGGCCAGGGCGAGCGGTGTCGACGTGACCGCTTGCGTCTACCCCTATGACTTCTGGGGCACCTTTCTCGCCTCCTCCCGCTTCGCCCTGGGATGGCAGGAGCGGTTCGGGCTGACCTACACCGATCTCCAGGTGGCCGGCACTGACCGCCGCTTGGACGAAGCGACCTTCGATCAGGCCCTGGCCGAGAACCTCCTGGTGGCGGCCCTTGGTTCGATCCCCGAAGAGGAGGTCCAAATGGCCCTGGCCCGAGACTGGGTGATGGTTTCGAGCGACGCCATCTTGAACCCGGATCTGAACAACCACCCTCGGGCTGCTGGCACCTTTGCCCGCACCCTTGGTCGCTATGTGCGCGATCTGGGCGTGCTCGATCTCCAGTCGGCCTTGGCCAAGATGACGATCCTCCCAGCCGAGCGGGTAGAGGCCATGATCCCCGACATGGCCCGCAAAGGCCGGCTACGGCGAGGGGCTGATGCCGACATCGTGGTGTTCGATCCGGCAACCATTGCCGATCAGGCAACCGTTGCCATTCCGAACCTCCCATCGGTGGGAATCCACTGGGTCCTGGTCGAGGGCCAGGTCGCACTCCAGGCTGGCCAACCGATGCGCAATGTGAGAGCAGGGCGGGCCCTCAAGAGCGCCGGCTCAATCTAGAGCCGCCCCGAACAAGGCCCGCACCTGGTCGACATAGTGGGCGTGGGTCTGACCTTCGGTGCTGAGCCCATCGACGAAGGCCCTCACCACGTGCATGGTGAAGGGCCGGTAGGTGTTTGACTCGTGTTCGGTGATCCTGGCTTGAACACTGGGGGAGTGGAGGATTCTCTCCATGCCATGCAGCAGGAACTCAGCCAGCTCGCAATCGATGGTCTCCGACCAGCGGAAGCTTGCCTCGCTCGTGCCGTTGGCGGTGGCCGCGCTCGAAGCGGTCGCGGCCCACTGCTCGATCAGGCTCGACCATTGGCGCAGGAAGTCCTCGGTGGCGATCCCTTCGAGATCGTCAGGATTGGTCCGAAGCTCGACGATCAGTCTGCGGGCAAAGCGGGCCCACCTCTGAACATCGGTGGCGGGGAAAGGGCCCAGTTCGACCAACATCGATTGCAGATTATCAGTGGGTCAGATCGGTTCCTAGACAAGCGGCCAGAGCAGACACATTCCGACCGCGGCGTCAGCTTGGCTCTCTGATCTCTCGCAGGTGCTCGATGAGGGGGACTTGACCCTTGTGGAGCTTGTCGACGGCTTGGTCGAGGGTGAACCAGGCACCCTTGTCGATCTCGGGGAAGCTCTGGGTCTGACCGGAGCGGGGTGGCCACTCCATCTCGAAATGATTGCTGACGATGGTGTCTGGATCGAGGTCGCCGTTGACGGCGAAGGCCACGAGCCGCTTCGACGAGGAGAGCTTCAATTCGGGTAGTGGGATCATTGGCCCGGTGGGAGCGAGGTGGCCGGTCTCTTCAGTGAACTCCCGGCGGGCGGCGGCGGCGTGGTCATCATCTTCGGGATCGACCTCGCCCTTGGGAATCGACCAACCGTTGGTGTCCTTGTTCTTCCAGAAGGGGCCACCAGGGTGGACGAGGAAGACCTGGGTCGTTCCCTCTTGGTCGCGGAGGAGGGCGATACCGGCGCTGATCGTTGGCGGTCGAGGGGCCAAGCCGAACTAGGTCAGCTCGACCCGGTACTCGGTCTTGCCAATCCGCTCCAGCACCGAGTTCAGGACACGGGCATCGTCGTCGAAACCGAACACATCGTCGAGGTCGCCGGAGGCGTCATCGGCCAGGAGGAAGTATTCGACGGCCCCCCGGATCAGGGAGCGCTGAGCGGCATCGAAGCTGGTGTCGTCGGTCAGGAGGCTGGTGAGCGAGGCACCGATGGCCTCTGCCGTTTCGACGTCGGCGTTCGGCCCGTCGTAGTCGCGGATCTGCTCCAGGTGGAGATCGACCACCGAGGTCAACTGGGCCAGGTCTTCGGCTGAGGTTTCGAGGCACAGCCGCTGGAACTGATGCTGCTCATCCGGATTCAGCAGCTCCTCGAGGTCAATGATTGGATCGTCGCCTGACACCTTCTGAGTATGGCCGAATCTGGCTCCCCATGCCCAGCGGTTCAGAACACGACGTGACGGGGACACCGGTAGCCTTGCCTCTCTCAGCCCGTCTTCCTGGAGAGATCCCCATGACCATGCGCACGGCCTACTGTGGCGAGCTGCGCCTTTCCGATGTTGGGCGCACCATGACGGTGTGCGGGTGGGTCGATGCCCGCCGTGTCCACAGCGAGCATCTGGCCTTCATAGATCTGCGTGACCACACCGGGGTCGTCCAATGTGTCGTCGACCAGAAGTTGGAGTTGCGATCCGAGTATGTCGTCTCCATCACCGGGGTGGTGAGAGAGCGGCTGGAGGACAAGATCAACGAGAACCTGGCCACCGGCGAGATCGAGGTCGGGGAGGCAACGGTTGAGGTTCTCAACGTGGCCGAGCCCCCTCCCTTCCCCCTCCACGAGCGGACCGATGTTGATGAGAACATCCGCCTCCGTCACCGCTATGTCGACCTGCGCAAGCCGCGTATGCAGCGCAATTTGAGGGCCCGGGCCAAGGTCAACTCCTCCTTGCGGACGGCCATGGATCGCCAGGGGTTCGTCGAGATCGAGACCCCAATGCTCGTCGCCTCCACTCCCGAAGGGGCCAGGGACTTCGTGGTGCCGTCGCGCCTTCATCCCGGCAACTTCTATGCCCTGCCCCAGAGCCCCCAGATCTTCAAGCAGCTGTGCATGGTTGGTGGGATCGACCGCTACTACCAGATCGCCCGCTGCCTGCGGGACGAAGACCTACGGGCCGACCGCCAGTTCGAGTTCATGCAGCTCGACATCGAGGCCAGCTTCGTCACCCAGGAGGAGATAATCGACTTCGTGTCCGAGGCGGTGGCCGACGCGGCCGAGGCCGTCACCGGGGTGCGGCCAGGAGAGTTCCAGCACCTGACGTGGCAGGAAGCCATGGACCGGTATGGCACCGACAAGCCAGATGTGCGGTTCGGCATGGAACTGGTCGAGATGACCGACCTGTTCGAGGGGACCGAGGCCAAGGTCTTCGCCACCCCGTGTGTCAAGGGCATCCGCTTCGAGGGCGGGGCCGAGTCGCTCGGCCGCAATGCCATCGACGCCCTGACCGACAAGTGCAAGAGCTGGGGAGCCAAGGGGTTGGCCTGGTTCCGAGTGGGTGAAGGCGCAGCACTGGACGGGGCCCTGACCAAGTTCATGTCAGCCGAGGAATTGGCTGCCGTTCCCCAACGGCTCGAGGCCGAAGCAGGCGACATGGTGTTCATGATCGCCTCCGATCGGCGGATGGTGAACCAGGTATTGGGTCTCCTGCGGCTCGAGCTGGGCCGGCCACCAGTAACCGAAGGTGACCTCAACTTCTTGTGGGTGACCGAGTTCCCCCTCTTCGAGAAGGTCTCCGATTCCGGTGTGCCGGTGCCGGCCCACCATCCGTTCACCATGCCCCATCCCGATGACCTGGAACTGTTGGAGACGGCGTCGGGCGACGCCTACCTCGATATCCGCTCCCAGGCCTACGACCTGGTGCTCAACGGCTGGGAGCTGGGGTCAGGCAGTGTCCGGATCCACCAGCCCGATATCCAATCCAAGATCTTCGAGCTGTTGGGTATCGGTGCAGAGGAGGCGGAGCTCAAATTCGGCTTCCTGCTCGAAGGGTTCCGCTATGGGGCCCCGCCCCACGCCGGTTTCGCCTTCGGGACCGACCGACTGACCGCCCTGCTCATCGGTGAGGAGAACATCCGGGAGGTCATCGCCTTCCCCAAGACCCAGTCCGGGTCGGATCCGTTGACCAACGCCCCGTCTCCGCTCGACCAGACTCACCTCGATGAGCTTGGTCTCCGTCTCCAGCCTCAGGCCACCTGAGGGGGCCTGGATCGACGATGACGAGCCCGAAACGGCGGGATCGGCCCCTGGTCCCCGAGGGCTATGGAGTTCCCGAGTCGAGCGACGGGCTGCTCGACTGGGCCACCATCGAAGCTCGGTTGGTAGCCGAGCTCCACTACTGGATGGCCACCACCCGCCCCGACGGCCGCCCCCATGTAGTCCCCCGTTGGGGGGTCTGGATCGATGGCGCCCTCTACTACGACGGGTCTCCGGAGACCGTTCACGCTGTCAATGCCCGCGCCAACGCCGCTTGCACCCTTCACCTAGGCGATGGTCGAGAAGCGATCACCATCGACGGGACGACGGCCGCCTCAACCCCTGTTGCTGGGGGAGGTGGGCAGCTCGGTGAACGAGTGGCAGCCGAGATCGGGCGCAAGTATGGCGACCTTGGCTACCGGCCCGAGGCCGACGCCTGGTCCGGACCTGATGCTGGCGGTCTGATGGTGTTCACCCCTCGCAAGGCCCTGGCTTGGTTCGACTTCCCCACCGACCTGACCCGATTCCAGTTCTAGATCGGCTTCTTGCCTCGTCGGGATCTTGACTCAGAGATCGTCGATCAGCTTGAACACCTCGGCCAACTCGACACCAGCCGCCCGCCCGGCGGCGGCCAGCTTGGCCTCCACCCTTTGACGGAAGGCGACGAGCTCGGGGTCGTCGTCGGATCCCATCGTCGACTGGAACTGGCTTCGGTGGCAGAGCAGGGCATCGACCTTGGCCTCGATGAAGCCTTTTACGTCTTCGACATGGTCCGGCTCATCGGCTTCGAACAACAGGAGGGCATCGGGGCGGTGGTGGGCCAGCCCCTGATCAGGGAAGAACTTGGGGTCGCGGGCGGCCACGATGCCTTCGGTGGCCAGCAGGCCGGCGTGACGATGGTCGGGGTGGAGGCGGTACCGCTTCCATGGGTCATGACCGAAGATCACATCGGGTTTGGTCTGGCGGATGAAGCGGGTCACGGCCGCTCGCTGGTCGAGTCCGGACTCGAGCTCCCCGTCGACATAGCCCAAGAACCCGACCCCGCCCGTTGCCCCCAGGGCCAGGGCGGCGGCCTCTTGCTCGCTCTGACGGGTGGTAATGAGGGCAGCCTCGTCGGTGGTCGGGTCCCAGGTGCCCTTGGAGCCGTCGGTGCACACCAGCAGGTTGACTTCACAGCCATCGGCCGCCCACTTGGCCAGAGTGGATCCGCAGCCGAACTCGGCGTCGTCAGGGTGGGCGGCGATGGCCAGGGCCCGGGCCGGGGTGGCCAGATTGGCCGACCGCACGGTCATGGTCACCAGCGCCGGGGTCAGTGGGTTCTGGGCTTCGGTCACGGGGTACCTCGTTGGGTAGTGGTTGACGCCCTGTGGTCGCTGAGCGCGGCCAGGTCGTCTGGGGTGTCGATGTCCCAGCCGAGGTCACCGTCGTCGACCACCCTCACCGCCAGGCCCAAGCGCTCGGCCTCCTGCTGGTGCTTGGGGGCCGAGCAGGGGCCATAGGCGAAGAGGAAGCCGGTGTTGGTGGGGACCGCCATCACATTGGTCCCCTCGCCCCGGCGATCGGGGACGATGGTGACCCCGTCGAAGTCACCAACCCAGGTGAGGTCGTTGGCCAGGGGGAGGTCACCGTGGGCGATGATGACCCGATCGAATCCGAGCCGATCCAGGAATTCAACCGAGGCCGTGACCGCCGGATTCAGGCCGGGAGCGGGCCGCCACAGAACTCGGGCCCCGGCCTCCATGACCCAACGAGCCACCCCATGGTCATCACACACGATCCAGGTCGGGAGGGGTTTGGCCGCCTCGACTACGCAGGCCGCCATCCGGCGGGCCAGGTCGTCTCGTTCGGTTGGGGACAATGACTCGGCCAGGCGGCCTTTGGCCAGGTTGAACGACTTGATCGGGATGACGACCCCGACCCGATCTTGGGTTCGGGTTGGGGGCTTTGGGTCCCTGAGATGGGGATTGGCGTCCTTGTCGCTCACGGCCCGGAGCCTACCGATGCCGAACCTGGGCAGGCCAAGCCTGGGCTCGCTGAGGGGAGGGTAGGGTTCAGCGAATGTCGGATCTTCGGGTTCTGGTGTTGGGAGGAGGATCGTGGGGGACAACGGTGGCCAACCTGGCCGCATGCAACACCCCGACCACGATCTGGGCTCGTGATGAGGAGACAGTGCGGGCCATCAATGAGGAGCACCGCAACCTTCGGTACCTTCCCGACTTCGAGCTACACCCCTCTCTGGTCGCCACCGGCGATCTGAACGAGGCGGTTGCCGCTACCGACCTGTTGGTAATGGGGGTCCCAACGGGGGCCTTCCGTTCAACCTGTGAGACGATCGCTCCTGATCTGCGGCCCTGGGTTCCTGTTGTCAGCCTGGCCAAGGGCTTCGAGCCTGAGACCAGGCTGCGCATGACCCAGATCACCGAAGAGGTGCTGCCGGGCCGGCCCGTAGGTGTGCTCACCGGGCCAAACCTGGCCAAGGAGATCCTGGCTGGCCAGCCGGCGGGGGCTGTCGTCGCCATCAGTGAGGAGCACATCGCTCAGCGTCTCCAGTCTGTGTTCGCCACCGACACCTTCCGAGTCTTCACCCATCATGATGTAGTGGGCTGTGAACTGGGTGGCGCGCTGAAGAACGTCTACGCCATTGCCGCTGGGGCGGTCGAAGGGCGCCAACTGGGCGACAACGCTCGGGCTGCCATCATCACCCGCGGCCTGGCTGAGCTGATCGAGCTGGGGACGAGGATGGGGGGCGAGGCCCTGACTCTGGCTGGTCTTGCCGGCATGGGAGATCTGATGGCGACCTGCGTCAGTCCTCAGAGCCGCAACTCCCGGGTTGGGCGGGAGCTGGGAGCGGGGCGACCCATTGGCGACATCCTGGCCGACATGGACCAGGTAGCCGAAGGGGTGAAGGCGGCCAAGGTGGTCAAGGAGCTAGCGACCGAGCACGACGTCTTCATGCCGATCGCAGCCCAGGTCTACGCCATTTGCTGGGAGGACCAGACGCCGGATTTCGCTCAAGAGTCGTTGCTGCGTGGCCGGTTGGGACACGAATAGATGACGGAGCTCGGTGCGACGGCCGGCCCGGCCGACACCGTTGACACGGTTGTTGGCTCGATGGGATTGGGGCCTCGGACCCTGGAGCGGCCCCACGAAGCTGGCGGAACCCTGACCGGGGTCCTCGCCGGCCGGAACCCGGCCGTCATCGATGGGGCAGGCTTGATCTCGCCCATCGGGGTCGCCTGGTCACTCGACTGGTGGATTGGGGGTGAGGACCGCTGGTATCTGCCGGCTCGTGAGGCCACCACCCGCCAGCGTCGCGTGGGGGCGGGGCCGGTGGTGGAGACCATGATCAGCCTTCCTGGCGGCAGCGCTCGTCAGCTGGCCTACGGGGCTTTGGTTGGGGGTCGGGAGGTGACGGTGGTCGAGGTTTACAATGACTCACCGGTCCCAGTTGCTCTTGGCCTGGCCGTGCGGCCCTATTCCTGGACCGGTGAGCGGGTCTCGGAGCTGACCATCTCGTTGGATGATCGAATCATCTTTGTTGACGGGCAGCCGGCCTTGGTCCTGCCCCGCCCGGCCAATGACTCCGGTGGCTCGGCCGGCCGCGATCTGTTGACCGCAGTCATGGCTCATGACGCCTTGGGTTGGGACGGAGGCGTAGCCATGACCCAGGGATCTGGCGCCAATGCTGTAGCCATCTATCCGTTGCCGCACAAGACCTCGCTGCGCCTTCTGGTGCTTGGGGCCGGTACTGATGGGGTTGCGGCCCGCCGCTGGGAGCCAGGGTCGGGCCCCGAGCCGAGCCAGGCCCCCGATGGGGAGGGGGTCAGCCGGGGGTGGACGTCGGTCGTCAACGCCGGTGGCCACTTCGAGTTCCCCGACAATGGGATCGCCGGCACCTTCGAAGGAGCCCGATCCCGCCTCCTTCTCGCCTCGCCCACTCTGGCCGGTGAGGTGGCAGAGTTGCGGTCGGGGAGTGGAGCCCTCTTGATGGGATTGGCGCTTGGGGGCCATCGGTCCGAGATTGGACCCGTCCTTGACGCTCTGGCCCTGGGCTTTCCCACCCGGCTGGATGATGGGCCCGTGGCCGGGGCAGAAGTGGTGGCTGCCATCGGAGTTGCCCTCGACTCCCTTGGTCGTCGACCCTGGGCTGGGTTGTTGGAGACGGCGGCCCAGATCGCCCACCTGGTGGAGCGAGCCGGGGATGATGATGCAGCCGCCGTCGCTCGGCGGGGTCTGGCCCGACTGGCTACCCTCTCGGGTGATGAGTCCGGGGCGGCCCACCTGGCCAAGGGCTCGGGACGGAACCAGGCGGGCGACCTGGCGACTGTGGCCACCCTGATGGAGGAGGCTTCGTCGACCGGGGCCTGGTCCAGGGCTGGCTTGGCTGATGACCCTGTCGCCGCGGCCCGATTTCTGGTGGCGGCTCGTTCACTGCTGATCGACGATGGTGGCGACGATCTCGTCCTCCTCCCCGGTTTCGCCGCGGCCTGGCGGGGAGCCAATGTCGAGCTCAACGACGTCCCAACCCGTTTCGGTCGCCTCTCGTTCGGTATCCGCTGGCACGGCCACCGCCCGGCTTTGTTATGGCAACTCGACGGCGAGAGTCCGGCCCCAACCATCCGCTGTCCCGATCTCGATGCCGAATGGTCGACGACCGAGGCTCGAGGCGAAGCTCTCCTGGTTGGCTCCGATCACGCTGGTCCGAGTACAGGCCAGGTTGGTGACAGCTCTTCCTAGGCCATCATGGGGTGGATTTGGGGCCCGACGGATGATCTGTGTCATGGCTGATCGCCTCGGGTGAGCCGCTAGTGTCGGGCTGATGGCTGCCGCGACTGTTCCCAAGCTGCGAAAGGCCCTGAAGACCAAGGCTCCCGGCCTCGGCGAGGAGAGAGCTCTGTGGGAGGCTGGCCACGAGATCGTGGTAGGGATCGACGAGGTCGGTCGAGGTTCGTGGGCTGGACCGTTGACCATCGGGGCCGCTGTCGTTCCCCGGGATCGTCGTATCTACAAGCTCCGAGATTCCAAGCAGCTCACCGAAGCTGAGCGAGAAGCTCTCTTCGATCGGATCGCCGATTGGTGTCAGGCATGGTCTGTTGGCCATGTCAGTCACGCCGAGTGTGACGAGCTCGGAATGTCAGCGGCTCAGAAGTTGGCGGCACAACGAGCTCTCGCCGAGCTTGGCGTCGCTCCCGACGCCGTTGTCCTCGACGGGAACTGGGACTTTGTCGGTCACCCCGTTACCAGAAAGCTCATCAAAGGTGATACGAAGTGTCTCTCGATTGCCGCCGCCTCGATCTTGGCCAAGGTCAGTCGGGATCGGATCATGCGACAGCAGGCGGAGTCGTACCCGGGTTTCGACTTCGATCTCAACAAGGGCTATCCCTGTCCTCGTCACAAGGCCGCCCTGCAGGGTTATGGTCCGACTGCCATCCATCGCCGATCTTGGGTGTTCATGGAATCCCTGCCTTGGTCGGGTGTTCAGCGCCTCCCGCCGGCTGGACAGACCAAGCTCTTCTAGCCGATTCGGTCGCACCAGGTCGTTCTGGCCTGGGTATTTTTGCTCATGATCAGGCCAGACTTCATTACGAATGATTTTCTTTCGTCATGCGTTCTCAACAGTACCAAGTTTGTCTAAGCTCCTTGAGGTAGGGGCAGACTGGTGGAAGCTGATGCGATCCTCTCATGGCGAAGAGCGAGGTCCGGCTGCGAAGAGAGCTCTGGAAGTAGGAGTTGAGCCCAAGGTCTCCCGATCAATCCTGATCTCTGGCCCCGACGAAATCGCTGCCCCCAGTTGTCCTTCTGATCCTGGGCCTGAGGGTGATCCGACCGCAATTTGGTTCGACGATGAACTGAACTCATCGGTCCGGCTCGAGTCCGACCCTGGTCTGCATGCGGCTGTGTACGCATCCGAGCCGGGTCCGGAGTCGGTCTGGGCTGACCTCGGCCATGAGCCGGGTCGCGGTTATCCGAACGTCGGACTCTGGGATGAGACGATCCCCGCCCATGTCCCACTACCGGTGCCGCCATTGGCAATGGACGAGCCAACCATGGTCGTCGAGCACCAGTCGGCTCCTGGCGGGACCCTCCTACTCGAAGAGAGGGGCAACGGGTCAGTAGATGCCCATGCTCGAAGCTATGGCGGCCATCGTGGCGAGCGTGACCAGTCAGCCGTCGTTCGCCAGGTCGTCCTGCTCGCCGTCTGTCTGGTTCTGGCCTTGGCTGTCATCGCCGTTGTGGCCCCTGGCGGATTCCGATTGGCCTCCGGTGGTGAGTCGAACGGGGCCGACCTGGTCCCTGGGTCGGTTGCCAAGCAAGGTGATCTCGATGTGCGGGGCACCAGCTCCGTTTCGACCCCCCGCCGACTTGGTGCCGGCGCCCAGGGTGACGGAGGTCTGGAGCCAGAACCGACTGAAACCTCGCAGGAACCGGTGCCCTCGTCGAGTGCTACCACCGAGACCACCGTCTCGACCTCGTCAACGACCTTGGATCCAACAACCAGCTCGACTAGTGGCTCGACAACAACAACACCGTCGACGACGCCAACAACGGATCCGGGCTCGTCGACGTCTTCGTCGACCGATACCTCAACCAGTAGCACTACCGAGACAACGACTACGACTCTGTCGACAACCACGTCATCGACTGCAACGTCCTCGACCTCCACCTCGTCAACCTCGACTTCATCGTCGTCCACGACGACCAGCGAGTCGACGACGACGACCACCACGTCCTAGCCCAGGGGCATGTTCAGGTCGGCTGATCCAGGACCCGGGTAGTGGTTCCAGCCCAGCTGGCCGGGACCTTGGCCAAGAGGCCCACTCCTTCAGTCGTAGGTCGCTTCGATGACCCATTGCTGGTGTTCGAGAGCCACGAGGTGGGCCGAGCCATCTTCGAGAACGACCTGGAAGCGGGCCCGACGACGGTGGGTGAGAGGGTCCCACCAGCGCTGATCGGCTGGCCATGGCCCAGCCCAAGCCACGATCGAGCGGGCTCGGGGCAATATCGCCACCCCTGCCTCGATTGGGCGGATCAGGATGGGATTCCCCGTCGGTTCGCCCCGTCCGTCGACGCCAAGGAGTTGGCCCTGATCGTCGAGCACCTCGACCGGGATCGGATCAGGAGCGATATGGGCCGGAGCGGGAGCCGGGATCTGCCCTGGCCACGGCTCCTGGACCCAGCTCGGCTCGGTCGCCGGCCGCTCCTCGGCTAGATCGACGGCGGCCGCTGGCACCAGGATGATCCGTTCACCGGGGCCAACCCCACCCCGCCACTCGGGGACCGAGACCGCCTCGGGGCCGAGCATGGCCTGGAGGCGGGCCACCACCCGAGTCACATCATCGGCTCGCTCATTGCGACCACCCCAGAATCCGAGCTGGCGCCCAGTGGCCGGCACCACCTCATCAGGAATCAGGGTCAGACGGGCGATACCAGACGTCGGGCCTCCCTGTGTCGAGCGAAGCCAGCTGTCGAGCTGCCAGCGGGTCCGGTCGGCGATGGCGGCGGCTGAAAGGGCACCCTCATGGCGCCAGAGACGAAGCTGGATCTGACCCTGCTCGGTCTCGGCCTCGATGGCGACCCGGATGCAGGCCAACCCCTCGGTCGACAAGCCGGCATGGAGCTCGTCGGCCAGCATCTTGGCCACGAAGGCACACCCCTCGATCCGCTCTGCTGGGGGCTCGAACTGCCAGGTAGCGGCTAGATCGGGAGCAGGGCGGCGCAGGTCGGGCGGGTAGTCATCCTCTCCCCGGGCCAGACGGTGGGCCAGTTGCCCCTCCTGTCCGAAACGACCGACGACGTCAGCTGGAGGAAGGGCAGCGAAGGCCCCGAGGGATTTGAGCCCGAGACGACGCAGGACGCTGGTGAGATCGGGGAGCTCGAGGGCATCGATGGTGAAGCCAGCCAGGAACTCGGCGGCGGCACCAGGGGCGACGATCATCGGACCCTCGACGGCTTGGGTCGAACCGGCGGCCAGGCGGGCGGCGAAGATCCCATCGGCGATGCCGACCCTGCTCTCCCCTCGCCGCGCCAGTACGGGGTCGACTACGGCCAACACCTGTTCGGCCAGGGCGTGATCGCCACCGAAGAACCGTGATGGGCCCCGGGTTGGGAACCCGATCAGGCCGGGCCCGCTCACCTCGATACGGGGGGTGATGGCTTCGAGGGCAGCCGCGACCGGTTCGAACAGGCGAGCTTCCCGGTCGGGGTCACACTCCAGCACAGCGAGCTCGGGGCATCGGCTCTGGGCTTCCCTCCGTCGCAGGCCGAGCTGCACCCCCTCAGCCCGGGCCGCAGGTGAGGTGGCGATCACCCGGTTGGCCACGGTCACGATGGCCGGCTCGTCAAGCGGGATACCCCAGGCGATGATGGGCCAGTCAGGACACCACACGACCGTCATCCGGATGCCTCCCACCGTCAGCTCACTCTGGCCAAGGGCTCAACCAGCGCAGGCTCGGGCCGGGGAGCCGGGACGGGATCGACGAACGCCAGGCTCCCGCCGGGTCCGGGAAGCAGAACCGATACCTGGCGTCGACGAGCCGAGGAACGACGACCCACGGCCTCGACCGAGAGCTGACGCCACTGGAGGTGGCCATGGCCCTGTCCGACTCCCTCCCACCGCTCAGGCTTGGTGGTGATCGTGAGGTCGAGGGCCTGAGGCCAGTGCCGCCCCCCGTCGAGGAGGAGCAATGTCGAGCCCTGCTCTCGGGCCCGGGCAGTGAGACGCCGAGCATCACGGTGGCCGACTTCTCGGTGAGGAGAGAGGGCGACGACCCCCATCACCTCAACCAGGGCGGCCACGACAGTAGCCAGCTGGGCTGACGGGGGCGTCTCGATCAGGAGGAGCCGATCAAGGCGGACACCGACCTCGGCTGCTGACAACAAGCCGAGCTCCTCGACCCCGACGATGGCCATCCAGCCATCGTTGCCGAGAAGGCTCCCGGCCATAGCCATAGCCAGCGACCAGTTTCCGGGCCCTCGAAACCCTACTGACTGGCCCTTCTGGAGACCCCCGAAGGGAAAGAGGGGCTGGAGGGGTTCAGGGACAGCCAACAGCTGCTCCCGGGCTAGGGTGACTGGAGCCAAGCGGTCCTGAAGCTCTCGAAGTTTGGCCGATCGAGCCATCCCCTATGGTCGAACAAATGTTCGGTTCTTGTCAAGGGCTGCGGCTAAGGGCGGGCAGCCACGGATTTCGTACCCCAGGTTTCTCACTGAAGCTAACGTGCGGGCCCAATGGCTCTGATGTTGGGAATCGATACAGGAGGTACGTTCACCGATGCGGTGGTCGTCGAACATGGTTCGGGTCGGGTGGTGGCGACGGCCAAGGCTTCCACGACTCATCATGAGCTTGCCATCGGTATCAAGGGTGCCCTGAAAGCCGTTCTATCCGAACCGGAGGTCGAGCCCGAGGCGATTGCTCTCGTCTCGCTCTCGACCACCCTGGCTACCAACGCCCTGGTCGAAGGACATGGTGATCCGGCCTGCCTCGTCATGATCGGCTTCACCCCGGCCGAGGTCGCTCGCCTCGGCCAGAGCCAGACCACCAGCGGGGTAGGTGAGGGGGCAGGTGCGATGGTCGGTGAGGCGAACGAGCTGATTACCATCGAGGGTGGCCACGACGCTCTGGGTCAGGAGTTGGCTCCCGTCGATGTCGCCACCCTGGAGCGGTCACTGATCGAGGTCTCTCCGCTGGTGTCGGCCTATGCCGTTGCTAGCCAGTTCAGTGTTCGCAATCCGGCCCACGAGCTGGTCGTGGCCGAGGTGATCAGGGCCAGGACGGCTATGCCGGTCACTGCCAGTCATGAGCTCTCGGCCCGACTCGATGGCCCCCGTCGGGCCACCACGGCCCTGCTCAATGCGCGGCTCATTGCCATGATCGGGCGTCTGGAGCTGGCGGTGCGGTCCTCAGTGACGGCGGCCGGCATCGATGCCCCTTTCATGATGGTGCGAGGTGACGGGTCCCTAGCCGCGGCCGCCTTCGCCGCCAAACGTCCGATCGAGACCATCTTGTCTGGCCCTGCCGCCAGCACGATCGGGGTGCGCCATCTGGCCGGCCATGATGGTGTTGGGGAAGAGGCCATCGACGGTCTGGTCGTTGACATCGGGGGGACCACGACCGATCTGGCGGTCATGGAGGGAGGCCGGCTGAAGCTGGCCACCGATGGTGCAGTTGTGGCTGGTCACCGGACCATGGTCGAGGCTGTCGCTCTGACGACCAGGGGACTGGGAGGAGACAGCGAGGTGCATTCGGGACGGCCCCTCCTGCTTGGGCCAGGCCGGGCCATCCCCCTTTCCCGGCTTGCCATTGAGTATCCCGTCGTCGTCGATCTCCTGGTCGAGCAGGTGGCAGCAAAGGCACGAAAAGGCCAGGGTCGCTTCCTGGTTCTGCTCACTCCTACCCGGTCGAATGTAGGGGTCGGCCCGAGCCTGGTTTCCAATGGACTCGATGAGTGCCAACGGCAGGTCATGGCGGCGCTGGCAGACGGGCCACGACCTGAGCACGATGTTGTGTCGTCGGCCAGGGTTGGGCGAGTCGTAGATCGGTTGCGGGCTCAGGGCTTGATCCGGGTGTCCACCTTCACCCCAACCGATGCAGCCCTACTTCTCGGCCGGCTCGAGCCTTCAGTCTTCATCAGTGAAAACGTGGCCGATGAAGCCACCCGAACCGCTCGGGCCCAGGAAGCGGCCCGCCTCGGGGCTGTGCTCATGGCTCGGTCTCGTACCACTGACGGGCTTCCGCTGGCGGCCTCTGGCCAGGAGCTGGCGGCCATGGTCGAACAGGCATTGATTGACGGGTCGGTGGAGGTGGTGCTGGAAACGGCTCTGGCTGCGGACGGCTTGCTCGATCCTGCTGGTCTCGTCCGCTCCCCACTGGTTCGGGCCGCTCTGGCTGGTCATCGTGGGCTCACCACTCCCTCGATCTCGTTGACCGATCCACTGGTCGCGGTCGGCGCGTCGGCCAATCTCTACTATCCGGCGGTGGCGGCAATACTGGGGACCGGATTCCTGGTCCCCTCACACGCTGGGGTGGCAAATGCTGTCGGGGCCGCCGTGGCCAGGATCGAGATCCGTCGTCAGCTCACCATCAGTCACCCCCGGGCCGGGCAATACTGCCTCCATCATCAGGACCAGCCAGTGTTCGCTTCGGTCGACAAGGCCCGGGTCCATGGAGAGAAGGTTCTCACCACCCATGTGCAGGCTCTAGCTGTCGAGGCCGGGGCCATCTCCCCCGAGGTCACCCTCCGCTGGACGGCGAAGATGGCCCCGATCGGCAACAGGATCGACCTGGTCGAGGGGACCATCGAAGCGACAGCCAGTGGGCACCCCCTCCTGACCGAGCCATCCTCACGGACCGAGGTGGTGGATGACGCCGGCTGAACAGGCCGTGGCCACCGTCAGGCGATCCTCGCGAGAGGTCAGGGAAGACGCCAGACGAAGGTGGGATGCCGTCATTCCCGGCGAGGGAGTGGGCCCGTGGATCGAGCGGTTCCCGGTGGCAGGGCGGATCACCCTCAATTTCCATCCCGACCGGATCGTTTCATCGAGCCTCCGATCCAAGGATCCCATCACAGTCGCCGCTGGGCTGGCGGCCGACGGCCTCTATCGCAGCCAGTGGACTACCGGTATCTCCAATGGCGGTCGGTCGGCTGTCAAGGGGGGAGAGAGGGAGCAGTGGGAGCGGGACCTCTTCGCCGGAGCCTATGACGGCACCGATCTGGCAACCGTCGAACGCCCGATCTATGGGGCACTCGACCTGCTCAGAGACCCCCATGGTGGTTCGCCCCGCTTCGGCTCCAGTTTCGTCGTCCTCCGATCTGAAGCGGGGGCTCGGGCCACTATGTGTGTTGGCGACAGCCACCTCGGTCCGACCGACCTCGGTACCGTCGATGAGCCGGCGGCGATCCTGGCCGGGCTGGCTGAGCAGGCGGCGGGTGGGTATTTGCTCGGGAGGTCTCTGGGTACCGACGCCCTGCTGGCGGCCCTCGACCAGGATCTGGCCTCGGACAGACCTGCTCGCGACCTCGACCACTATGTCGAGGTCCAGATTCATGGTGGTGTCGACCTGCGAAACGACGTTGCCGCCATCGTGGTCGACCCGTCCTTCGCAGCCACCGAGGTCGACAGCGCACTGTCCACCGCAGCGGCCCGCTACGGCTTCGAGCTGGTCTGGCACTCCGGCTCGGAACTGGCCGTGGTCGACATCCCAGGAGACTTTCGAGGTCCTACCATGCCCGCCCTGGGGCGACGGGTGGCGCTGGCCGTGGCCCATGGTGTGGTCGATGCCTATTCGATCGGGCGGGCGACCCATTCCCTCGAGTTGGGCCCACCCCAACCCGGCGGTGATCCGCCCGACTCCGAGATCCAGCAACTCAAGTACCTATGGCACACGGTGCTGGCCTTCGGCTCGGACATAGTCCCTCGAACGAGCTAGTGCCTATCGCAATTGGCGTGGTTCGAGGGCGACCACGTCGGCTTCGGTGGTCGCCTCATGATCGCCGACGGGGCAGTTCTGACCCTCCACGGCGACGATGTCGGCCCCGATGTCGGCATAGACGTCGCTCAACAGCTCGAAGTGCTGGTCGTCGTCGAAGGTACCAACGACAGCACCCCCTGAACCGGCGAACGTGGCCTGTGAATTGGCCGACTCGGCAACCTCGACCAGTTCCAGCTGGGAAGGTGGGATCGGGCCGAGCAAGCGACGGAGCTGCATATTGCGTCCGATCAACGAGGCGAACCCCTCACTGTCCTTCCAGCGCAAGGCGGCACGACCCTCGACGACCAGACCCGCAAGCTCGCGCAGGGTCTCCCGGACGTGGGAGTCACCGACTTCGAAGCGACTGCGGAGTCGCTGGTGATAGGCATCGCTCGGTTCGGCTGAACCTTCACGGTAGGCCAGGAACAGGGCTGGGAGTGAGGTCGGGTCCTCCGGCTCATAGACCCCGTGGCTGACCCCGAAGCGGGTATCGACGATGGGGTCGCCGAAGTCCATGGCCACCAGCCCCCCGTAGGTCTGCACCACCCGATCCTGGAGTCCGGCGGCCAGACCGAGCTGGACCGTTTCCGCTCGCAGAGCAACCGAAGGCAGGATCTCGTTGGGCAGATCGACCCCATAGTGCTCGCTGAGGCAGCGCAAGGTAGCGACCACCAATGCCGATGAGCCGCCCAGGCCGACCTGGCGGGGGATGGTGGTCCGATAACTCAGGCGAAAGCCATCGGAAAGGGGAGGGGCATCGATCGACTCGGCAACATCGACAAAGGTTCGGACCGCGGCTGCCAGCAGTTGGGGTCCGGTGCCATAGCCGTGATGGTCGAGGTGGTTGGTCATGGCCCCGACCGAGGCCCACGTCGGCTCGTCGGCGGGGAGACCCGTGATCTCGATCCTGTCTGCTCTCTCGAGGCTCACCGTGGCCTGAAATTGGGGGAGAGCCAAGCCGAGGGTCCTACCCCCATACCCATCAGACGGATTACCGAGTATGCCGACCCGGGATGGGGCGGCATGGGCGATCATGACCCGGTGGCGAACGACTCAGCGGTCGGAACCTCGACCCCGGGTCGGTAGTGCACGTAGAGATCCTCGATGAGCTCCCTGAGACCATCGCTTCTGGCGTCCTCGGACAGCTTGACCGTGATGGCCTGGCCGTAGATGTGGACCTCGTCGACCTGCCCAGTGCCGAACAGAGCCTCAGCCAATCTGTCGGGAGGGCGATCGCCATGGATGGTGTCCCCCGAGGCGTAGCGCTCATGGCCCATGCCGGTGAACGAGCGATTGGTCTCGAATCGGACGAAAGCGGGCCGACTCGATGGTGTCTCCCTGACGGCTACTGGCTCTCCCATGAGCGGCCAAGGGTATCGGGTCGGGTGTTGTTCTGGCGTCAGCAGACACAGCTCCACCGCTCGGGGCATGACCCAGGCACCCCCCTTTGCGGGCGTGGCAATCAGCTTCGACATCGCAAGGATGACTACTCGGCGGCGACGAAATGGCCAGGCTCGACCTCGACCAGGTCGACCTGGTCGGGTCTCTCATCAGGGCCCCAGATCGGGCTCGGAATCTCGCCCGTCAGCAACGGCCGGTCGCGGCGGAGGCGAGGGTCGGCGATCGGGACCGCTTCCAGCAGACGCTTGGTGTACGAGTGCCGGGGATCCTCGAAGATGGCGGCCCGGGTCCCCAGCTCGACGATCTGGCCCAGGTACATGACGGCTACTCGATGGCTGATCCGCTCGATGACCGCCAGGTCGTGGCTGATGAATAGGTAGCTCAAACCCATTTCGGCTTGTAGATCCATCATCAGGTTGATGACCTGGGCCTGGATCGACACGTCGAGGGCAGACACGGCCTCGTCGGCAACGACCAGCTCCGGTTCGAGGGCCAGCGCTCGAGCGATACAGATCCGTTGCCGCTGCCCGCCCGAGAACTGGTGGGGGAACTGGTTGGCATGCTCGGGCTCCAACCCGACCCGGTTGAACAGGGCAGCTACCCGGTCGTCGAGCTCCGAGCCCTTCTTCATCACCCGGTGGACGATCAGGGGCTCGGCCACCGCCCGGCCGACCTGGCGGCGGGGATCGAGGCTGGCGAATGGATCCTGGAAGATGATCTGCATCTTCTTGCGATGCTCTCGCAGCGGTCGGGCTCTCATGCTGGTTATCTCGACCCCGTCGAGCATGATCCGACCGGCGGTCGGGTTCAGCAGCCGGACGATCAGCTGGGCCAATGTTGATTTGCCGCAGCCGCTCTCACCGACGACCGCCACCGTCTCGGCCCGGCCGACGGTGAGGGAGACCTTCTCGACGGCGTGGACCTTGGCCCGCCCCGGCGCCGGGAACTCCTTCGACAGGTCATCGACCTGCACCAGGGGCACCGATCCGGTCGTCATGACCGATCCTCGAAGAGCTCGAAGCGGGCCGGTTCGGTCGTTCCGGCCATCGAGCCAAGTCGGGGCACGGCGGCCAGCAGGGCTTTGGTATAGGCCTCTGCTGGTCGCTCGAAGAGATCGAGGACCGAACCGGTTTCCACCACCCTGGCCCGGTTCATGACGACGACATCGTCAGCGATCTCGGCCACCACCCCCATATCGTGGGTGATGATGAGCACTGCGGCGCCTGTTTCCTCCTGGAGCTCCCGCATCAGGCCGAGGATCTGGGCCTGGATGGTGACGTCGAGGGCGGTCGTAGGCTCGTCGGCGATGAGAACGGTCGGCCCGCAGGACAGGGCCATTGCGATCATCACCCGCTGACGCATTCCGCCCGACATCTCGTGGGGATACTGGCCCAGTCGCTGCTCGGGATTGGGGATGCGGACGAGGCGGAAGGTGTCGAGGGCCTTGGCCTCGGCTCCCGCCTTGCCCAACCCCTGGTGGAGCATGATCGCCTCGGCCACCTGATTGCCGACGGTGTAGACCGGGTTCAGGCTGGTGAGCGGCTCCTGGAAGATCATCGAGATGCGGTTGCCCCGCAAATCCCGCATCTGGGCCTCTGATGCCTGGACAAGGTCGATGACCGACTCGTCGGGCATGCGGAAGATGATCTCCCCGCCCTCTATCTTGCCTCGGGTGCCCAGCTCGACCAGTCGCATGATTGAGAGGGCGGTGACCGACTTTCCCGAGCCCGATTCGCCGACAACGGCCAGCGTCTGGCCCTCGTGGAGGTTGAACGAGACGCGGTCGACAGCGGTGAACGATCCAAACGTCACCGTGAGATCCCTGACCGACAACAGGGGCCTGCCCGAGCGTTCCACCACCATGTCAGCGCCCTCGCAGCTTGGGGTTGAATGCGTCCTGGACGCCGTCGCCGATGAGGCTGAAGCTCAGCACGGTTACGAAGATGGCCAGGCCGGGGAAGGTGACGGTCCACCAGGCGTTGAGGAAATTGCCCCGGTTGAGACCGATCATGAGCCCCCAGCTGAACTCGTTGGGGTCACCGAGGCCCAGGAAGGCCAGGCCGGCCTCGAACAGGAGGGCGGCCCCCATGGTCAGCGATGCCGACACGATCAGCGGGGGCAAGGCGTTGGGAAAGATCACGCGCCACATGATCCGCCGGTCGCTCGACCCTATGGCTCGGGCCGCCTTGACGTACTCCAGGTTCTTCAGCCGGAGGAACTCCGCTCGTGTCAGGCGGGCGATGCCGGGCCACAGCACCAGGCCTATCGATATGGCGATGTTGCGGGTCGACGGTTCGAACAACGCAACCACGACCATGGCGAATAGCAAGGCCGGCAGCACCTGGAAGAATTCGGTGAAGCGCATCAAGGCGCTGTCGACCCAACCCCCGTAGAAGCCGGCGAGTGACCCGATGGTCACACCTATGAAGACAACCATCACGGCCGCGGTGGCGGCGACGCTGAGACTCGTCGAACCTCCGTTGATGACACCGGAGAGAACGTCACGACCGAGATAGTCGGTCCCCAGTCGGAGGGTCGGGTCATCTCCGGGAGCAAGGAACGGTCGGGCAATGATGTCATCGGGTTCGTTGTCGTAGAGCAGGGGACCGATGAACGTCATGGCCAGGACACCAAGGAACATGATCACCCCGGCCACCGCCGCCTTGTTGCGGATGAACATCCTCAGGGCCTCTCGGCCCGGTGGAGCCAGCTCCGGACCGTCGGACATCATGGCGTCGGTCATGAAGCGGAGCCTCCCACCCGGATCCGGGGATCGATCAGCCGATACACGAAATCGGTGAGCAGGTTGGCCACAATGACCATGATGGCGGCCATGAGAAGCACGCCGAGCAGCACCGGCGTGTCACGCCGCAAGATCGCGTCGAAGGCCAGGCGACCGAGCCCAGGCCAATTGAACACGGTCTCCACCAAGAGGGCGCCCGAGAGCAGGGCCCCGAACTGCAACCCGGCGATGGTGACGACGGGGATGACGGCGTTACGCAGAGCGTGCTTGTAGACGACCTTGCGCTCGCCAAGACCCTTGGCCCGGGCCGTGCGCACATAGTCGGACGCGAGCACCTCGAGCATCGAGGCTCGGGACAGCCTGCTGTACTGGGCCAGGTAGATGAGCCCGAGGGTGAGCCCAGGAAGGATCAGGTGTTTGCCAACGTCGAGCCAGCTAGCGATGAGGCCACCTTCGAATTGGACGTCGTGCATGCCCGAGACCGGCAGGAGTTGCACAACCGACGCCAGAAGGATGATGAGCATGATCCCGGTCCAGAACACCGGCATCGAGTAACCGATGAGGGCCAGCACGGTGACGCTGTGACTCAGGGGGCTCTCAGGTCGCCGGGCCGTGAACACCCCGGCCAGCACCCCCAGAACCACTGCGAACACGAGGGCAGTCCCGACTAGCAATACGGTTGGCCACAACCGGTCGAGGATGAGTGAAGTCACCGACTTGTTGAAGAAGAACGATTCACCGAGATCACCTTTGGCGACCCGGCCGATGTACTGGCCGAGCTGGACGACGAACGGCTGGTCGAGGCCGTAGTCAGCCCTGATCTGGTCCAACAGCTCAGGATCACCGGCGCCACTCTCACCGGCAATGACGATCGCCGGGTCGCCGGGGGTGAGGTGGATGAGGGAGAAGTTGAGAACGACCACGGCCAAGATCAGCCCGAGACTCTGGGCTGCTCTTGCCGCGATCGCTCTCATCTGTCCTTCCCCCGTCGATGCTGGACCGGTCCCGGTCGGACCTTACTCCGCTAGCCAGACCTCGTGCATGGGGGACATCTGACCCCAGATGGTGAGGGGTGGGTTCTGTACCGATGGCTGGTAGGCCTGCCAGAACGACGGGGTGACGAGGAAGTGGATCGGCACCTCGTCGGCCACGATCGCCTGGAACTGGGCGTACAGGTCGGTGCGCTCATCGACGTCGAGGGCCTGACCCGCCTGGTCGAGCAGGGCGTCGACCTCGGTGTTCTCGTAGCCGGTGTTGTTGGTCCAGATGACCCCCACCCGGTTGTCGCTGAGATAGGTGCGGTGGACGCCGATCACCGGATCGCCCCAGTTCCACACCTGGTTGATGGTCATCTGATGCTCACCGGCAGACACCCGGGCGGCCCAGGTAGGGAAGTCGGGTGAGACGTTGAGCTCAGTCTTGATTCCGATCTCCTCGAGGGCCTGGACCACATACTCGGCGTACACGACCTGGGTCGGAGGGATGTAGTCGATGCTGAGCTCGATCTCACCCTCGGCGAACCCGGCGTCGGCCAAGAGCTGCTTGGCCTTCTCGAGATCCTGGGGGTAGGTTTCGGCGTCGGCGCTGAAGAAGGGGCTGCTCGGAGCGACACCGGTGCTAGCCGGGAAGGTGGTGCCCTGGTCGAGGACATCGGCGATGAACTGGCGGTCGACGGCATAGGCGATGGCCTGGCGCACCTCCTTGATCCCCAGGATCGGGTCGGCCACGTTGAACTCGAGCCAGCTGATCGGGCCGATAGCCTCGTGGCCGTCGGCGGTGACGATGAGGTCCTCGTTGTCCTGGAGGCGGATTACATTTGCAGCCACGCCCAGGGATGACGAGAGGTGGGTGGTGCCGTTCTCCAGGCCCAGGACGATGGCAGCTGGATCGGGAACGATCTCCATGATGATCTCATCTAGGTAGGGCCGATCGGGGATGAAGAAGTCCTCGAACCTCTCCATCCGAACTATCGAAGCCGGATCGAACTCGACCAACTTGAACGGGCCCGAACCCACGAAGTCCTCGGTGTTGCGGGGGTGGGTCTTCATGTCCTGGCCGTCGTCGAAGATGTGCTTCGGGATGATGGGCAACAGACCCGGCGACATGGCCAGCAGGATGGCCGGGTGAGGCTGGCTCAGGTTGATGACCGCGGTTTGGGGGTCGGGGGTGTCGACGCTGGTGACAGGGGCGAACATCGGCTTGAATGGATGGTTGTCGCGCACGGTGATTATCGAGAAGGCAACATCTTCGGACGTGATGGGCTCACCATCGTGGAACACGGCCCCTTCCACCAGGTTGAGAGTCACCGACAGCCCGTCGTCGGCCACCTCCCAGCTCTCGGCCAGGTAGGGCTGGGGGTTGAAGTCCTCGTCATAGAGCAGAGGGCTGGCATTGAGCTGGGTGCCTGGCACGGCCGTGGCATACCCCGACTGGACGGTGCCATTCAGGTGGCGTGGGACCTGGGTGCTCTGGATAACGAGGGTGCCACCCGGAACCGGGTCGGTGCTGACGGCGGCGGCATCGCCCTCGTCGCTGCCTTCCTGAGCGGCATCGGCTGCGTCTTCGTCGTCGGTGGGGGCAGTACCAGCATCGGTTTCGGACTCGGTCGTTTCCGAGCTGCCCTCATCGTCGCTGCTACCGCAAGCTGCGGCTACGAGGGCGAACACGAAAATCAGAGCCAGCAGGCTCCTCCAGCGCGTGAACATCATCATCTTCTCTCCCCTTTGAGGCCCCACCGGCGGTGATGCGAGTCATCTGCAAGGTATGGCCAGCCGATCACCGCTGTCAACGATGAGGTCGGGTCTGGCCACCGCGAAACCTAGACAGATCCTGGCTGGTTGGTGACCCGTTCGATGTTCACCTGTTGCCAGAAGGCGATCCGGTTGGTCACAAGGGGCCGAGCCAGGGGCCAAGGCTTGGGGTAGGTGAAAGCGGCGTCGAGGGCGACCTCATCGCCAACTTCGACATGCCAGTACTGGGCTTTGCCCTTCCAGAAGCAGCGACTCGATGTCTGGCTCTCTGACAGGAGATCCATGTTGACGCTGTCGACTGGAAAGTAGGTCATCCCCTCGATCACCTTGACGTTGTCGCTCTCAGCGATGACGCACCCCTTGAAGGTGGCCTGCACCATGGTGGTGCTTCTGGTCATGTAGCTCACTCCCGGGATTGCTCGAAACACTGGCCAGACAGGAAACCGTCGTCGGCCTGAGACATTCCCTTCAGGCCTATTGGGGCCTATTGGGGCCTATTGGCCTGGGCCGAGACCCAGCGCAGGGCGAGAGCCCCGAGCCCGATGCTGACAACAGCCAACACCGCGTGCACCATCTTGAACCCCGCGGAATGATGGCCGAGGACGATGTCGGTCCCCCTGATGAACCACACCACGATGCTGTAGATGGCCAAGGCGGTGACCAGCCTCCCCGACCGGGGGACGCTGGTGTTGGCCGACAGTTGTCGAATCGCCAGTCCGCCGACGGCCATGGCGAGAGTGACGAAGCTGATGGCGAAGCCCAGGCGCCAGGTGCGGGACCAGCCGGTGAGGGTCTCGTCGTCGATGATGTTGCGGACTCGCCCGACCCAGACGAACAAGGTCCAGGCCACCAGGGTGGTTATGGGAGTCATGGCTCGGACCCTGCTCCCAATGGTGGGGGATGTGGTCGTCGAGGTCATGGTGGGGGTCCCCTCCTGGGAGCAACAGCTAAACCTGGCTCCCATCGCCACGCTAGCCGGTAGCTTTCTTGGGTGACATCGAAAGAAGACACCCGCCCCGGGGCCGAGCCCGGACCTAACTTCGTTCGGTCCAAGGTGGACGCCGACAACGCCAGCTGCCGCTTCGGGGGACGGGTCCAGACCCGCTTCCCCCCGGAGCCGAATGGATTCCTTCATATCGGCCACGCCAAGTCGATCGGCCTCAACTTCGGCATCGCCGAGGAGTTCGGGGGGACCTGCAACCTCCGCTTCGACGACACCAACCCCGGAACCGCAGAAGAGCGCTACGTCGAGGCCATCCAGGAGGATCTGGCCTGGCTCGGCCATGAGCCGGCGGGCCAAGCCAAGTACGCCTCTGACTATTTCGAACAGATCTATCAGTGGGCCGAGGACCTCATCGTCAAGGGCCTGGCCTATGTCGACGATCAGGATCCGGAGACCATCTCCCAGCAACGAGGTGGCTTCGGCCAGCCCGGGATCGAGAGCCCGCATCGGGACCGGACACCAGAGGAGAACCTCGATCTGTTCCGTCGGATGGCAGCCGGCGAGTTCGAGGACGGGGCCCGTGTGTTGCGGGCCAAGATCGATATGCAGCACGAGAACATGCAGTTGCGGGATCCGGTGCTGTACCGGATCCGGCGGGCCCATCATGTACGCAC
>JAAETV010000062.1 GCA_024227975.1 Actinomycetes bacterium
AGCCGTCTACGCCCCTATGTCCAGCTGAGGCGCACACGCTTGGGCCAGCGAGCCGACGTCACCGCCGCCCTGGCCATCGACTCGACGGCCAACCTCGGCCCCCTGCGTCGGATCTTCGATCCCATCATCGAGGGGTTCGCCGGAGCCATATCCCGTCTGGTTGACTCCGGAGACGAGGAGGCTGTGGCCCGTCGTCTGCGCCACGCTGGCTTCCTCGACGTATCTCCTCGCGACTACCGCATCTCCCAGGCCGGACGGGCCCTGGTCGGCGTCATCGGTGGGGTTCTGGCTGGCCTCTGGCTGGGTGCGGTATGGGGGAGCCCAGCCTTCTGGGCCCTGGTCGGAGTGGGGCTCGGGATCGGCTGGGGGCTGACCTCGGCCCGAGGCAAGGTGAACGCCGCTATCGAGAAGCGGACCCAGACGATGCGACTCGAGCTGTACACGATCGCCCACCTGCTGGCCATGCTGGTCAAGGCCAATCACACTCCGGCCATGGCTGTCCGTCAGATCACCCAGCGAGGACGGGGTCCCGTTGTCGAGGAGCTCAGAGAGGCCCAGAACTGGGTGGCCGGTGGCCTGACCTTGGCCCAGGCCATGGAGCGCCTCTCGGCTGAGACTCCAGAACCAGCCGCCGCCCGCATCTACCGCATCCTGGGCGAGGCCTCGCAACAGGGCTCAGATGTTGCCGAATCACTGTTGACGGTGGCCAACACCCTTCGAGCCGAACGGCGAGAGGAGCTCGAACGGCTCGGAACCCGCCGCAAGGGAGCGATGATCATCCCCACCCTGGTGATCATGGCCCCCGTCGTCTTCCTCTACGTCGTCGCCCCCATCCCTCGCTTCGTCTTCGGAAGCTGACCATCGAACCAAACCTCTAGCTATCCATCCGCTGCCCGCCTACCTGCAACCGCCTTCGAATACCCCCAAAGGGGAGTCCCCATGTTCATCGCCGTCATGGCAAAGCTGTCGACCTACTACCTGACCGCCCTTCCCTCAGAGTACGGACAGGAGCCCGCCCCCTCGAGGCCACAAACCGAACCGGGCTTCGAAATCGCCCAATCGATGGGGATCGCCCTGCTGGGCTTGGTCGTTGCGGCCGCCTTCGCTACCGCTCTCCAAGCTCTCGGCGTCGACGTGATCGACCGGATCCGAACCGAGATCGGCCTCTAGCGAACCGGCCGGACCGGGCAAGGTCATGACGAGAGCAACTTCCGGCGATGTCGGCAGAAGAGGCAAGACCGACGATGGGACCGAGAGCGGATTCACCGTTGTCAGCGCCATCTGGGTCATGGCCGTGACCCTGGTCCTGGTCACGACCTTCGCCAACCTGTTCATCCAACGATATGCCCAGGCCGTGATCCGACAAGCAACCGACGAAGGAGCCCGAGCCTGGGCCGTGAATGGGGGCACCATCGACGACTGCACCGCTACCGCCAATGATGTCGTGGCTGATCTTCTGGGCGGGCCCATGGTCGGTGACATCACCATCACCTGCGCCGACCGGGGGCTCGCGATAGAGGCAACGGCCAGTGCAACCCTTCGGGCCATGCCTCCCCTGCCCGATGGGGTCTTCGTCACCACCTCAGCCGTAGCCAAGGAACTGGAGGACGGCCTTGTCCTCCCCTGAGCTGTCCTCCCCTGAGCCCTCGAAGCGGACCGAGGGGGGCTTCGTCGCTGTCGAGTGGATCGCGGCCATGGTCTTCCTCCTCATCCCCGTGGTACTGATCGGGGCCGGAGTGTCACGCTGGCCCGAACGCCAACAGGTGGCCCGAGCGAGCGCGGCAGAAGCAGCCCGCGCTGCGGTGCTGGCCGACACCCACGCCGAAGCAGTGGCCAACGCCCGCTTGGTCGCCGACGAGGTGGCGGCCAACTATGGGGTGAGCAGCGACCAGTACGAGGTCTCGGTCGATGCTCCGGTGTGGGACTGGGGTGAGGACGTCACCGTCACCATCACCATGACCATGCCGGCCCTCGACATACCGGG
>JAAETV010000063.1 GCA_024227975.1 Actinomycetes bacterium
ACGATGTCGTTGAGGATCTCCAGCGAGGCCGCGAGTTGGGTCGTGTCGGCCTTCTCCAATCCAGATCTGACGATGGCCCAGCCGATCTCCCACAGCACGGTTGCAACCGAGTGTGGATCGAGCGCGGGTCTCACGGAACCTTCAGTCTGGCCGCTGATCAGGACCTCCTCGAGGAGGCCGCGGATCCGCTCACGTTGCCGTTCGGCCGCCATACGGGCGACCTCTCCCTCGACGAGGTCAGTTTCCCCGAAAAGGGAGGCGTGGAGGAGTTCGTCGTCGCCATAGTGCTCGGCGGTCAGCTCTACGAGGGATCGCATCCGCTCGGGTGCAGTGCCGGGTGCGGCGAGGACCTTCTCGGCCCTTTCGATGAACCGGTCGAGTGATTCTTCGACCACGGCCAAGTAGATCTGCTGTTTGGAATCGAAATGGAGGTAGACGCTTCCTTTGCCCGTGCCGGCCTCGGACGCCACATCGTCGACGGTGGTGCGTTTGTAGCCGAATCGCCGGAATCTGACCTCGGCGGCAGCCAGGAGTCGGGCCCGCGGGTCGGCCGGATCGGTGACGGTCACGATGCGAACGACGCCGGTTTGGGGGATTGGGGAACGGGACGCCAGCCGGGCCAGCGCAAGACAGGGCCGAGCCCACTGGGCCAGCTGCGGGCCGCCTTCACGTCGCGGCCGATGTCAATGAACTCGTGGTAGGCGATGCGCAGGGGGTTGTAGGTGTCATCACTGCCTCCTTCCAACAAGCTAGCAGAGTTGACGACTCAGAACCAGATGACTAAGTTGGTCAGCAGTCACACGAGGTGTGGTTGGAGAGCTTGGAGAGGAAGGGCATGGCCTACCAGCGGCAGCCGTCGATATTCCTGAGCGAGGAGCACGAGGCGTTTCGCCAGACAGTGGCTTCGTTCGTCGAACGGGAGATCCGTCCCAATGCCGACGAATGGGAAGCAGCGGGCTACTGCTCTCGTGAGCTGTACGCCAAGGCCGGGAAGGCCGGATTGTTGGGGCTGCGCTACGACCCTTCTCTCGGGGGGAGCGGGCTCGACTTCATGGCCACCGCCGTACTGGCCGAGGAGCTGGCCAAGGGTGATTCGATCGGCGCTGCGGTATCACTCATGGCCCAATCAGAGTTCGCCCTGGCCATCTTGGCCGATGAGGCCAGCGACGAGCTGAAGCAACGCTGGATGGTGCCCGCTATCGCCGGTGAGTTGATCGGGGGGATCGGGGTTTCCGAGCCCGGGGCCGGCTCCGATGTTGCCGCCCTCACCACCCGGGCCCGCCGCGACGGCGACGACTATGTGATCTCAGGCCAGAAGACATTCATCTCCAACGGGACCCGTGCCGATTTCCTGACGCTGGCGGTTCGCACCGGTGAGGCGGGGCCCAAGGGGATCTCGGTAGTTGTGTTCCCCACCGACACGAAGGGCTTCGAGATCGGGCGCCGACTCGACAAGCTCGGGGCCCGGGCGTCGGACACCGGTGAGCTGTTCTTCGATGAGTGCCGGATCCCCGTCACCAACCTGGTGGGGGAAGAGGGCCAGGGGCTGCGCTATATCCTCTCCCACTTCGGTGGTGAACGGCTGGTGATCGCCTCGTTCGCGGTGGGGGTCATGGAACGGCTGATGGAGCTTGGCATCGACTACGCCACCACCAGAGAGACCTTCGGCAGCACCCTGATCGGCTTTCAGACATGGCGCCATCGCTTCTCGGAGATGGCCACCAAGTGCGAGGCCACTCGACTGCTCGCCTATCAAGCCGCCCGCCTGCTCAGCGACAACGACCCAACCGGCGATCAGGCCGTGTCCATGGCCAAGCTCCATGCCGCCGAGGCGGTGCAGACCGTGGCCGCCGATGTGCTCCAGCTTCATGGGGGGTTCGGCCAGATGGAAGAGTCACCCGTTCCTCGCTACTACCGCGATGTCGCCGGCTTCTCCATCGGCGCCGGCACATCGGAGATCATGCGCGAGCTGATCTCACGCACACTCATCAACCCCCGATCCTGAAGGACAAACATGACCGAACAACGTGTGGGAGCGATCGACGCCTGGATGTCGATCATGTCACCGGAAACCGCCGACCGCTGGCCCGATTCGTTCTGGCACATCTTCAACAAATACGGGGTGGCCGAGCGCTTCCGCAAGGGTTTCACCCTCGAGGAGATCATCGAAGAGATGGACGAGGCCGGTGTCGATATCGGCGTGGCTTCGTCGTTCAAGTTCCTTGATACCTGGGTGGTAGACAACGACGAGAACGCGGCTTACATCGCCCAAGCTCCTGACCGGTTCATCGGTGCCTTCACCACTGATATCCGCGATCCGATGCCGGCCATGCGTGAGTTCCGACGCTGTGTCGAGGACCTCGGATACAAGGCCTTCCGGTTGGAGCCCTTCCAGTGCGGCGATGGCCGCACCACGGCTCCCCCTCCGACCCATCGGATGTACTGGCCCTTCTATGTGGCGTGTTGCGAGTACGACATCCCGCTCTGCATCCAGGTCGGCCATACCGGACCCCTATTGCCGTCGGAATGCGGTCGGCCCATCTATCTGGACGAGGTCGCCCTCACCTTCCCCGAACTGAAGATCCTGGGCACCCATGTCGGCGACCCGTGGCAGGACGAGATGATGATCCTGGCCTGGAAGCACCCCAACGTGTACGTGGAGGCATCGGCCCGACCGGCACGGCATTGGTCTCCCGAGGTTAAGAAGTTCTCCGGTGGGTACGGCCAGGACAAGATGATCTGGGCCACCGACTATCCGCTGCTGCCTTTCAAGCGCACGGTCGACGACGTATACGACTGTGACTTCTCCCCTGAGGCAACCCGCAAGATCCTGCGTGACAACGCGGCACGGGTGTTCAAGATCGATGTCTGAGCTACTGTCACTCGAAGGCGACGATCGGGGTGTCTATACCCTCACGTTCCGCCGCCCCGAGGTGCGCAACGCCCTCAACCCCCAGGCATTCACAGAGCTGGCTGAAGCCTGTGCCATGGTCGCCGACGATTCATCGGCTCGGGCCCTGGTGCTGACCGGTGAGGGCGTCGCCTTCTCTGCCGGAGGCGACTTCGACGCACT
>JAAETV010000064.1 GCA_024227975.1 Actinomycetes bacterium
CTTGGAACTCCGTTGACGAGGCGAAAGCGTCAGAGATCTCGACCAGGGTCATGCCCGAACGCCTGGCCGCCACCCAGTGATCGAACCCGGCCGTGTCAGGCAGGCGGCCGAAGTAGGCCCGGTAGAGCCGCACCACCTGGCCCCGATACTTGAACACGGTGTTGACAGTGATGGGATTGATCTGGCTCGTGGTCCGGGTTGGTGAGGGGGCGGCGGCAAAGTCCAGGTTCTCATGGGTCCCTCCCAGGATCTGGTTCGAGTCACCCCCCAACCAGTCGTCGAGGATGGTGGCGTACACACTGCGCAGGTCCACCGTCGGTACCAGGTTCCCTCGGCGGTCGAGGGCGCTCAGAGACGGCAGCTCACCATAGAACCCACCTCGGATCTGGGACCCGATGGCCAGCATGGTGTTGGCCGCCCCATGGTCGGTCCCACTCGAGTTGTTGGCCTTGACTCGGCGGCCGAACTCGGACATGGCCAGGATCATGGTCCTGGCTCCGAAGCTGGGGTGGAGTCGGTTGTAGAACGCCTGGAGGCCCTCATTGAGCTCGGCCATGCGGGCATTGTGTAGCTCAGGTTGGCGGGCATGGGAGTCGAAGTCGCCAAAGTCCACGCTCAGGACCCGGATGCCGAGATTGGCGTTGATCAGCCTGGCCGCCAGCTCCAGTTTGGCTTTGAGCTTGCCTTCGGGTAGCTCCTCGCCGTAGATCGGTTCGACCCGGGCCGCCAGGTCAACGGCTCGGTGACCGTTCAGAGCCAGGCTGTCAGCCAGGTCGCCGAGCCCGGTCGATGTGGCGGCGAAGGCGGCCAGAGCGTCGTATTGGCGCCGATAGGTATCATCGACCCCCTCGATCTGGAAGATGCCGTTCGGCTCCGGAGGCAGGCCTGATGCCTGACGATGCTGGCCTTGGACAACCAGGGGGATTGAGGTCCCGATGTTGACCCCATGGAAAGGGTCGTCGCCGCCGGGGAGACCGTCGAGATACCGACCGAGCCAGCCACTGTGGAAGCTGTTGCCCGTCCCTCCCCCGCCCATGACTCTGGCCATGGTCGAGAAGTGGCTGAGATCGGTCATACCCGGGGTGCCGACCCCATCGATGATGGCAACGTCGCCCTTGTTCCACAGGTGATTGACCATTGACAGGCCGGGATGGAGGGCCCGCTCATCTCCGATGGGAATGGCCGACGAGGCGGCGATGGCCAAATCCCTTCGCCGGTCGTAGTAGATGCCGTTCTGGATCGGGATCACGGTGTTCAGGCCATCATTGCCGCCACTCATGGTGAGCAGGACGAGGATGCCGTCATTGGGGCCGACTGGGGTGGCAGCGCCGGCTGCATCGGCCAGCCAGGTCGGCACCATGGTGGCTCCGGTGGCCAGGGCCGCAGCCTGGAGGAAGTTACGTCGGCTGACATTGAACGGATCAGCCGGCAGCGGCGCTGAGAGGGCACTGATGACGTGTGAGGTAGTTCGATCGCAGGCAGACATCTCTCAGGCCATCTGGAATTCGGGAGTGAGGAGGGGGAGCATCAGCAAACCGGCCCGTTCGGACCAGGCAGTGGCCAAACGTTCCCGCTCCACATAATCGATGAGGGCACCGCGGGTGGCGGTCGATGGGCTGGTGATCTGGAACAAGCTCAAGGCAGCATCGGTGGCGGCACTGGCTGAGAGTGAGTTGGAGTTGCCAAGCTCCTCCCGCCGGTAGAGGGCCCAGCGGACGGTGCTGGCGAAGTTCGCCTTGGCCCACAAGGCCGATGCGTTGACCCAATACAGGTTCTGTTTCCACCCGGCCACGTTCGGCGGGTAGAAGGGCTGTTGGCCCATGGTGCGGATGGTCCACTCGGGATGAGCCTCGGAACAGTTCAGCCCCGACACCCGCATGGCCGAGACCACGTACTCCATTGGTGAGCGGATCAGCCCCTGCTTCGCCTTCGCCGAGCGGAACTGGGGGTGGAGGAAGATGGCCCGCAGCAGGGCCTTGATCTCCATCCCACTGGTGGCGAAGGAGTCGGCAATGGAATCGACGACGGCTGGCTCCGGGTCGGGGTAGGCCAGGAACGACCACAGCTTGGTTGCAATGAAGCGTGCCACTGTGGCCTTCTTCGGCCCATTGATGATGTGATCGATGATGCTGGGGCCATCCCAGTTCCTGGTGTCACCGAAGAACGTCTTGAGCCCCCAGTCGTGAGCTTCCGGGGTGAACGTGTAGGCCCCATCATCGTTGAGAATGTGGCCGGTCCAGGCCCGAGCCGACTCAGCGACGTCGTCTTCGGTGTAGTTCCCGACCCCGAGGGTGAACAGCTCCATCAGCTCCCGGGCGAAGTTGTCGTTCGGGCGACCGGCAACATTGCGGTCATTGTCGAGGTAACGGAGCATGGCGGGCTGGACTGCGGCCCGTTGGACCAGCTCCTCGAAGTTGCCGAGTCCGTGGGTTCGGAACAGCTGGTTCTGATCGAATATCCAGTCACGCGTGAACACCTTCTCCATCGATGTACACAGGTGGCCGTGCCAGAACAGGACCATCTTCTCCACCAACGGGGAGTGTGAGGTCCGACACCGCTCGAGCCAGAACCAGACCATCTCGACGAAGTTCTGGTAGAAGCCGTTGCCCTCATCGAGATTCGGAAGGCCGACATGATGGGGAGTTGCCGCTGAGGTATCCAGCACCTGCTCGACGAGCTCGGGCCACTCGTAGACGCCCAAGGCCAGGATGTCGGCATGCATGCCACCGAAGCCGGCGCGGCTCAGCAGGTGGGCGACGTCATCGTAGGAAGTGGTGATGGGTAGCTATCGCCATTTGGCCCCCAGAGTTGAGTCTTTCGGCCTTCCTCAGACCTGGGTAATTGGGATCTCGACCAGGCTCTGGAGGACCCGGCCAAAAGAACCAACGTCATCGTAGAGAATGGCGTCGTTGTAGCCGACTCCGGCGGTTGCTCGTTGGCTGTGGGCGGCAATGGCGATCCAGGGACCGGTCGGGTAGCGGGTCAGCTGGAGGGTGAGATCGGGATTGATGTAGCTGGCACCCGTCGGGCTCTGCTCCCAGCCAGCAGCGGCTGTCAGATCGGCAATCGTTGCCACCTGACAAAACGGGGTTGTCTCCTGGCCTGCTACTAGAGGGGAGGTCAGCCTGACCCAGAGGATGCCTGGCCCTGACTCCTCGTCGGAGCCTTCGGCAAAGCGGAGCTCCGATGAGTCGCAGTTGAACCCTGGACGGGGGTACTCGAAGTCGCTGGGGCCTGGATCGGCGGCCCATGAGGGGCGGATCGGGGGTTGGCCGTTGCTCACTTCGACCCCAGCCGCGGTGGCCACCCACTGGCTGGTAGCTCGGGCCACGGTGCGCCCATCGCAGCCGATGCTGACGTCAACCACCCGTGATCGACGCCCGGGTTTGGAGACAACGGCAGTGATGTCGAGTGGTTCGAGTGGCACCGCCGACAGGAGCTCGACGGTAAGCCGGGAGCAGATCTGGTCACCATCGGGGTCGACGAGGTGCTCAGCGGCCCAACCAGCCAATCCGCCTACGGGACCGCCATGGAGTAGGCCATGGTCCCAAGGGCCACGGCAATAGAGCGATGGGATAGCCCTAGCTTGACTCGGGCCCTGTCGCTCGACGGCGAACAGGGCCCGTTGGTCGGCGTTGGGATCGTCGAGAGCCCACACAGCCTGGTCGCCGCTCAGCTCGGCTTGCGGTTGCCGAACTCCTTGAAAGTGTCGGCGATGGAGGTCGTGACCGACGCCAGCTCGTTGCGGCCTTCAGCCAGAGCACCAGCCTTGGCCTGGAGATCGGCGACCGTCCAGCGGCCGTCGGTGGCGATGATGTCATCATTGCTGAGCGACCAGCCGCCATAGAGACCGACCTCGTTGCCACCGACGTGGAAGACGCCGCCGGTGAAGGGGCAGCTCTCAGTCGACAGGTAGGCGACCAGAGGTGAGACGTTGGCTGGATCCCACTTGTCGAACTCGCTGGGGTCGTCGGGGGCCTTGACTACATCCTCCAGTCCGGGGGTGGCCAGGGTGAGCCGGGTTCTGGCGATGGGAGCCAGGCAGTTGACCCGGACCCCATAGCGAACGAGCTCACCCGCCGCCACCAGGGTCATGGCGGCTATGGCGGCCTTGGCTCCGGAGTAGTTGAACTGGCCCAGGTTGCCGAGCATGGCACCCGAGGCGGTGTTGACGATGGCCCGTTTGCCTTCGTTGCCGGCCTTGGTCTGCTCTCGCCAGTAGGCGGAAGCCCAGTGGGTTGGGACGAAGTGGCCCTTGGTGTGGACCTCCATCACCGCATCCCATTCGGCCTCGGTCATGTTGACCACGACTCGGTCCCGCAGAATACCGGCATTGTTGATGAGGATATGGAGGTCACCGAAGGTCTCGACAGCTTGGTTGACCATCCCCTGGACGCCTTCCCAGTCGGTGACGTTTGCACCATTGGCCACCGCTTCGCCGCCCATGGCCTCGATCTCGGCCACCACTTCATCGGCGGGGGTTGCATCCGAGCCCGAGCCGTCGGCCGCGCCACCGAGGTCGTTGACTACGATTTTGGCCCCTTCGGCCGCCATCAGCAGGGCGTGTTCGCGCCCGATACCTCGTCCTGCTCCGGTGATGATTGCTACCCGTCCATCCAACGAACCCATGATGCTCCTCACTGTCTTTCGTGCTTGGCGATCCGCTAAATGCAGGATCGATCTCTGGCGAGGTTAGTTTCGCTGGCCGCTCGCCACCACCTGGTCATCCTCGGTGCCGAGAGCGGTGGTGAGCTGGGTCATGGTTCTGGGGTTGAGCCGGAACCAGGCCCACTTCCCCCTCTGCTCACGTTCGACGATCCCGGCCGCAGCCAGGATCTTGAGATGATGGCTGACCGTCGGCTGAGATCGGCCAACGATCTCGGGTAGATCACAAGCACACAGTTCGCCAACATCGCTGCAGGCCAGGAGGGACACCAGTCTGATCCGGACGGGGTCAGCCAGGGCTTTGAGCCGGGTCGCGAGCTGGGTCGCCTGGTCTTCATCGAGCACGCAGCCGGTCAGGGGCGGGCAGCAGAACTCGTCGGTAGCTTCGTTTGCCATCGAGTCGGTGGACATGGGGACCATCCTAGCAAACCTCCGCTATGTATTGATAATCGTCGATATGACATCCAAGAAGGGCCTTGCACTAACATATCGACAATTGTCGATCCGTGGAAGGCCCCCTATCGGCGCAGCTCCTGTATGTCTCCAACTCGGAGTCAATGTGTCCGACATCGATGAGGCCATCGATGTCTCCACAGCAGAGGTGGCCGAGGCCGATCTAGCCGGCCCCGGCCCGGCCCGGTACCGGTCGCTGGTCTCGCGTGGCCCCGAGGTGTTATGAAACCCAGCAGGGGCTTGAACGGCCAAGACGATTGCCCCATCCGATCACGAGGGGACACGACATGAAGTTGTCGGTTGAGTATCCGAGTATTGCCTTCCGGGAGGGTCCCCAGAAGGTTCTCGACCTGGCCCGGGCCATCGAGGACATCGGCTACGACGAGATTGCCGTGTTCGATCATGTGGTGATGGGCTACCCAACTGACGATCGGCCGGCCCCCATGTATCCGCCCCGGATGCCCGTCCTGGAAGCGATTGTCTTGCTGGCCCAGGTGGCGGCTGTCACCGAACGGGTCAGCTTGTCGACCGAGGTATTGGTGCTACCCCAACGTCAACCGGTTCTGGTGGCCAAGCAGGTGTCGACCATCGACTCCCTTTCAGGGGGGCGGGTCCGGCTCGGTGTCGGGGTGGGCTGGCAGGAATCGGAGTACGAAGCTCTCGAGGAAGACTTCTCGAACCGGGGCAAGAGGATGGACGAGGCCATCAGGTTGCTGCGGGCCTACTGGGGCGATGATCAGATCGACTACGAGGGCGATCACTATCAATCGAGGGCGATGGCCATGGAGCCGAAGCCTCCTCAGGGGCGTGACCTCCCGATCTGGATCGGGGGTGGGTCGACGGCTGCCCTGCGACGGGTGGCTGAGCTTGGTGACGGCTGGATGGGAGCGGCCCTGGCCGATGTCGAGGACATCACCAAGATGGTGACGACGATCACGGGCCACGCCGAGTCAATTGGGCGGGATCCGAACGAGATCGGTATGCAGATGATGCTCCAACCACCGCCCCGCAGAAGAGAGGACATGGCCTACTACGCCAATCATGATCTCGTTGTGGCCAGGGCCGAGATGATCAAGGGGCTCGGATTCGACTGGTTGTCGCTCAATGCGACGGCCGTCTACCAGGCGGGAGCTCGCAGCGTCGATGCCATGATCGACGAGTTGGCCGCTCTCCACAGCAAGATCCGAGCCGCCACTGGCTGAAGGCGCTCAGCTTGATTCGAGGGAGTCTTCGATCCCGAATCCAGTACCCGCGGCCACGGCACCCGCTATCTCGTCGAGCCGGTTGAAGCTGATCCCCAGCTCACTCATCTCATCTATCCACGCCTCGAGGGCCAGGAGTCGGTGACCCCGCCCGATGGCCTGCGGATGGAACACCACAGTGCACACCCCGGAGGTGACCTCTCGGGTCATCCAGCGGACATCGCCGCTGAAGTTGGCGAACATCTCGGTCGGTGAGCGTAGGCCGGGCATCAGCATTCGGCGGAAGGTCACGAACTCCAGATAGACATAGTCATCCAGGGTCCATGACCAGGGCAGTTCGATCAGGTCGAGATCGAGACCCCACCGGGGCGGTCCGTCGTCGGGGAAGGTGCTCGCTCCCCGCACCTGGTACGGCCGGTAGTCATGGCCCATCAGCGATGAGTCATAGCGGAGACCATGCTCGACGAGTAGATCCAGGGTCTGGGTGGTCACATCACCCGACGGGGCTCGGTAGCCACTTGGTAGCTGACCCGTCAGCTCCTCGATGAGGGTGATAGACGTTGTCAGCGTCCAAGCCTCCCGGTCCCGGTCGAGGGTGGCATTCAGCTCGTGGGCGTAGCCGTGGAGCCCGATCTCATGGCCAGCAGCGGCAATAGCGCGGCACTCAGCAGGGTAGGTCTCCATCGTGTGGCCGGGGATGAAGAAGGTGGCCTTGATATCCCGCCGATCCAGGAGGCGCAGTATGCGGGGGACGGCAACCGCTCCGAACTCGCCCCGGGAGATCGGAGCGGGAGTGGTTTGGCGTCGTTGCATCCACAGTGATGGTCCGTCGAAGTCGAAGGTAAGGCAGAGGTGACCGGTTGGGTTGGGGTCGAAGGCCATGGTGCTCCATCCTGGGTCGAGGCCTGGTCATGGTGAGGTCCCGGGCCAGTGGGAATGAGGCCGATGCTATTGGGTCTCGACCGTGGCGTCGGATTCGATACCGAGGCCGAGGATGTCAGCCAGCTGGATGGCCATGGCCTGAGCCTGGACGGCCGTGATCACGCAACCTCGGTAGTCCCTCGTATTGCGAACGTCGACAGTGCTGGCATAGCGGAGATCGACAGCCTCGAACCGGGCCCGGTCGAGGTTGACCTCATCGAGGTCGCATCCATCGAAGCTCACGTCGGTCAGGCTGGCATCAAAGAAGTCGACCTGGCGCATGGTGCAGCCGGCAAAGGCGACCCGTTTCAGCTTGGCTTCGGGGAAGCGAGTCAGGGTGAGCTGGCTGTTGACCATCTCGACATCGGCAACGACCCCGGTCAGCTCGGCTCCCATCAGCTTGCAGTCGCTCAGGGCCGAGGCTCGCAAGGCGTCGACGCGGAGCTGGGACAGGTCGCAGCGCTCGAACCTCGATCCCCGGACCCGCAGCTCAGCGTCGGGTCTGACCACCAGCTGGCATCCATAGATCATCACCTCGTTCAGCTCGACAGCCAGCGCCGCTCGCAGGTCGATGATCTCCCCCTCCAATCGGACCGCGGTGAGCTCGGCCCATCCGTCGATGATCTCGATCTCGTCGGCCCGAGCCCGCGGTGGCCTCGGCCCCGACTCGGAGGCCGAGGCCGAGGCCACCGCGGGGATGCGGGGTGGCTTGGCCACCCTGTCGTCGACGACGTCTATCCAGGGCATGTGATCAACCAGGCTCGCCTCTAGTGGTGGTGAGTGGGCCGTGGATCGTCATCACCATCGAGGGCACCGTCCTCCATTGCCAGCTCATGGGTCCGCCAATACGACTCGTGCAACTCGGGTTGATGGTTGCTCAGCTTGCGGCCGGCGGCTGTGTTTCGTGGCAGCCGATCACGGTAGCCCCCTGGTTCAGCCATGGGTGAAGTCTAGACGCGCCCGATCATGTGAAGACCTGGCGCAGACCTCGGCTCACGGCACCACCGATGACCGAGGAGTGAGTCTCTCCCGGAAACAGGGCCCATGACAGATTCAAGCTGGGGTAGTTTCGCTCCAGCAGGCGGTCGTAGAGGTCTCGATGACCGCCGAAACCCTCGAGACCACCTTCGTCGGAGCCGGCGGAGATGAAGACCCGGGCCGATATGTCCTCCGTCACCGAGGCATGGTTGGCTTCGCGGCGGAACATGACCTGGTCGTCCCACCACACTGATGGGCTGGCCAGGACCCAGCGGTCGAACAGGTCGGGATCGGTGAGCAGGGTGTCAAGGGCGAACAGGGCCGAAAACGAGTGACCGACAAGGGTTCGGTCGCCGTTGAGGCGAAGCTCGGAGGTAGCTACGGGCAGGATCTCCTCGATCATTGCCCGCCGGAACAGGGCCGCGTTGCCGACCTCATCGGCCGGGATCTGCACCCCGGTCTCGGTGGGCGCCGTTGCCTTGGTTGGAGTGAAGTCGGCAGCCCGGTCCTGGACCAGATCTCGCAGATCGGTGCGGGAGTGGGTGATCCCAACCACTATTGCCTCGGGCAACTCCCGACCGAGAGCAAGGACCCGGAAGGCATCACGGACGACGCCGAACACCCATTGTCCGTCGAGCACCACAACCAGGGGGTAGGCCTTGTCGCTGCGGTGATAGCGATTGGGCAGCTCGACCACGACCTCGTAGGTCCGGCCGGTATGGGTGCTCGTTGTGTCGAATGAGCGGACGGGGAATGCGGCTCCGGTCATGATGATCCTCCCCTCTGGTCGCAGTCGGAATCGGGGGGCTCAGGGTCTTCCCCAGTGGCCTGATCGAGCCGGAAATAGTCCGGTTTGCCCAGGGGCCAGTACTCACCCCAGATGTGCTCGCCGCCCGTCACCTCCAGGTGGGTGCCGGTAACGAACTCACCGGTGGGACCGGCCAGGTATGCGGCCCCCTGGGCCACATCCCAGACATCACCCAACCGGCGCATGGGGTTGTGACCGAAGCTGGCCCTGGCCTCGGCCGGGTAGGTCCTCAGCCCCTCGGAGGCGACCACGCCGACCGCGATCGAGTTGACCCTGATTCCGTGGGGGGCCCACTCGACAGCCAGAGAGCGGGTCAGAGCCACCCCGCCCGCCCGTGAGGCCGCAGTATGGGGAATGCCGACACCGGCCCGGCCCTGGATGGTCGAGATGTTGATGATGTTGCCCCGCTGGTTCTCCTCGACCCAGCGACGGGCCGCCGCCTGCATCACGTACCAGGTGCCATAGAGGTTGGTCTCGAGTACCGCGTTCCACCCCTTGGGGCTGATGTCGAGGGCGGGGCTGGAGAATTGGCCGCCGGCGTTGTTGATGGCGACGTCCAGCTGCCCGAACCGATCCCAGGTAGCGGCGATGAGGTTGTCGACCTGCTCTGGGTCACGGATCGTCATGGCCATGGTCTCTATCCCAACCCCGATGCTGGCCATCCGCTCGGTCAACACCTCGAGCTTCTCCGGGGTGCGGCCACAGGCCATGATCGAAGCCCCCAGCCGGCCGAACAGGGTGGCCATGGCTGTCCCGATGGCCCCTCCCCCACCCGTGATCAACACCACCTGGCCAGCGAACAAGTCATCCCGGTATGCGATGGGCAGCTCGCACAGCTCTTCGAAGGAGTGGCTGTGGTATGGGTCGGGACCCACCATCTGATCCGGCTCCGTCATCGGGCTGGAGCCCTCATCGGGTTGTAGCCCTCATCGGGCGACGTCGACAACGAGGCGACCCGTGATCTGGCGGTCAGCAAGCTTGCGTAGCCCGGCGGGCACATCAGCCAGAGCTAGGCGCTGGCTGATGAGGGGATCGATCTCACCGTCGACCAGCATCTGGTAGACCTCGTCGAAGCAGCGATCGAGCGTCGCCTGGTCTCTCCCCCGGTAGCCGCCCATGTGGATTCCGACGATCGAGTAGTTCTTGACCAGGGCATGGTTGGTGGGGGCCGACGGGATGATGCCGCTGGCGAAACCCACCACCAACAGCCGGCCCTCCCAGGCCACCAGGCGACGGGCGATGTCGAAGTACTCCCCTCCCACTGGGTCGTAGACGACGTCGACCCCCCGGCCCGAAGTGGCATCCATCACCTCGGCGTAGAGGTCGCCGTTTGTGTAGTCGATGGCGATGTCGGCCCCAAGGGCCCGGCACACCTCGACCTTGTCTGGCCCTCCGGCCGCGGCCAGGACCCAACATCCATGGGCCTTGGCCATCTGGATGGCGGCTGACCCGACCCCTCCTGCGCCGGCCAGCACCAGCACGGCCTCACCGGGAGCTAGCTGGCCTCGCTGATGGAGGGAGAACCAGGCTGTCCCGTAGGTCACATGGAGCCCAGCGGCGACGGCCCCGTCGACCTCGTCCGGTAGTCGGTGCACATCGTCGGGAGCTACCACTGCCCCTTCGGCGAAGCCACCCCAGGGTCCGAGGGTGGAGCCGACGACCCGCTCGCCAACCGCCAACTCACAACCGTCGCCGACCTCGACCACCCGGCCGGCCGCTCCCATCCCAGGAACGAAGGGCACGTCGATCTTGACCTGATATTGGCCTTGGCATTGGAGGATGTCGGCGAAGTTCACGTCGGCCCCCTCGACCTCGATTCTGGCCAGGCCAGGTCCCGGGGTTGGAGGGTCGAGATCGACCAGCTCCAGTTCGTCCCAGGGGTCACCCAGTCGGGGTAGTTGCCAGGCTCGCATTCAGGCCACCTCCGTTGTGTCGATCGACGACCAGCGCTCGGCAATCAACTCCAAGCTTCTCAGCCGCTCAGCCAGTCCGTGAGTGGCCGTGTGGAGCATCAGCTCCGAAGCTCCCGTCATGGCCACCAGGTCGTCCATTCCGGCCACCACTTCGTCGGCCGTACCCAGCAGGGAGTTGGTGGCCATGGCGGTCGCTGGGGCGAAGTCCTCGTGGGCCGCCGCCTCGTCCGGCGACAGCAGGGGGTGGAGGCGACCGTTCCGCATCCCGTAGCGGCGAAGACGTGAGGGCCCTGCGAGCCAGGCCGCGGTCTCGGCGGTGTCAGCGGCGATGGTCGAGGCCGAGACGATGACATAGGGCTCATCGAGGATCGGTGATGGGTCGAACGACTGGCGGTAGAGCTCTACCGCTTCGGTCGTGCCTCCCATGTCGAAGTGGTGAGCGAAGGAGAAGGGAAGGCCCAAGACCCCGGCCAGCTGGGCGCTGAACCCGCTAGAGCCGAGGAGGATTACCGACGGGTTGGACCCAGCCACCGGGGTTGCCCGGAATTGCTGCCACAGGCCACGCTCGGTCCGTTGGTCACCCAGGAGCCCCATCACGTCGAGCAGGTTGCGGGGGAAGTGCTCTTCTTCTCGATGATCCTGGGTCCGGCGCAGGGCCACGGCCGTGGCCCGGTCGGTGCCGGGGGCTCGACCGATACCGAGATCGATGCGACCCGGGTGGAGGGCCTCCAGGATGGCGAACTGTTCGGCAATCGCCAGGGGGGCGTGGTTCGGCAGCATCACGCCGCCCGCACCGACCTTGATGGTGGAGGTGTTGGCCGCCAGGTGGGCGACGAGAATGGCTGGCACCGTACTGGCCACGGTCGCCAAGTTGTGGTGCTCGGCTACCCAGATCCTGGTGTAGCCAAGAGCCTCAGCTCCCTTGGCCAGCTCGGTTGTGTCGTGGAGGGCAGAGCTGGTTGTCTTGCCCTCGGCCACCATGGCCAGATCGAGAACCGACAGCGGCAGTCGTCGTCGCGTCTCGAGCGTCGACGCTGTGTTGTCGTTCACCGATCACTCCTTCCCCAGGTTGGTCGATCCGTATCGTAGTAGCACGCCTACCTGTGTTGTACAGCCAGCGTTGTACAGCCGGCGAACCCATCTCCTAGCGTTGGCCCATGAGTGTCCCCGGTCCCCTTGGCGGTCTACGAGTAGTCGATCTGACCGACGACCTCGGGCGTTTCGCGGCCAAGCTCTTGGCTGAGTACGGAGCTTCTGTTTGCCGCCCGGCCGGTGCCGGGAGCAGGGGCAGACCGATGACGGGACCTCGTTCGGCTGCTGTCGGCGGGGTGCTCGACTGGTGGTTCGACAGCTCCAAGTCGACCACAACCATGGACCTCGACACCCCGGCTGGGATCGCAGACTACCGGGCTCTGGCCGAGGTAGCCGACGTGATAATCGAAGCCAAGCCGATCGGCTACCTGGCCGACCGGGGGGTTGACCATGGTGACCTGGTGGCCACCAACCCCCGCCTGACCCAGGTATCGGTGACCCCCTTCGGGCGGACTGGGCCCCGGGCCGCCTGGCAAACGTCGGATCTTGTGGCTGGTGCCTTGGGCGGGGTGTTGTCGCTCACCGGCACCCCCGACGAGCCCCTCAACTCCTGGGGATGGCAGAACTACAATTTCGCCGGGTTCAGTGCTGCTATCTGCGCCCTGGCCGGGGTGCGCTCCGCCGGTCTGACCGGACACGGCCAACTGGTCGATCTATCTCTCCACGAGGTGGTGGCCGGCTCGATCGAGAACCTGCTCATGCAGTACTTCTACGACGACGAGTTGCCAATGCCGAAACTGGCATTGCGGCAGGGATCGCTCCACTGGCTGGGAGCCTATGAGGTGGTGCCGGCCAAGACCGGCAATGTGATGATCACCCCCACCCCTCAGCCTGCTCCCCTGGTCGATTGGATGGTCGAGGCCGGAATAGAGGAGGCGCGCCCCTTCGTCGGGATGGAGGTCGAGGAACTGCTGGAGAGAATGCCGGAGCTGATGGCAGCCATGAAGGCCTTCACCGCGACCAGAGATGCCGGTGAGCTGTTCACGGGGGCTCAGGAACGTCATGTTGCCTTTGGTGAAGTACAGAACGCGGCCCAAGCTCTCGACAACCCCCAGTTCGCCCACAGAGGGCTCTATTCCGACATCGAGCTCGGATCGGGAGAGGGGGGCGGTGATGAGGAGAAGATTCGGGCCCCTTGGCGCCTCGTTCGCTTCTCGGAGACCCCGATCGGAGCTCCGGCCGCGCCGCCTGGAGCGTCGACTCCCATGTCCATCATCGACGAGTGGACCCGTCAGCGGTCGTCGGCCCCGGGTCCTGGCCCGTCTGAGGTCGAGGCCGCCCCTCGCCTCGATCGGGCCGCCAGGCCGCTGGAGGGGATGACCATCATCGACTTCAGCTGGGTCCTGGCCGGCCCGTTCGCCACCAGATTGCTCGGCGATCTGGGGGCCGACGTGATCAAGGTCCAGACCGAGGAGCGAGCGACCCTCGTCAACCAGCCGGAATACCCCTACTACCCGGTGTGGAACCGGTCCAAGCGATCGGTCACCATAGACCTCAAGCATCCCGAGGCTCTCCCCATCATTCGGGAGCTGATCCAGTCGGCCGACATCCTGATCGAGAACTACAGCTCGGGGGTCTTGAGTAACCTCGGGCTCGGCTGGGACGAGGTCCACACCTGGAATGATCAGCTCGTCTACATCTCGATGTCCGGTTGTGGCCACGACGGCCCGTGGAAGGACATCATCAGCTACGCCCCCACTATCCACGCCCTGTGCGGGCTCACCTACCTCACCAATCCCGCGGGTCGGGGCGACATCGGCTGTGGCTTCTCCCTCAACGACCATGCTGCCGGTTTCGGGGCCGCGTTGTCAGTGCTGGCCGCGGTCCAAGCCCGAGCTGAGCTCGGCAAAGGCCAATACATCGATATGGCCCAACTCGAAGTCGGCGCTTTCCTGATTGGGCCGGCCATCCTCGATCTGGCCGCCAACGGGTACCAAGCCGAGCCCGTTGGCAATGTCGACGCCATGGCTGATCATGTACCAAACGAGGTCTTTCGTTGCGCCGATGGTCGCCATATCGCTGTGACCGCCACCAGTGATGAGATGTGGGCCCGCCTCGCTCCCATCATCGGACTCGACCTGATCGACCTGGAGTCGGTACAAGGGCGCCAGGCCGATCGCGCCACCATCGACGCCGCCCTCGGAGGTTGGTGCCGGACCCGAGTCGGAGAGAAGGCCATGACTGATCTCCAGGCCGCGGGCATAGCCGCCGGCGTTGTACAGAACGCTGAAGACCTGGCCGAACGAGACGAGCAGCTGGCTGCCCGTCAGTTCTGGTTGACCGCTGATCTGGCCAACTTCGGACCCCGCCGTCACGACCGCTTCCCTGCCCTGTGGAGTGAATCGGACCTGGAGCCCTACCGGCCCGCCCCCGGCTACCTGGGAGAGGCCAACTTCGACGTCTGGACCGAGGCCGCTGGGCTCGAGTTCGACGAGGTGGCCGAAGGTATCGCCAGCGGCCTCTTCACCTAGGTGAGGCCACTCCCTCGGTGACCCATGATCAGGCCAAGGCACCTGATGCGGCGACTTCGGCGATCTCGTCACCGTCCAGGCCCAGCAGCTCGCTCAGGACCTCGAAGGTGTGCTCCCCCAGGCAAGGGGCTGCGGTTCGAGGCCCATGGTCATAGCCCCTGATCCGGTATTGGTGACCGGCATAGGGCAAGACACCGAGCTCGTCATGTTCGAGGTGGGCGTAGAACTGGCGGTGCTCGTATTGGGGGTCGGCCAGGAGCTGGCGGCTGCCTTGCACCACCCCGGCCGCGATCCCGCTGGAAGCCAGAACCTGTTCGAGCGTGGCCGCATCCTGATCGGTGGTCCAGGCGGCCAGATGGGCGTCCAACTCATCGTGACGATCAAGACGACCTTGGAGTGAACCGAACGCGCTGTCAGTAGCCCACCCCGGTCGTCCCAGGACATCGACCAGACGGCCCCACGCCTCGTCGTCGACGATCGACAAGGCCAGCCACTGATCTGTTCCCAGACAGGGGTAGACGCCCTGGGGTGCTAGCTCAGGCTCACGATTGCCTCGGCGGACGAGGGGCTGACCGTCGCGCTGGAACTGGATCAGTTCGGGAGCCAGCATCTGGAGGGCGATCTCGAGCTGGGCTGCCTCGATGAGGGCCCCCTCCCCCGTCCGTTCCCGATGGTCGATGGCGGCCAGCAGGGCGGGGATGATGAATCGGGGCCCGATGGTGTCGGTGTAGGCCAACCATGGACCGTCGGGGGGAAGGTCGGGCCAGCCGACCAGGTTCTGAAAGCCGGCGATGGCAGCGGCGTGGTAGCCGAAGCCTGCCATCGAGGAGATCGAGCTCCCCTCACCGAGCAATGAGGTACTGACCATGATCAACGAAGGGTTCAGCTCGACCATCTGGTCATAGCCCAACCCAAGTCGGGCGAAGGTGCCAGGAGTGAAGCTCTCGATTACCACGTCAGCCCAGGTGATGAGCTTGCGGGCCAGGTCGATACCAGTCTCGGTCTTGAGATCGAGCGAAGCGCTGAGCTTGGACGTGTTGAAAGCTCCAAAGAAGTTGGACCGGTTGAGGCCAGGAACCCCATCCTTGTGGGGCGGCTGGAGGCGGAGGCCGTCGATCCTGCCCTCGGACTCGACCCGGACCACGGTCGCTCCATGGTCGGCTAGTGCTTTGGCCGTTATCGGGCCGACCCCGATCCAGGAAAAGTCCACCACGTTCAATCCATCGAGAGGGAGCCGTAGGTCAGACGGATCCGTGGGCTCGGCCACGACCAGAGGGGTTCGCTCCGGGTTCCGTTCCCTGGCCCCGATGGACCCCCGGCCAACCGTTGGCCTGACACCGTTGCTTCGCCAGAACCCACCAGGGGCTCTGAGCTCACCCATCGATGGCCGATCCCCATTCGTGGACCGGGTTGAATCGGTGCTGGAGAACGGGCTCCAGAACTGGCGGATATCGAGATGGTCGAAGGCCAGCAGGTCAGCCAGGTCATTGAGGGGAGCGAGGGTGGCTCCATGGGTCAAACCTGTGGTGAACAGATCCTGCTTGCGGTAGCGACGGCACAGATCGTCAACGGCACCGAAGACGTCGCCAATGGGCGGCCAGACGTCTTCACCGTTGATGGCCCGATGATCGTAGGTAGCCCAGTCGACGTCGGCCCAGCTGGGATCGACAACGCCCTCATCGATGAGCCAGTCGATGACATGGACCACGATCTGCCCCGATGGTACGCACACGGCATAGCCGTCGCTGGTTTCATGGCGGAGCTGGAAGGTGAGGGAGAGATGGAGCTCGGAACCGGTTCGCTCGAAGTCGTGGCCCTGGATCTCGAACGCCTCCATGGCGTTGAGCAGGGTCCACGTCATCACCGACTGGGCCGAGACGTCGACGAACTGGGATCGGCCCGTGGTCAGCATCCTGCGGTGGGCGACGAGGCCAGCCACCGCCGCCTCGGCTCCCGTGTGGCGCCATACCTGAGGCACCGACATCTGCACCGGGGCTCGCTCCGGGGTGCCCTGAAGTCGAACCGAGCCTCCGAGGGCACCGATCGTCAGCTCGGTTGCGGGCTGGTAGGCCCGGGGCCCATCGGCGCCGAAGGGGGTGACCAAGACATGTACGAGCCGAGGGTTCACGGCATCGAGCTCTTGGGTCGTCAGCCCGAGTTCGGCCAGACGACCGGGGGGTCCCGATTCGAACACCATGTCGGCGGAAGCGATCAGTCCGATCAGGGTGGCGCGGTCGTCGTCAGAGCCGGTGAGGGGGCGGATGACCTTGTTGCCGTTGTAGGCCCAGAACGGGATGTCGTCAGAGCTTCGGGTCCGGATCGGGCAGCCACCGGCCGGCTCGACCTTGATCACCTCGGCCCCGAGGTCGGCCAGGAGATAGGGCCCGACCTCGCCCCGATGATCGGTCAGGTCGAGGATTCGCCATCCGTTGAGCATTTCTGGTTCTTTCTCGTTTCGGTCGGTCTCACAGTGTCGGCCACCACGGCCGGGCGGTGCCAGTCGATGTGACCCGAGCTCCACGCCCTCCCCTGGGTCGCAGCCACTGATTGGGGTGAAACTTGAGGCCCCCGACGGGCCGACGTAGGTTCTGGCTCTGGCATTCTGAGATCAGCTGCTCATCTCATTGCTTCACATCTCACCTACCTACTGACCACCAACTGAAGAAGGAGCCATCCAGTGGTTGTATTCGGCGTCAACATCTTCCCAACCGACAAGGCCATCAGCCCGATCGAACTGGCCAAGGAGGCCGAAGCTCGGGGTTTCGAGTCACTCTGGTTCCCCGAGCACTCCCACATTCCGACCTCGCGAGAAACGCCATGGGGCTATCGCGAAGGGGCTCCTCCCCTCCCCGAGGAGTACTGGCGGACCCATGATCAGTTCGTCTCCCTAGGGGCGGCGGCGGCTGTGACCACCAACATCAAGCTTGCAACCGGTATCACCCTGGTGGCCCAGCGCGATCCGCTCTGGCTGGCCAAGGAGGTAGCAACCGTCGACGCCCTGTCCAATGGACGATTCATCTTCGGTATCGGCTACGGCTGGAACCGTGAGGAGTTGGAACACCATGGGGTGAAGTTCTCCGATCGGCGAGCCGTGGTTCGTGAACGTGTCCTGGCCATGAAGGAGATCTGGATGAACGACGTGGCCTCCTTCTCAGGCGACCATGTGTCGTTCGGCCCATCGTGGCAGTGGCCGAAGCCGACCCAGTCCCCCCACCCGCCGATCATCCTCGGCGGAGCGGCCGGGCCCAAGACCATGCAAGACATCGTCGAGCTGTGCGATGGATTCATGCCGATTGCGGGCCGTTATGATTTCGCCAGCCAGGCCACCCAGCTCCGCCAGATGTGTGAGGATGCTGGCCGCGACCCGGCCACCCTCGAGTTCGGTCAGTTCGGTACGCTACCCAAAGAGAAGATCGTCGACGGTCTGATCGAGGCCGGTTGCTCACGGATCGTGTTCGGGCTTCCCCCTGCTGACAGCGACACGGTGCTCCCCATTCTCGACAGCCATGCCGAGTTCATGGCGTCCTACCAATAGTTCAACCACCCACCACAGGAGGCCACTCGATGGCGAAGTTCGACGTAGTACTACCCCCAGGTTCAGAGAAGACCTATCAGCGGTTTCATTTCGCTCCCGCCACCAAGGTCGGCAATACCGTCTACTGCTCCGGTGTCATCGGCACCCAAGGCTCCTCGGTACCCGACGACGCAGCCGAGGAGTTCGCGCTGGCCTTCAAGGGCCTGGGTGAGGTGTTGGAGGCGGCCGGTGCCACCTTCGGCGATGTGGTGGAGATGACCAGCTTCCATGTCGACATGAGCCAGCACCTGGCGGCGTTCACGGCCGCCAAGGACGCCGCGATCAGCGAGCCCTACCCCGCATGGACAGCCATCGGCTGTACCGAACTGGCCTTCCCCGGGGCCAGAGCCGAGATCAAGGTAACAGCGGTCCTCGACTAGCCGGCTTCCGCCCCTTAGGGGCCTAGCGGATAGGGACCGCTCGGTTTGCTCATTCGCCCTCTGGCGAGGGCGAATAGTCATCGTCCTACCGGGTCGGTGCACCTATCGGCGCACCTCCTTAGCCGTTGCCAATGACTCGGTCGGGGGTGATGAAGACCACCACCCGGCCCTCATCGGCCATCACCTTGTCGTAGGTGTCCCAGTCGTCATGGGTCCCACCGGCGGCGGAAAAGACCTCTCGCAGCAATGTGGGGTAGTCGACCCCCGCCGGTGATGCCGCGGGATCGGTGATCTCTGCCTGTCCTTCGACACCGGCCCACCGCCAACCTCGACGAAATGTGATCGAGGCTCGACCGTTGGCCCTCATGAGGCCGACTTTGCGCGCCGAGCCCCGGGCCACCAGGGCGACCACCTCTTGTCCCGACTCGGGGTGGGTCATGACACCGGCGTTGACGACAGAGGCGTGGACCGACCCATCAGTTCTGGTCGTGGCGACGACGCACAACCCCGAATCGCTTCCTGCCAGCTGTTTGACCTCGTCCATGGATGCCATGGCTGGAAACCTACTCCCCCCTCTGCTGATTGCCCTCGTCGAGCATGGCCATCGGAGGGACCTGGTAGCCCCCGAGCAGTTGCTCGAGATGGCGGGCAACGGCCAGAGTCGATCGGTCACTGAGGAAGGGCCCCACGATCTGGATTCCTACCGGGAGTCCGTCGGGGCTGAGCCCGACCGGGACGACGGTTGAGGGAAGGTAGGCCATGCCGATCAGTGAGGTCCACAAGATCAGGTCGGCATATGGACGATCCTGCCCATCCACAATCAGCCGCCGAGAGTAGAGGTTGCCTTCCTGGTAGTGCTCGAAGGCGGGCACGATGATCACGGGACAGAGGCAGATGTCGAAGCGGGTGAAGAACTCGGCCCATTGGCGTCTGATCTGTTCTCGCTGTTCGGTCAGTAGCAGCCAGTCTCGATGGAAACCGGCTGAGGCGCGGGCCCGCATCACCATGGTCTCCGCGGCCTCCGCTGGATCTGCGATGATCTGACGGAATCGCTCGAATTCCTCGTCGGTCCGGCCCGGGGAGGTTGCGGCCGAGATCAGGGGAAGCCCCACGGAGCGGACAACGTCGAAGTCGAGGTCGGGGCGGGCGGCCCGATCGACGCCAACCCCTTCACCCTCTATCGCCCCCACCGCCGCATTGAGCGAAGCCGCCACGTCCGAAGACACCGGACACGACGACTCGTCGAGCCAGGCCGCTATCCGGTAGCCGCCCAGGTTGGCGGCCTTTGGCGGAGGGAGATCCAGCCTCCAAGCCGGGGCCCGGTCCTCCGTCGGTCCAGCTATGAGGCTGAACACGAGCTCCAGGTCTTCCACCCGTCGGGCCAAGGGGCCGAGCACATTGACATCGGGCTCGGTCAGGCCCGCCGTCGGGTGGTCGATGTAGCCCAATGCTGACACCACACCGAAGCTGGGCTTGTGACCACAGATGCCGGCGAAGTGGGCTGGACCCCGAATCGAACCGCCGATGTCGGTGCCGACATCGAACGCTGACAATCCGGCCGCTACTGCGGCCGAAGCCCCGCCCGAAGAGCCGCCCGGTACTCGGCTGAGATCCCAAGGGTTGTTGGTCGTCCCGAACAGGTCGTTGTAGGCCTGCATGTCCCCCGACCAGCGCGGCAGGTTCGACTTGGCGAACACGATGGCGCCCGCCTCTTTCAGTCGCCGCACCACTGATGCATCCTCGGTAGGGACATTGTTGGCCATTTCGACCGCTCCGCCCGTGGTCTTGATCCCCTCGGTGGCGATGGCGTCCTTGATCGAGCACGGGACCCCATGGAGAGGGGGAAGGTGCTCACCCCGCATCGTTACTTGGTCGGCGGCGGCGGCCCTCGAGCGGGCCCGATCAAGGTCGAAAGTGACCAGAGCATTTATCGAGGGGTTGAGTCGATCAACTCGATCCAGGTAGTGATCGAGCAGTTCGACAGCAGACAGATCCTTGGCCTTGATAGCAGTGGCCAAGTCGACGGCAGAGCGAAGTCCGAGGTCAACCACAACAGATTCCCCTTTGTTTCGGCAGGTCTTTGGTCTTCACCGTTCTACTTCGCCCAGGATCGCGGCGCTAGCAATGGCTGGGGGTCCGAAGCCAAAGGGGGGGCTTCCCAATGATCCTGCCCCGCCTTCGAGACGATCTGACCCGGTCACCCCTCGGGGTTGGAGTGGAGGACCCCAGTGGATCGCAGGCGTTCCACCTCGTCGTCATCGCAGCCGAGCAGATCACTCAACACTTCTTGGTTGTGTTGGCCCAGAAACGGGGCCTGGGGCTCCTCGGCCCGTCGCGGTTGAGCCGACGAGTGGATGGGGAATCCGGGCACCCGTACAGGGCCATGGACCGGATCGTCGACGACAGCCAGCGCTCCCCGTTCCCAGAACCAGTGGTGTTCGTGGGCATCGGCCGGGTCGATGATGGGGGCCGCCGGCACCCGATAGACCTCGAGGTGATCAAGGACGGCCTGGTCAGAGGGGAAGGTCTGCATCCACTGCTCCAAAATGTCGACCAACTCATTCCGGTGGTCGGCCCGCCCCTGGGTTGTCTGGAAGCGAGGGTCGGCGGCAAGGTCGATGGCCGACGCCGCCTCACAGAGGCGGTCCCATTGGGGCTCCAGAACCTGGAGAGCCAGCCACCCCTCCGGCCCCTGGTAGGAACCAGCGGGCGGGACCGAACCGAAGTGGCGTCCTGCCCGTTGCAGCCTTGCCTTGCCGTCGGTCACGCTCGGGCCCTGGATCTGGAACGGATGCATGTTGAAGATGGGTTCCACCATCGAGATGTCGAGGTACTGACCCTCCCCTGACTGGACCCGACCGTAGAGAGCGCTGGCTATGGCTCCGAACGCCATCATGCCGGCGGCAACGTCGGCTATCGGTGCTCCTGCCGCCAAGGGTGCCCCGTCGGGTTCCCCGGCTAGGGCAACCGTGCCAGCAACGGCCTGGCCGATCAGGTCGTATCCGACAAGATGAGCCTTGGAACCGGTCCGGCCATAGGCCGAGATCGAAGCGTAGATCAGCTCCGGGTAGCGTCCCCGCAGCTCCTCATGACCCAAGCCGCGCCGCTCCAGGACCCCGGCACTGAAGTTCTCGACGAACACATCGCAGTGCCCCGCCAGGTCAGTGATGAGCTGGTGACTCTCCGAATTGGACAGGTCAACACAGATGCTCCGCTTCCCGCGGTTCTGCTGGACGTAGAAAGACGAACGCGGACCAGAGACGACCGGTAGTTGGCGCGAAGCGTCTCCTCCCGGAGCCGGCTCCACCTTGATCACATCAGCTCCGAGGCCGGCCAACAGCAGGGTGCATGCGGGCCCGCTCAGGTACTGGGTGAGATCGAGCACGCGAACGCCTTGCAGATTCATTCACGCACCCTAGATGGGTGGTCCGAATTGGTGGAAGTCTGTGGGCCATGACCTCTCGATCCGAGTTTCGTCAACGTCTGGCCGGCCCTCCCCTCCTGGTGCCGCTGGCCCTCGATCCGCTGACAGCACGGATGTGTCGATCGGTTGGCTTCGAGGCCGTCTACCTCAGCGGAGGCGCCCTTGGTTATGAGTACGCCGTGTCCGAAGCACTGCTGACCTCGAGCGAGGTGTGCGATGTGGCCCGCCGGGTCACCCGCCGCTGCGACCTGCCCCTCATCGTGGACGGTGGGGTCGGCTTCGGTGATGCTGTCCACCTCACTAGGGCCATCTGGGATATCGAGGCCAGCGGGGCCGCCGCAATCGAGATCGAGGACCAGGTTGCTCCCAAAAGGGTCAGCCACCATCGCGGGATCGAACACCTGGTCTCCACCGAAGAGATGGTGGCCAAGATCACTCACGCCGTTGGGGCCCGCACTGATCCCGACTTCCTCATCATCGCCCGCACTGGGGCGGTCAGGAACGAGTCCTTTGCAGCCGCCATCGATCGAGCAGGTGCCTATGTCGACGCAGGGGCCGACGCCATCCTCTTGATGCCGAGCTCATCGGAGGAGTGGAGCGTGGCGCCACAACTGATCGATGCGCCCCTGGTGACATTCGCTTCTCTCGGGGCTCGGCCCGTTCAGGAGTGGGCTGAGCTTGGGTGGTCGGTCATCCTCGATCCTTTCACCGCCCAAGTCCTAGCTCATACCACGGTCGAGGAGGCCTACCGGTCACTACTCAGAAGCGAAGGACTCGGGGTAGGAACGGCCGAGATCATGGAGGGCTATCGGAGCTTGCCGACCATGGCCGGACTCGACGAGCTCTACGACATCGAGCGGGCGACCACTGAGCCTGGGACGTGAGCACCGGGCCGCCCTCGACCTTCGTCGGGTGGCGCCTGGTCGCCATCCTGGCTGCGGCGGCCGGTGTCTCCCAGGCTTTCGGACGCTTCACCTATTCCTTGCTGTTCACCGATCTGCGAGACGAGTTTCGCATCTCCAATACGGTGGCCGGGGCCATCGGCTCGGCCAACCTCGGTGCGTATGTGATGGGAACCCTGATCGTCAGCCTGATCGTGGGCCGCCTGGGCTTGGGCCCAACGCTTCGAGTGGGGATCGTGGGGTCGGCCAGCTCACTGGTGGTGTTGGCCTGGTCTCCTTCACTGGCTGTCACCTTCCTCGCCATGACCACAGCCGGCTTCTTCGGAGCCTTCGTGTGGATCACGGCACCGGGGTTGGCCACCACCGCCCTCGGGGCCGAGCGCCGAGGCCTGGCTGTCGGGGTGACGGGGGCTGGTGTCGGGGCCGGTATTGTCGCTGCCTCGGCCTTCGCTTCGACTCTCGAGCCTGGTCAGTGGCGTCAGATCTATGTGATGGAGGCCGGGGTCGGAATCACAGTCACTGCTCTCGTGGTCGTGGCACTACGTAACCATGGAGGAGCAGGGTCATCAACGGGGGCCGGTCAGGCTGGCTTGGCCAGCATCACTGAGGTTCCCGGATGGATCGGGCTCGTTGTCGCCTATGGGGTCTTCGCCCTGGCTCTGTCGTTGATCATGACCTTCACCGTTGGGGTGTTGGAACAAGACGCAGGTTGGGCCAAGCCAGAAGCGGCCTTGGCCTTCACCGCCATCGGGGTCGGCACGGTAGCCGGCGGGCCCGTCTTCGGGCCCATGTCCGATCGGCTGGGTCGGGCCAGGGTGCTGGTGATTGCCTTCCTCGTCATGGCCGTGGCCGGGATCCTCGTCCCCCTTGGCTTGCGCCCCTGGACGGTCGTCATCACCTTCGTTTTCGGAATGGCCTTCACCGGAGTGCCGACGACGGTTGCGGCCAGGATCAGCGATGTCGTCAGCGCCGAGCACTTTGGTGCCGCTTTCGGGGCGGCGACCCTCACTTTCGGGATGGGTCTGTTCATCGGCCCCCAGTTGGGCGGCTACCTGGCTGATCTGACCGATTCGTTCAAGCCGTCCTTCGTCGTTGTTGTCGGCTGTGCCATCGTTGGAGTTGTGATTGGCCTCCGTCAACCAGGTCGACGAGAGGAGACGCCATGAAGACGATCGGACTGTTGGGTGGGATGAGCTGGGAGAGCTCAAGGACCGGGGGGCAACCGGGATCGTCGCTGGGTGCACCGAGATTGAACTACTCGTCGGCGCTGACGACGTCGACATGGCCTACTTTCCGACGACCAGGATCCACGCCGAGGCGGTGGTGGCGGCCGCCCTGGCCTGATCCCGCCCGGATTGGCGGGCGAGACCGGCGAGGTCGGCTTACAACAGGGCATCCGGTATGTCGACGTGACGAGAGCGGAGCCATTCGCCGAGGCTCTTGGCTTGGCCATCTTGACGGGTTGAGGCCGCAACCCCTTCCTGGAGGAGGCCGTGGATCAGGAAGTTCATCGAGCGTATGGCTGGTAGCAGGTGCCGATCGATGGGGAGCTCAGCGGTCTCGGGTAGCAACTCGCGTAGCCGTTCGGTGGTCAGGAACCCACTCAACCAGGCCCAGGCTTGATCCGAGCGGGCGAAGACTCCGAGGTTGGCGTTGCCTCCCTTGTCTCCTGATCGGGCACCGACCACCAGGCCCAGGGGGGCGCGAGTTGTTGGCCCCCCTGGGGGGTCGGTATCAGGTCCGGGCCTCCCCTCGACGGTGACGGGTCGGTCGGGGGCGATCGAGTCGACGACCGTAGACGCCCCGTCAAGCATCGTCACATGTGATGGCACCAGGTCAGCGGGCACGAGCGCCGGGGTATACACCCCATAGGGGGAGCCGGGGGCAGGTCCACCGCCGATTCCGAACAGGCCAGGGATGGAGGCGAGGCCGGTCTCGGTCAGGGCGTTCGAGAAGGCCCGCCCGACTTTGCGCTCATCTGGGTCCTTGACCGTGAGACGCCACAGTGCCACTGCTGCTTCGTTCGAGGTCGGGTCTTCATGATCGGTTCGGACCACGCTGGTCGTGACCGAGGCAAGCTCGTGGGGAGCGACGGGGCAGTTGGCCCAGAAGGCAGTCTCGACCAGTTCGGCCTTGGCTTCGATATCGAGCCCCGTGAGGGCAATGGCCAGATCGTTGCGGAAGCCCCCGATCTCGTTCATGGCCACCTTGAGTGTCGATGGGGGTGGCTCCCCCTTGATCCCATGGATCCGGACTCGGTCAGGCCCGATCTGGTCGAGCTCGATGGTGTCGAAGCGTGAGGTCACGTCGGGGCCGAGGTAGGCAGGGCTGCCGATCTCGTACAGCAGCTGTGAGGTGACGGTGCCTACCGACACCTCGCCCCCGGTCCCATCGTGCTTGCCGATGACACACGATCCGTCGGCTGCCACCTCAGCCCAGGGGAACCCGGCCCGGGTCATGTCGGCGATCTCGGTGAAGAACGAGTAGTTGCCCCCCGTTGCCTGGGCCCCGCACTCGATGACATGGCCGGCTACCACTCCCCCGGCCAGACCATCCCAGTCGTCGCGGGCCCAGCCGTGGTGCCAGGCCGCCGGACCGCAGACTACGGCTGCGTCGGTTACCCGGCCCGTGACCACGATGTCAGCCCCCTGGTTCAGGGCCTCGACGATGCCCCAACAGCCGAGGTAAGCGTTGGCGGTGATGAAGCGCTCGACATCATCGACGGGCTCAGCGGTGTCGAAATTGGTCAAGGAGATACCGGCCTCGGCCAGCTCCCCCAGCCGGGGCAAGAGGTCGTCACCATTCACATAGGCGATCTTGGGCGAGAGCCCGAGCTTGGCTGCCACCTCGGCAACGGCCTCGGCACAACCGTCGGGATCGAGCCCACCGGCGTTGCTGACCACCTTGATCCCCTGATCGAGGCAGGTGCCCATGACCTGTTCCATCTGGGTGACGAAGGTCCGGGCGTAGCCACCCCCCGGTCGCTTGGCCCGGGTTCGAGACAGGATCAACATCGTCAGCTCGGCCAGCCAGTCGCCGGTGAGGACGTCGATGGGGCCGCCCTCGACCATCTCTCGGGCCGCCACCACTCGATCACCGTAGAAGCCAGAGCAGTTGGCAATTCGGATGGGGGCGCGTTCGGTGCCAGACATAGGTGCGAACGTACCCGGTCGGATCGTCGTCCACCAGCGGACCCGACAGAGGCGCACAAGTTGACCAGCATTCTGGCCTGTGGCCAGGGATTCGTCTATACCGGCAGCCGTGGCACTGCTTCGATCGACCATTGATGTCAACGGTGATGACTTCGTCAAGAACCGGGTTGACATGCTCGAACAGCTCGACATCATCGACAACCTCCAGCAGGAGGCTGCAGCCGGTGGTGGCCCCAAGGCGATGGAACGCTTGCGGGGCCGGGGCAAGCTCCCGGTGCGAGAACGGATTGCGGCCGTGCTCGATGCTGACTCCCCCTTCTACGAGATCAGCCCCTTGGCCGCCTACTGCTCCAACTACACGGTTGGAGCCGGCCTGGTCATGGGTATCGGGGTCATCTCCGGGGTCGAGTGCCTGATCGAGGGCAATGACCCGACGGTGCTTGGTGGGGCCATGACGGCCTTCGCCGGCAAGAAGCTGATGCGGGCCATCGAGATCTGCCGGGAGAACCGTCTCCCCTATGTCCAGTTCGTCGAGTCAGCCGGTGGTGACCTGCGAGGCAACGACGACCCCGAGCGCCAGATGCGGGAGCAGCTGACCCACTTCGCCGAGTCAGGCCGACTTTTCTACGATGTCACCGAGTTGTCCAAGATGGGTATCCCGTCGATCGCCGTCGTGTTCGGCTCGTCGACCGCCGGGGGCGCATACCAGCCGGGCATGAGCGACTACAACATTTTCATCAAGGAGCGCTCCAAAGTCTTCCTCGGAGGCCCGCCCCTGGTTCAGATGGCCACGGGTGAGGTTTCCGACGATGAGACCCTGGGTGGGGCCCAGATGCACGCTGACACCTCGGGCCTGGCCGACTACCTGGCTGAGGATGAGCTCGACGCCCTTCGCATCTGCCGTGAAGTGGTCGCTCACCTCAACCATCGCAAGCGGGGCTATGGCCCGATGAGGCCTTCGATCGCCCCCCAGCATGACCCCGAGGAATTGTTGGGTTTGATGGCCCGAGACCTCTACGCCCTCATTGACGTGAGGGAGGTGATTGCCCGCATCGTCGACGACTCGGAGTTCGAGGAGTTCAAAGCCCGCTATGGCTCCACCCTCATCTGCGGATGGGCCTGGATCCATGGCTACCCCGTCGGAATCCTGGGCAACAATGGACCCCTGTTCTCCGAGAGCTCGGAGAAGGCGGCCCAGTTCATCCAGCTCTGCAACCAGCAGGACACACCTCTCGTCTTCCTCCAGAACATCACCGGTTACATGGTTGGCAAGGATTTTGAGCACGGAGGCATCGTCAAGAACGGCTCGAAGATGATCAACGCCGTGTCCAACTCGATGGTCCCCCACCTGACCGTGATCCTCGGTTCCAGCTATGGGGCCGGCAACTATGGGATGTCGGGCCGGGCCTTCAACACCCGCTTCACCTATCTGTGGCCGACGGCGAAGATCGCCATCATGGGCCCCAAGCAGATTGCCGGTGTGATGTCGTTGGTTCGGCGGGGCCAAGCTACCCGCAAGGGCCTCGAGTTCGACGAGGAGACCGATCGCAAGATCACTGAATCAGTCGAGCACTACCACGAGCTTGCATCGCTGGCCCTGCACGCAACAGGCCGGGTCAGCGACGACGGCATCATCGACCCTCGCGACACTCGGGATGTGCTCGGTCTGTCACTGTCGGTCTGTCATAACAATGAGGTCAAAGGAGCGGAGGGTTTCGGTGTCTTCAGGATGTAGTCGTTTGTTGGTCGCCAACCGGGGTGAGATTGCCCGGAGGGTGTTCGCCACGGCCCGAGCCATGGGTCTGGAGACGGTCGCCGTCTTCTCTGAAGGTGACGACGGTGCCCCCTTCGTCACCGATGCCGATTCCGCCGTTGCCCTCGGTGGGGTGTCGGCGGCCGAGACCTATCTCGATCAGGCCAAGATCCTGGCTGCGGCCAAGCGGGCGGGGGCTGACGCCATCCACCCTGGCTACGGGTTCTTGTCGGAGAACGCCACCTTCGCCGCCGCTGTGATCGACGCCGGCCTGATCTGGGTCGGCCCTCCCCCAACCGCCATCGCCGCCATGGGCGACAAGCTGGAGGCCAAGAAGCTGATGATCGACGCCGGGGTCCCGACCCTGCCATCGATCGAGATCACGGCTGGTCTCGATGTCGAGGCCTCGGCCCGCCAAATCGGCTACCCGGTCCTGGTCAAAGCGGCAGCCGGAGGCGGCGGCAAGGGAATGCGGGTGGTAGAGGAACCGGAAGCCCTGACTGAGGCCATTGCCGGCGCGATCCGAGAGGCTGAGTCGTCCTTCGGCGATGGCACGGTCTTCTTGGAGAAGTACCTGACGGCAGCCCGCCATGTGGAGATCCAGGTCCTCGGTGACCGTCACGGCAATCTCGTCCACTGCTTCGAGCGTGAGTGCTCAATCCAGCGTCGCCACCAGAAGATCATCGAAGAGGCCCCCAGCCCTGGTATCAGCGACGAGCTCCGGGTGGCCATGGGTTCGGCAGCCGTCACCGCGGCCCGAGCCATCGACTATCACAGCGCCGGCACCGTCGAATTCCTGGTCGAGGCCGGGGCCGATGGGTCCGAGCACTTCTACTTCTTGGAAGTCAACACCCGGCTCCAGGTCGAGCATCCGGTGACCGAGGAGATAACGGGCCTCGACCTGGTCCGCCAGCAGATCCTGGTAGCCAACGGTGAGACCCTCACCTTTGCTCAAGACGATCTGACCATTGACGGTCACGCCATCGAAGCCCGGCTCTACGCCGAAGATGTGGCCGCCGGCTTCCTGCCCTCTACTGGGATTCTCACCGCCTTCGGCCCCGCCCCCCAGCCATCGGTCCGGCTCGACACCGGAGTGGAGACCGGCTCGATCGTCGGGGTTGACTTCGACCCGATGCTGGCCAAGGTCATCGCTACAGGACCGACTCGACGCGAGGCGGCTCTGCGCCTGGCCCTGGCCCTGGAGCGGATGACGATCGTGGGCATCACCACCAACCGGGACTTCCTGGTCTCGGCCCTGCGTCATGACGAGTTCTTGGCCGGCAACACCACTACCGATTTCATCGACCGAGTTGATCTCGGTTCGGGACCGACCGAAGCCGATCCGAGCCTGCTGGCCGCCCTCGTCCTCAGTCGTCAGGCCGCCAATCGTGACCATCCCGGAGAGCTTGGCTTCATGCCGTCCGGCTACCGCAACTCGGTCATGCCCCCCGAGGAAGTGCGATTGGTCGTTGCTGGCGACGAGGTCCTGGTCCGCTATCGGTCACGTCGGGGTGGAGGCTTTGATGTCGAGGTCGGTGATGGGGGCTCCACCCTGGTGGCCACCCTCGAATCCCGATCCGACACCGGTATCGAAGCCACCGTTGACGGGGTCCGCTCCGCCTTCGTGGTCGTGAACACGGCCAGCCGGTGGCATGTCCACGGTCCCGGCGGCCGCATCGATGCCGTCGAGCTCTCCCCTTTCCCCGATCCTGGGGGCGAGTCGGTGGCTGGTGGTCAGCTGGCCCCGATGCCGGGGGCAGTTCGGGTCGTCGCGGTCTCGGTCGGCGACAGGGTGGAGGCCGGCCAGACCCTGGTCATCATGGAAGCGATGAAGATGGAACACACGGTGACCGCTCCCGAAGCGGCACTGGTGACCGAGGTTCGCTGTGGGGTCGATGATCAGGTCGACAACGGTGCAGTTCTCGTGGTGTTGGAGTCGATCGAAGACTGACCGGGCCTGACAGGTCGGGCCGGCTTCAAGAGGTCGACGCCTCAGACTTGCGGTCAGCCTCGGCCTCGTCGTCGGGTTCGGGATCAATGTCTGCATCCAGATCTTGATCGTCAGCGGTCTCCGAGGTCGATACGGCCTCGTCCACCTCGTCTTCCTGATCTTCGTCTTCCCCATCTACTTCCGGCGTCGCAGCTTCGCTGGGTGATTCCATTGCGGTCTTGGACCTGCCGAAACCGACGGCGAAGCCGCTTCGGAACAGGTACCAGGTGGCTGCCACCATGAAGGCGACCATGGCCCAGATATGAAGGCGGATACCGAGCAATTCGTTGACGGGGTCGATGCGGACTGTTTCGATCAGGATTCGTCCAATCCCGTACCCGATCAGATAGACAGCAAACAGCGCTCCCGGTTTCAGGACCCGCCTACGATCGATCCAAATCAGGAAGCCCAGGAGGGCGATATTCCAGATGATCTCGTATGCGAACGTTGGGTGGAACAGCTCATCGTTCTCGAAGCCCGGGAGCCGGTGGGCGGCGTCGATCTCCAAGCCCCAGGGGAGATCAGTTGGGCGGCCATATAGCTCCTGGTTGAACCAATTGCCGAAACGGCCGATGATCTGGCCAAGGGGAAGTCCGAGGGCGACAGCAGTGAAGACAGGCGGCAACGGGGTGCCATCTCGTCTGAGCCTGATGATTCCAACCAAGCCCCCAAGTGCCACCCCTCCAGGGATGCCGAGCCCGCCGTCCCACAGGCGCACGACCGACCCTAGGTCGTCAGAGAACTGGCCCCAGTTGGTCAACACGAAATAGACCCTGGCTCCGACGATGGCGGCCGGTAGGACCCAGAGGGCCAGAGCTGGGATGATCTCGGGATCGAGCCCGTCCTCGGCCAGCCGTCGACCCGCCATCCAGACGCCAGCCAGGACACCGATTGCGATCAGGAAGCCGTAGGCTCGCACTTCGATCGGACCCAACGAGATCCCATTGCTGGACGGACTCGGGATCGAGGCCATCACGCTGGCCAACCCAAGACTGGCCCCTGACGCCTGATCGGCGCCAAATAGTCCTGGTTCAGAGGCTGAGGCGGGCACTATTGTCCAGGAGGCAACAAGTGAAGCCATCATGATTATTGCTCCTTGTTGGGCGACCTGACAGAAGCGCTGGTGCCGGTCAGGCTACAGTTTGGAGCCGCCTATGGGTGACAACCATCCATGAGCTCTTGCGCCCTCTGCGGGATGACTGACCCTTTCCATTATCGGCTATACCCGGGTCGCGGCCGCCGACGAACACCATCCCTCGGCCATGTGACGCTCCCAGCGACCTGGGTGAGCGAGAGGCCTAGCCTCGGCCGACGAAGGGCATCTCGGTCGCCATCACGGTCATGAACAAGACATTCGAATCCAGCGGGAGGTTGGCCATGTAGCTGATGGCCCGACCGACATCGTCGACGTCCATCCTGGGTTCGACCCTGATCGAGCCGTCAGGTTGGGGGACCCCGGCCGCCATCGGCTCCGTCATCGGTGTCTCGGCGTTGCCGATGTCGATCTGACCACAGGCGATGCGATGGCTGCGGCCATCGAGGGCCAACGACTTCGTCAGCCCGGTGATGGCATGCTTGGTCGCGGTGTAGGGAGCGGAGCGAGGACGGGGGGTCTCAGCTGAGATCGAGCCATTGTTGATGATCCGCCCCCCGGTGGGGCTCTGACGCTTCATCAGGGCCATGGCCTGACGGGCGCACAAGAACGAGCCGGTCAGGTTGACGTCGACCACCCTCTGCCAGTCGGCCAAGCTCAGCTCGTCGAACGCCTTGGGAGGTGCCCCTGTTCCTGCGTTGTTGAACAGGAGATCGACGCGGCCATGGACCTTCTCGACCTGGTCGAAGAGGGCCAAGACGTCAGTCTCGCGGCCGACGTCGGCCACAACACCCAATCCAAGCTCGGGGTCCATGCCGGCGGCAGCAGCCAAACCCAAGGTCTCCTCCAGGGCCTCCAGACGTCGACCGGCCAGAATCAGGGCCCACCCCTCAGCGGCCAGGGCCAGGGCGGCCGAGCGTCCGACTCCCGTTCCGCCTCCGGTGACAACGGCGACCGGGGCTGTTCCCTCCCTGGTGGTGCTCGCCATCGGGGTGGTTTCGCTCATGATGCGATCAGCGGATAAAGCTCATCGGCTCCTGCCGCCTCGACCAGGCGGCCGACCTCGGCCGGCCACTCCCCCGGCACGGCCCATTCATGGCGCCAGGCCCAAAGTCGTCGGGAGAGATGGTGCAAGGCGTACTCCTGGGTCATGCCCATGGCACCATGAGCCTGGTGTGCGCCTCGGGTGGCGCTAGAAGCTGCCCCCTCGGCGACACAACGGGCGGCTGCGATCTCGAAGCGGGCCCCTACAACATCAAACGATGCCGCTCGGGCTGCCAGCTGGGCCGCCATCTTGGCGATGGCGGCATCCTGAGCGCCCCACACCAGGTGTTGCTGGACAGCCTGGAACCGGCCGACGGGGCGTCCGAACTGGTGGCGTTGCTCGGTGTATTCGACAGTGAGCTTGCTCATGGCCTCCAAGGCGCCGGCACTCAGCATGGTTCGGCTCAGGGCCCCCCGGAGGCGAAGCTCATCGCCAACCTCGGCACCTACTGGGCCGACCTGATCAGACCCAACCGTGACCCCGTCGAACACGACGCTCTGTCGGGGCTCGCCGGCGAGGTTCACACTCTGATCGATGCTGAGCCCGCTCTCGGTTGGGGCTATCGCGGCGACGGCCACTGGTTGGCCCTCGTCATCGGTGACGACCACGGCGATACGGTCGGCGGCTGAGGCCCACGGCACCCGTTTGGCGGTACCCGAGAGCAATGCCGATCCATCAGCATTCAGCGACGTGGTCATGGAGTCACCGGTGATGCCAGGAACCAGTGTCACGGACCCCTCCGGTAGCTCGATACCGGCCTCGGTCAGCAGCCAGCCCCCGAGCATGGCCGTCTCGGCCAGAGGGACGGGAGCGGCGAACGAGCCGGCTATGCGGAGCACCTCACAAGCATCGGCTAGCGATCCCCCCGAGCCGCCAGCCTCCTCGGCCAGGCCGATCCAGGCGAAGCCCGCTTCGGCCACCGCCTGCCAGATGGAGGGAGCCCATTGCTGGGCCTCCGCGGCTTGGACGGCATCGAACGAGCAGGTGTCGCTGAAGAGCCGAGTGGCACTGTCGATCAGCAGTTCGTCGACCTCGGGAATGGCACTCATCGCAGTCCTTTCGAGGCGACGGAACGGAGGATCTCGGTCGTGCCTCCACGGATGGTGAACGAAGGGCCGGTGAGCACGGCGCTGGCCACCAGCCGTTCGAATACGGTGGCGGCCTCAGGGGAGGGTTCCAGGTCGATGAGGTCGACCACCCGTTGGAGGACATCTTGCTCGAAGCGGGTCCCCATCTCTTTGACCAGAGCTGACTCGACGGACGGGGCCTCACCTTCGTCGATCATACGTGCCACCGACAGTGAGAGGTTCCGGAGCCCCCACCAGCGGGCGGTGGCCCACCCCAACATCTCAGCCACCCCCTCCCCCAGCGGAGTGCCCTGGTTGAGGCGGAGGAGCTCTTCGATGATGCCATAGGTGCTTAGCCAGCGGTCGGGACCACCCCGCTCGTATGCCATCTCGGTGGTGTTCTGAGCCCACCCCATACCAAGCTCGCCCAAGACCAGCTCATCGGGGACGTAGACATCGTTCATCACCACCTCGTTGAATCCCGGGCTCCCATCGAGGAAGGGGATGCCGTTGATCTCCAGACCGGGTGAGGTCAGGTCGACCAGCATCTGGGTCAGCCCCTGATGCTTGTTGCCGTCCTCCAGCGGTGCCGTCCGGCACAAGACGATGAACCAGTCGTTCTCGTGGGCCCCGCTGGTCCACACCTTGGTCCCAGTGACCAGCCATCCCCCCTCGGCCCTGGTGGCTCGGGTGACGACCGAAGCCAGGTCGCTGCCACTGTCGGGCTCGCTCATACCGATGGAGAACGACAGCTCGCCCCGACAGATCGGGGGCAGGAACCGCTCCCTTTGCTCCTCGGTACCGAAGCGGTTGATGATAGAACCGGTTTGCCGGTCGGCAACCCAGTGATGGCCGACGGGGGCGCCATAGCGCAGCAGCTCCTCGACCACAACGAAACGATCGACGGCGGTCCGGTCGTGGCCCCCATATCGCTTGGGGAGAGCCATCCCGACCCAGCCTTGCTCGGCCAGCTTCATGGAGAAGGCTTTGTCTTTGCCCCCTCCCATGCCGAGTGCTCGTTCGTAGGACCCGGCGGGTAGCTCGCGGGCCAGGAAGGAGCGGACATCGGCCTGGAGCTGGCACTCGTCGTCAGTCAATACCGTAGGGGTGAACCTCATCACCGGGCAGTCTTCCATACCAGAGCCGGCCCGGGCACGGCGGCGTGTTTGGGCCGCCTTCGGGATCGGTCAGGGGCGCTGGAAGCGCTTGCGGGGAGCGAGGCGACCTCGACCTGGATCGGCCTCGACGACGGGGGTCGAGTCGGGGGCCAGGCGGGCAACGATCTCCCCTCGACTGATCGTCAGCTCAGGCCAGCCGGTCACCTCCCATCCGTCGTAGAGGGTGAAGCCGGCATTGGAGTACATGGTCGCCCCGTCCACCACCCGGGTTGCCGTTGGGTCCCATACCACCAGGTCGGCGTCGGCTCCCGGGCTGATGGTGCCTTTGCGGGGGTAGAGCCCGAAGAGGCGGGCGGCCCGGGTGCTGGTCACCTCGACGAAGCGAGCCACCGAAAGCCGACCCTTGGCCACACCCTCGCTCCACAACACCGGCATCAGGACCTCGAGCTCGGCCAGGCCTTGACGCAGGTGTTGGGCTGGGACCTCGGGGTCGAGCTTGTCGGCCAGAGTCCAGGGAGCGTGATCGGTACAGACTGTGGCCACCGAGCCATCATTGAGACCGGCCCACATGGCTTCCACGTCATCGGCCGTGCGCAGGGGTGGTGCCCCCGTGTACTTGGCCCCGTCTGGCTCCTCGAAACGCTCCTCGGTGAAGTACAGGTAGATGGGTCGGGTCTCGACATAGACGGGCAAGCCTCTCCGTTGGCCCCCTCGGCAGGCGTCGAGGGCGGCGCGGCTCGACAGGTGGACGACATAGGTGGCGGCACCTGTCGTTGCGCAGTAGCCGACGGCCCGCTCGGTGGCGATTCGCTCGGCCTCGATGGGTCGGGTTTGGGGGTAGTAGCGGGCCTCAGTGTGACCGGCTTCGGTCAGGGCCGTCCCACAACAATGCATGACGGCCGGGTCCTCGCAGTGGACCAGTACCACCGACCCGGCCGCGGCTGCTGCGGTCATGGCTCGCAAGTAGCCGTCGACATGGCGGTCGAAGCGGCGAAACGACAGGAACACCTTGATACTGGGATGGCCAGCGGCCGCCAGTTCCTCGATCTGGGCTACCCCCTCGTCGTTGGGATCGAGCAAGACCGCGTGCTGGAAGTAGTCGACAACAGCATTGGCCTCGGCGTCGGCAAGATCACGGGCCAGGCCGTCCAGCATCTGCTCCCCGGTGCGAGGGAACGACATATTGCCAACGGTGGTCACCCCACCGGCGGCGGCCGCTCTGGTGCCGACCTCGAAGTCGTCGACCCAACTCCACGACCCAGGATCGGTGCCCGGCGGGGTGAGGTGGACATGGGCGTCGATCCCTCCGGGCAGTACGTAGCGGCCGCTGGCGTCGATCTCGGTCGAGGCCGTCATCGCCCCTCCCAGCTGGGCCACCTCACCATCGGAGATACCGATGTCGAGTTGTCCTTCCAGCCCGGGGGTGACCACTGTCCCACCTCGGATGATCATGTCCATCTGTCCTGCCATCGGGGCCAGCATTCCACACCTCGGCCCGCTTGGATTAGCTTCGGCCAGGATGGACCCCAACGCCACTACGCTGCCGGAGTTGATTCGCTGGTCGACATCGACCTACGCCGACGGCGACGCCATCCGTGATGGTGACATGACCCTGACCTACCACCAGCTGGGGATTGAGATCGACCGAGCGGCCCGGGCCCTGGTGCAATCGGGGGTACTAGCCGGTGATGCGGTTGCCGTCTGGGCCCCCAACTGCTGGCAATGGGTGACAGCGGCCATGGGAGCAGCTCGGGCCGGGGCCCTGCTGGTACCGATCAACACCCGGTTCAAGGGCCCCGAGGCGGCCGATGTGCTGGCCCGGGCGTCGGTCAAGATCCTGTTCGTCTTCGATGGCTTTCTCGATACCGACTACTCATGCTCCTTGGCCGACCAGGAGCTGCCGGCCCTGACCGAGATCATCGACCTTGGCAGCTCCGAGTCCGAAGCCACCACCAACCTCGACACCTTTCTGGCCCGCGGAGACGGTGATGCCATCGTTGTGGCCGCCCTCCAGGCTGAGGTCGACAGGCGCTCCGATGCCATCCGGCCCGACGATGTGTCGCTGATCATGTTCACATCGGGGACGACGGGTCACCCCAAGGGGGTCATGGTCCGCGGTGGGGCCGTGGTTCGAGCTTTCGAAGGATGGAGTAGGGCCCTCACCGTGACTCGGGGTGATCCCTACCTGCTGGTCAACCCGTTCTTCCATTCCTTCGGACTCAACTCGGGCGTAGTGGTCTGTCTCCGCAACGGGGCTGTCAACATCCCTGTGGCCGCCTATGACCCGGTTGAGATACTGGCCTTGATCGAACGGGAACGGGTGGCCGTGTTCCCTGGACCCCCTGCTCTGTTCCAGGGTCTCCTCAACCATGAGGACCTGGACCGATACGACATCTCCTCTCTTCGGGCTTGCGTGACCGGGGCCGCCACCATCCCGGTGGAGATGGTGGTTGCCATGCGTGAACGTCTTGGTTTCGAGACGGTGATGACGGCCTACGGCATGACCGAGACCTCCGGTATCGCCAGCTA
>JAAETV010000065.1 GCA_024227975.1 Actinomycetes bacterium
TATCAGCGGCGCTGACATGCCAGAGGGCGAGTTTCGGCAGATTGCTGAGCGGGTGCGCATCGTCGAGGCCGACGAATGGGAGGTACACGGAGGCGTGTTCATTGAGTGTGTATTCGTCTCCCCGGACTGTGACGTGCTGCCACCGAAGTACCAGCAAACGACGATACCAACTCCTTCCACCGAGAAACTGGCAACGACAACGGGACCATATTGAGCCGCAACCGCGCAGGGTGCGTTAGCGTTTCTGGCTCGCCGACGGCCAGGCGGTCACGGTCGGTGGCGAAGGGAGGCCAGCCGCCGTCGTTGTCGAGAGCGCGACAAGTGCCGTAGGGCGTGATCGGCTTTCGAGGCTGACTCGATGTCCTACGGTGTTTGCTCGTGAGCGTTCGGAGCCGCGTCTAGTCGCTGCCGGCAGTCGGGGAGGTTGGGTGTTCGAACAGGAGATCGTCATGACAGAGTTGGGTCGAGAACTAGCCGAACGCTTCGGAGCTGCCATGGAACGCGGCGACATCGACGGGCTGGCAAGGATGTACTCCGACGAAGCGAAGGTCGTGTCGTACTCACGAATTGCAGTTGGTCGCGACCAGATCCGAGATCTCCACCACAAGTCGTTGACATCGCATGAGCAGTACAAGATCGTGTCGATCGATCAGTTTCGCGACGCGGGTGATCTCATCATGTGGGATGCGACGGTTGAAACCGCAGCGGGCCTCCTCCAAACGACCCATGTCGTGGTGGTCAATGCAGAGGGGCTGATTCATCATCACGTCCCGGGGATCCGCGGCTACTGGGGGATGTGAGCAAGCCAGACCACCACTCGCTCTCGATTCGCCCAGCCGAAGGAAACGCCAGCCGCAGATCGAAACGGGGAGTCACCCGCTCATAGTCCCGCGGTTACTCCATCGGTCACGGGTGACATGCTAGGACCACGCAGTACCGGCATCGATTCCGAGTGGCCCAGGTGAGCGGTAGCAATCGACGGGTGGTACCTCCTCGGCTCCCCGGAACCGGCAGCGGAATAGGAGCGCCGTCGACTTCATCGAACACCTCGACAGGATCAGGCAAGGGCAGAGGGATGGTTCCGATCAAACCGTTTCAGGCCACCACCCACGTAGTGCCGATGTGATCGAGTGGTCCAACCAATCGGAAACGACGGCTTGGGGGAGTAGATGCTCACACGTCGATAACTAGCCCTCGGGACCGGGAACCAACGACGATTTCCGATCACGGCAGGAGTGCCTGTTCTTCGACCTCGGCCGCTCGTCGATGTGCACCCTGACGGCGAGGGCGGGCATCCTGTGTCGTGCAAGAGGCCAAGACCGCTCATCGAACCGAGGGCCAGGCCATCGCCTTTCTGGCGTTTCTCGGTGCGTTGCTGGCCTTCGCGGTCGATGTCTCGCTGCCGGCCTTCGACGAGCTACGGACCGAGTTCGACCTCGGCGGGGGCTCGGGTGAGGTCTCCCTCGTCATCACCACATACCTCGTCGGGGTCGCGGTCGGGCAGCTCGTCTGGGGCCCCGTGGCGGACCGGTTCGGCCGGATGCCCGCCCTGCTGGCCGGGCTGAGCCTCTACGCTGTCGGCGCGGCCGGAGCGACCGCGGCACAGAGCATGAACATGCTCCTGGCCGCACGGGTGGTCTGGGGTTTCGGCGCCGCCAGTCCGGCGCTATTGCGCACCACCATCTCCCGTGACCTGTACGACGGCGACCGGATGGCGCGCATCGTCGCCGTCACCTTGGCCGTCTTCCTGATCGGACCGGCCATCGCTCCCGCCTTCGGCGAGGGCATCCTGCTCGCCGGCTCGTGGCGATACGTGTTTGCCGCCCCGATCGTGCTGGCGATCGGGGCCGGAATCTGGGCTCTCCGCTTCGGCGAGACCCTCGATCCCGAGGATCAGCGACCTCTCGAGCTTCGCTCCACGCTGCGAGCTTTTTGGATCGTGGCCCGCACGCGGGCCTCGGTCGGCTACATCGTGGCCATGACGCTGACGTGGGGCGGCTTCTTCGTATTTCTGGGCAGCGGCCAGCCGATCATCGACGAGATCTACGGCCGAGGTGACTGGTTCGCGGGGTACTTCGCCATCGCCGCGCTCGGCATGGCCTCGGCCTCGCTCTCGGCCAGCAGGGTGACCGAGCGCCTCGGTGCCCACTGGATCATCCGGTTTGGCCTGCTGATCACGATCGGCCTCTCGGGTGTGATGACAGTCGCCGCGTTGTTGACTGACGGCCGTCCGCCTTTCTGGCTCTGGTTGGCACTCGTCACCGGCACCAGCGCCGGGACCAACGTGGCAACCCCGGCCTTCAGTTCCCTCGCGATGCAGCCCATGGCGAGGCTCGCGGGGACGGCATCGGCGGTTATGGGCCTTGCCACGATGGGTGGTGGCGCCACCCTGGCGGCACTGATTGACCGGCAGATCGACGACTCGGTTACACCCATGGCCGTGGGTATGCTCGGCTACGGATGCGCGGCGTTCGCAATGACGGCGTGGGCACGCGGCGGGTCGCTTGCAACGGTCGATCCCGACGCCTAGTGCCGACACGATGATCCACGCCCAACTGGGTCGCCTGTCGATGATTGCTGTCAGGGTCCGATCGTTCTCGAATCGGGCTGGCCCAGGGGTACACCAGGGCCTTCGCTAGTGGGCAGGAGTCTCTCAGGTACCGAGTTCGGCGCGATGTTGGATGTGCGGGTTGGCTCAGGGGCCTTGGCTCCCCTGGTCTGGCCCCCCTCAGTCTTGTGCCGCTCCGGCCGACAGTGTGGAGAAGGTAGCGAGGAGGAACTGGCCACGTGGACCGAGTACAGGCATCTAGGCCGATTCGCCCTCACCGGCGAGTCGGTAGTCTTGCTGCCATCCTCTTGCTCTTGATGGTGGCGGTCGTCGGTCTCGGAGTCGTTTCCCTGACGTCGATTCAAAGAGAGTTCGAGAAGTTTGCCGAGGAAGACTTTCCTGGTTTCAATCATTTGCTGCACGTAGACCGTGATCTGTTCCGAGCACAGCGGGCAATTGAGACGGCGTTCCTGACAGAAGACGAAGATCGACGACGCGAAGCGATCGAAGAGTATGAGTCTCAAGTCGAGCGTACCCGAGATCGATGGGCGCGCTATCTGGAGGTCGCCCACCAGGGCACCGAGGAACGCCACCTTCAAGCCACCTACGACCGGA
>JAAETV010000066.1 GCA_024227975.1 Actinomycetes bacterium
AGCATTCGGTGGCCTTGGGCGCGGCTTGGGCCGCTGCCCCCAGTCGGGTCGGCCATCTCGCCTCAGCTACCATGCTGGCCTCAGCCGAGAGTCTCGCGGCCGCAGCCGCCGCCAAGGTCGGCACTCCAACCGGCGCTGGCCCGGCGGCCGATACCGATGCTCCCGGCCAGTTTCGGGCCTCGGACCAGACCACGGCCACTCCCGCCACGGGACAGCCATTCCAGCCCGTGACCAGTCAGCCAACCCCTCTCGTTGCCGCTGCGTCCGACACCGGTCAGCCGATGGAGCCTGTGACCGGTCAACCCGCCAGCCCTGCTCATCCGGGTCCAGACGCTGGTCAGCCAGCTGTCGCCCAGCAGCCAGAGCCGGCTACGGGCCAGCCGGCCGCCTTCCCTGTCACGGGGCCCGATGCCGGGGCAGACAGCCCGAGCACTGGGCCGGGTGGCTATCATCCTGGAGGTGTCCCTGGCGCCGAGAGCGGGGGAGCGGGGGCATCGGCCGCTGAGCACAAGATCCCTGGTGCAGCAACATATTCCGACACGGGGAGAGAGGTTCCTATGGCCTCAGCAAGTGGCAATCAGGGTGGATCGAGGTTGCCCCTCCTGGTTGGTATCGGGGTGGTCATCGCCCTGCTTCTGATCGGCGGGGTCGCCCTGGCCCAATTGGGCGGCGATGACGAGGTGGCAACCGGGCTGGCCGATTCCGATGCCATTGACACCGACTCGACGGACGGAACAGGAACCGACGATGGTGATGCCGGCACCTCGACCACGGCCGACGAATCGACCACGACAACCGCCAAATCGACGACGACCTATGAGACGACGACAACTACCGAGGCGCCCTTCGTGTGTGCTGGCCTGTGTGCCCATGTCGAGGACGTCCAAGTCCTCGACAATGGAGAGTTGCTGATCGATTGGACGGCGTTCAACTACGAGCCGTCGAACTCCAACTTCCATGCCCACTTCTTCTACAACACCTACGAACCGGAGCAGGTCGGCACGAATGCGAACGAATTCGGGGTAGAACAGGGGAGTTGGCAGCTGACCGATCAGATCCCGTTCGACACAACGGGAACGAAGGCCTCAGTAGCGAATGCCCCAGCCGGTGCGACCCAGATCTGTGTGGTCGCCGCTGATTCTGGCCACGGGGTGGTCAATCCCGAGAACTTCGAGTGCTTCGACCTGCCCTGATCGCCGACGCCAGCCCCTCATACGAAGCCATTTCGACGATCTGACGTTCTGGGCCCTAATTTAGTTAGAGCCATGAACAACATGCGCGAAGAGCGCCGTCCACCCCAACGCGAGGTCACCGAAGTCGCTCCTGGTGTGCTCCGCATCCAGTTGCCGATGAACATGCCGGGCCTCGGTCATGTGAACTGCTACGCGATCGAGGACCGTGAAGGGGTCGCCCTCATCGACCCCGGCACCCCCAATCTACGTTCGTGGAAGGTACTCAAGGATCGCCTGACCGAGGCTGGGCTTCCGCTGAAGCGGGTTCATACTGTCGCCATCACCCACTCCCACCCCGACCACTATGGGGCTGCTCAGCGCATTCGTGATCTGACCGGGGCCGAGCTGGTCACTCACGAACACTTCAAGACCTACTGGGATCCCCACGAGGAAGATGACTTCATTCGTGAGGTGGCAGTCGACACCGACTATCAGCAGCAGTCTGGCCTCATCGAAGGGGCCCTCATGAAGATGACCAAGAGGGAGCGACACTCTCCTTGGGATCGGCCGGTTCCCTGGGGTGGGGCACCCCCCGACAACCAGTGGAAGGAGAGGTTCCGCTGGCGCATCCTGCCCCTCCTGTTGAGCAAGGTGTGGCAGCCACCGAAGCCGTCGAAGCGGGTCATCGACGGCCAGGTCCTGCGCCTAGGTGATCGTGAGTGGGTCTCGGTCTACACCCCCGGTCACACCGTCGACCATCTCTGTCTCATGGATCCGGCTGAGGGGATCTTCGTCTCTGGTGATCATCTCCTGCCGACGATCACTCCCCACATCTCTGGGCTGACCTCGCAGGATCGTCCCCTTGCCGACTTCTACTCGTCGCTGGAGCGGATGCACACCTTCGATGACGTGAAGGTCGTCTTGCCCGCCCATGGTCTGGAGTTCCACGACCTCTCCGGTCGGACGACCGAGATCGTCGAACACCACGACATGCGCCTGGGCACCCTGATCGAGGCTGGTATCGAGACCCCCACGAACGAGCTGACGGTCCCTGGCTACTCCAAGCACCTGTTCAAGCCGCGCTCGTGGGGTCCGATGGCCGACAGCGAGACCTTCGCCCACCTGGAGCATCTTCGCCAGACGGGCAAGGCAACGACCAGAGTGGTCGACGGGGAGCTGCGCTACCGCATCGTTTCTGAGTAAGGAGGTGCGCCGATAAGCAACCCGAAGGGGTGCCGGACACCGACCCGGTAGGACGATGACTATTCGCCCTCACCAGAGGGCGAATGAGCAAACCGAGCGGTCCCTATCCGCTAGGCCCCTGAGCCAGGATCATCGACAGCAGCTCTATCGCTCTGTGCTCACTCCAGGACACCGGCGATGACCAGCTCGGCGATCTTGTCGCCGTCGTAGCCCAACAGCTCGGACAGGATCTCGAAGTTGTGCTCGCCCCAGGTGGGGCCGGCCCGGCGCGGGGTCCCGTCACTCCGTGACAGCCGGAATCCATATTGCTCGGCCCAGGTGTGACCGTAGATGTCGTGGGGGACCTCGTGGAAGTGGTCGCGGTGGATGAGCTGGGAGTCGGCGACCAGCTCGGGGCTGTTCTGCACCTGGTGGGCGGGGATCCCCAGCTGTTGGAGCTGGGTGTGGACCTCGATCGGGTCTCGACCGGCGACCCAGGCCGCGATCACCTCGTCGAGCTCGCCCTGTCGCTCCAAACGGGCCCCGACGTCGAGATCGGCCAGTTCGCCAGCTCCGATCTCGGCTGCCAGCGTCTGCCAGTGGGCATCGGTCTCGCAGGCAATGGCTACCCACTGGTCGCCGTCGGGATCACCACAGGGATAGACACTGTGGGGAGCCATCCAGCGATCAGCATTCCCCATCCTCGACTGGGGGTAGCCATTGACGGCCTGATCGAGTACCGCCTCGGCCAGGAAATGGATCCCTCCTTCGGCCTGGGAGAAATCGAGGCTGAGACCGTGACCGGTCCTTTCCCGCCAGTCGATAGCGGCCAGAATGAGGGCTGCGGTCAGGCGGGGCGAGGTGGCGTCGGTGTAGGCCAGGAAGGGGCCAGCGGGAAGCCGGTCCGGCCAGCCCGTCAGCTCGTAGTAGCCGCCCATGGCCGCTCCCATATTGCCGAATCCGGGGGTCGGGGATAGGGGGCCGGTGTGGCCGAACAGGGTGGTGGAGACGACTATCAGCTCGGGATTGGCCGCCATCAGGTCGTCATGGCCGAGCCCTGCCCGTTCCAGCACACCAGGGGAGAAGGCGTTGATGACCACGTCGGCCTTGGCCGCCAGATCCAGTACGACCTGGCGGGATTCGGGGACCTTCAGGTTGAGTTGGAGGCTCTGCTTGTCGGCGTTGATCGAGTGCCACTGCTGGCTCACCTCGGGACCCTCGTCGCCGACGATGCGGGACAGGCCCGACGAGCGGACCTGGTCGGGCCGGGTCTGCGACTCGAGACGGATCACATTGGCGCCGTAGTAGCCGAGCATCCTGGTGGTGAAGGGCCCGGCATAGACCCAGGTGAAGTCGATGACGGTCAGCCCCTCCAGAGGGCGGTTCGAGTTGGGGGCCGACGGGATAGCTGATGGGGGTTTGGGTGCCGGTCTGGTTTCGGCCAAGACCTCACTCGTGTGCTGCCCCAGCCGGGGCGGCGGCCCCAGCCGACGCAGGCCGATGCTCTCGCCGGCTGACTCTGTGCTTGACGAAGCTTCGATATGGGCCCAGGGGCCGGGGAAGGGAACGGGCTGAGGGCATCCATCCATCTCGACCAGGTCCCAGAAGCCCCGTGCTTGGTAGTGCTCGCTGGTCAACACATCAGCCGGCGTGGCCACCGGTACCAGCAGGAGCTTGTCCCGCTGGGCCATCTCGAACAGCTCAGCCTTGGTGTGGCGGGCCAGGCAAGTGGCGATGCAGTCGGCCGTGCGCTCGGCGATATCGGCCACTTCCTCCAACTCCCTCGACTCGAGGAGATCTGTCCAGTCGATCCCGGCCAGCTCTGAGCTGAGATCGCCCTGAGCCTCGACCCAGGCCAGGATCTTGTTGGTGAACGGCCCGACCAGGACACCGGGAAGGAAGGTCATGGTCACATGGCCGTCGGCGCACTCATAGACGAAGCGGAACTTCACCAGTCCCAACAGCTCCAGCCCACCCCCGGTTCGCTGGGCCGAGGGATTGTCGCAGATGGCGGGGGCCAGCCAGCCTTGAGCAGTCAGGATCATGGCTTCTTGAGCGGAGACATCAATGTGTTGCCCGAGCCCTGTTTGGCGCCTGTCGGTGAGGGCGATCAGGGCGGCGCAGGCTGCTTCGGACGCGGCATTGGCCCAGATCTGGGGGGCTGAGATCCGAACCGGAGCTCGATCCTTGTAACCGTTGAGGGACATCTCCCCGGCGGCAGCATTGATCGTGAGATCGGTACCGACCCATTCAGCTTTGGGGCCGTCGTCCCCAAACGGGCTGAGCGACACCGTGACCAGACCGGGATGACGCTGTCTCAGTCCTTCCAGGTCGATCTCCATCGCCCCACATTCGATCAACACATCGGCTCGGGCTGCCAGATGGTCGAGCTGATCGGGTCCGTCGACGACTACCGAGCGCTTACCTCGGTTGTAGGCCCAATGGTTGAGGGCCCGCTCAGAATCCGGCTCACCTCCAGCCCAGGGACCCTGGTGGCGTGATCGTTGCCCATCCGGTGGTTCGACGGCGATGACGTCCGCTCCCAGCTGGGCGAGTAGGAACCCGGCGAAGTGTCCTCGATCATCGGTGAGATCGAGTACCCGGTACGGCGAAAGCATCATGGTCCCTTTCTGACGTCCGGCCCTGGGCGTCAGGCGGAAGAGTAGGGGAGGGATGGGTTGGCCGTCATCCTCACTGGCCGCCAGACTCTCCGGTGAGAGTTTCGCCAAGAGGAGACACCAGCCGTGGCCACACCCCCCAATTCCGAGGATCAACCTCACCTGAGTGCCCATGAACGGGCGACCCCGATGTTGGGCCAGCGCAGCGGACCCCTCAATGACATCCGGGTCATCGATTTGACCCAGGCCATTGCCGGGCCCTGGAGCACCATGATGTTGGCTGATCTGGGGGCCGACGTGATCAAGGTGGAAGCCCCTAGGGGTGACCTCCAGCGGAATATGGCTCCCTACACCCTCGACGACGAGATCAAGGCCTACGGGGGCTCGTTCTCCAGCTACAACCGCAACAAGCGGGGCATGGCGCTCGACCTGAGCACTGAGGAGGACCGGGAGACCTTCCTCCAGCTGGTGGCCACGGCCGATGCCATCGTCGAGAACATGCGAGCCGGTGTCATGGACGGACTCGGGCTCAGCTACGAGGTCATCAAGGAGCGCAACCCGAGCATCGTGTACGGCGCCATCAGAGGGTTCGGTGATCCCCGCACCGGTGAGAGCCCTTACGCCGACTGGCCCGCCTACGACGTGATCGCTCAGGCTCACGGGGGGCTGGTGTCGATGAACGGGTCGGGGCCCGACGACCGGGTCCAGGTCGGCCCTTTCCTCGGCGACATCTACCCGGGGACCGTTGGTGCCTTGGCTTTCCTGGCCGCTATCCACCACGCCAAACAGACAGGTGAGGGTCAGTTCGTCGACGTGGCGATGACCGATGCTGTCATGGCCATCACCGAGCAAGGGGTCATGCGCTACAGCTATATGGGTCGGGGGGACACCCCACCCAGTGGTAACAGCAGCGACTTCGTCGTTCCTTTCGATGTCTTCGACACCGCTGATGGGGCCGTGGCCATTGCTTCGCCGACCAACAAGCACTGGCTGGAGTTGACCGAGATCATTGGTCGACCGGACCTGGCTACTGACGAACGCACGGCTACCCCTCGGGGTCGGGTCAAGAACCGGGAGCTGGTCGACGGGGTGCTGGCCGATTGGGCCAAGGCCCACACCAACTCCGAGGTCTTGGAGATGCTTGGGGGGCGAGTCCCCGTTGCCATTGTGAACAAACCAGGTGACCTCTTCAGCGATCCCCACGTGATCTCGCGAGGCATGCTGGTAGCGGTGGAGCAGCCGAGCGGTCGACCGATCGTGCAGGTCAACACCCCCATGAGGTTCTCGGTCACCGAGACCGGGGTGTATCGCCGAGCCCCAATCCTGGGTGAGCACAACGATGAGGTCATCGACGAGATCGCAGATTGAGCCTGGCCGGTATCCGATCGGTGTGCCTGTCGGCACACGCCTCATCGGCTCCGGCCCATCTCCATATGCTGAGGTATGTCTCAGGCTGATCATGGTGGCGATATCGCCGTAATGACTGAAGGGCTCACCAAGTCCTTCAAGTCAACGGTCGCCCTTCGGGGGGTCGATCTGGCTGTTCCTCGGGGGTCCGTGCTCGGCTTGCTCGGCCCCAACGGAGCGGGCAAGACGACCATCGTCCGCATCCTCACCACCCTGTTGCGGGCCGACGGTGGCCGGGCTGTCGTTGATGGGATCGATGTTGCCGCTCAGCCGGGTCGGGTCAGGGCCAGGATCGGGTTGACAGGACAGAACGCGGCCGTTGCCGAGCGCCTCACCGGGAAGGAGAATCTGGAGCTGGTGGCCCGTCACTTCCATCTACCGCGAGCTGTTGGCAAACAGCGGGCCCGGGAGCTATTGGAGGAGTTCGATCTGGTCGAGGCTTCGAATCGCATCGCTCTTGAGTACTCGGGTGGGATGCGTCGTCGCCTCGACATCGCCATGAGCTTGATCGCAAACCCGTCGGTGCTATTCCTCGATGAGCCGACAACGGGCCTCGACCCTCGTAGCCGTCTGGCTATGTGGGATGTGATCGAGGACCTGGGTGATGAGGGCACCACGACCCTGCTCACCACCCAATATCTGGAAGAGGCCGATCGGTTGGCCGACTCGATCGTGGTCATCGACCATGGTCGGGTCATCGCCGAAGGCACAGCCGATGAGTTGAAAGACAAGATCGGGGGCGATCGGATCCGGGTCAGCATCGCCAACCCCGACAATCTGGGTCGGGCGGTGGAGACCTTGGCCCCCTTGTGTACCGGGCCCGTAGAGCGCGACGGGGGACCGACGACCCTGATTGCCCCTATTCGGACCGGGGGCGGGGTCGTTCCCGGCGCCATCAGGGCTCTTGATGGGGCCGGCGTCGACGTGATCGATATCGAGGTACGCCGGCCAACACTCGACGATGTCTTCCTCGCCCTCACCGGTCACCACCTGGAGCCAGACGATGACGGTACTGGAGAGGCCAGTTTCGAAGGAGTGCCCCGATGACGACGACTGACCCCCGATCTCAGACCACGGTGGTCCCGGTCCGGGCCGAGGTGCCGACCGGGGCCCGCTGGCTCCTCCACGACTCGTGGACCGAAGCCATGCGCCACCTGCGCATCGTCCCTCGCAATATCGAACTGATGGTCTTTGCCACCGTCCAGCCCCTCATGTTCGTGCTTCTGTTCGTGTACGTGTTCGGGGGCTCCATCGAGATCGATGGGTTCGACAGCTACACCCAGTTCCTGATTCCCGGCATCTTCGCCCAGACGATGGTGTTCAACTCCGCTTTCACCGGGGTCGGGTTGGCCGAGGACCTTCAGAAAGGGTTGATCGACCGGTTGCGATCGCTTCCCATCGCCCAGTCGGCGGTACTGGTCGGTCGGACCCTGTCCGACCTGGTGCGCAATCTGATGACCTTCTTCGTCATGTTGTTTGTGGCCTTTGGCGTCGGTTTCCGCTTCGAGGGATCCTTGCCCGGAGCGGTCGGGGCCACCCTCTTGCTGTTGTTCTTCTCCTACTCGCTGAGCTGGGTCCAAGCCCTGTTCGGACTGTCGGTCAAGTCGGTCGAGGCGGCGAACTCGGCCGGGTTCATCTGGATGTTCCCCCTCACCTTCGTATCATCGGCCTTCGTTGAACCGTCGACCCTTCCATCGTGGATGGAACCGATAGCCAAGGCGAACCCCTTCACCATCGTTACCAACGCCGGGCGGGCCCTCTACAACGGGAACCCGGTGGGAGATACTGTCTGGCAGTCATTGGTGTGGTCGGTAGCAATCACTGCCGTCTTCTCCACGATTGCGGTGCGGCGCTTCAGGAACAGTACGGCAGCGTAGGACGCCCCGCCGACGTGCACAGCTAGGGCCCAGAATCTACGTTTGGGCCCATGGCCGCTACCCAACTCGACGTCAACCACCTGTTCACCATGACCGCTTCCCTTGGTGACAACACCAACGGTCTCATCCGGGGCGGTCCGACCGGGACTCGATTCATTGCCTCCGTCAGCGGTGGCGAGTTCGAGGGGCCCAAGATCAAGGGCACGATCGTGCCCCCTGGAGGTGACTGGGTTCACGTCCGCGACAACGGCACCATCCATCTCGATGTCCGCATACTGCTGGTTACCGACGACGGTGAGTCGATCCTGGTGACCTACCAGGGCATCGGTCACCCCCAAGGAGACGGAACCACCTCGATCCGCACCGCCCCCACCTTCGAGACCGGGGCTGAGGCCTACGCCTGGCTCAACGACGTCCAAGCCGTCGGTATCGGGTCCTCCGATGGCAAATCGGTGACCTACGAGGTATACGCCCTGGCCTAGCTCCACCCCGGTTCACCCAGGGTGGAGGGCCATGTTGATCGGATCCGAGCCATACTTCGTTCCTGATGGCATCACCGGCGAAGCCAAGTGAGGATCCAAACAGCCCCGACCCGATGTCGACCCCACCGGGCCGTGAGCCTCGTCGTTGGCCCTGGCCTGGGCGGTGGCGTCAACTCCTGGGTGAGCTCGCTGCCCTCTCCATCATCACCCTCATCATCTCCTACCTGAGCCTCCGGTTGTGGCGAATCCCCTTCGGGCTGGCCCTCCAGTACGGGGGAGATGAGCTGGCCGCGTTGTCCCATGTGAAGGGGGTCGACGAGACCGGATGGTGGTTCACCAATCCCCGGTTGGGGGCTCCGTTTGGCCAGGAGCACTATGACTTTCCTCACGGCGGGGAGAGTCTCCAGGTGGCCATGGTCAAGACCTTGGGCCTGTTCAGTGACGCCCCGGCGGCCATCATGAACGCCTACCTGCTGGTGACCTTCGTGCTGGTGGCCATATCGGCGCACCTGGTGCTCCGCTACCTCCGCTTCGAGGTCGTGGTGGCCGGAGTGGTGTCGGTCCTTTACACCTTCCTGCCCTTTCACTTCGCTCATCTCACCCCCCACATCTACCGCTCCGGCTATTTCGCCGCCCCCGTTGCCGCCTTGGCCCTGTTGTGGTTGGCCGGCTACGACGGTGGCCTCGTCACCACCACCGGGCCTCGGTTCCGCGATGTAGAGGTTCGCCGTGACCGGTTGATGGTGGTGGCGGTCGCCATCGCTCTCATTGCAACCACTGACGTGGTCGCCGCCGCCTTCGCCCCTGCCATTGCCGGCATGGTCGGGGTGCTTGGCGTGCTTCGGCAGCGAGCGTGGCGGACCCTGGCCCTGGTCATGGTGTTCGGCGCCGCCACCGTGGCCTTGGTGGTGGCGGTCAATATCCCAACCCTGCTCTACCAGGAACAGAACGGACCGAACTCAGAGACAGTCCAACGCCAGCTACCGGAACAGGAGGCCTGGGCCCTGAAGATCTCCCGAGTGGTGTTGCCGTCGCCAAACCACCCGATCGGCTTCCTGGCCGAACAGGGCCGCAAGCCGACCATCAGTCCCATCCGCTCCGAAGGGGGCCAGGCCTTGGGCTTGATCGCGGTAGCCGGTCTGATCGGGGCTATCGCCGCCACCCTCCCTCTTGGGGCCGGGGTCGAGAGCTTCGCAGCACGGGAGCGATCGAGACCCGAGCGCGGTGAACTGCTCCGCTCGAGCGGCCTGATGATGCTCATCATCTTGTTGCTTGCCGTGCCGTCGGGCTTGGCCTACCTGGCCTCCATGATCGGGTTTGAGGAGATCCGGACCTGGAACCGGATCGTTGTCTACCTTGGCTTCTTCGCCCTGGTGTCAGCGGCCATCGGCCTGGAGCGAATCAGTGCCTGGCTCCGGGGTCGGGGCATTGCACCCTGGCTGGTGTCGGCCTTCATGATCGGGGTCGGTGTGCTCGGTATCTACGACCAGGCTCCCGGCACCAGGTTCAACTACGAGAGCCGGATCGCGGCCTGGAACCGCGACGCTGACTTCTTCGCTGCCGTCGAGGCCGAGCTCTTGGCCCCTGGTTTCACCGGAGGTGACCCCTCCGAGTCCGAGGGGGAGGGGGAAGCGCCGATGGTGTACCAGCTCCCCCTCGTCCCCTATCCCGAGCCCGAGTCTGGGCTGCTGATCTATGACCACTACCGG
>JAAETV010000067.1 GCA_024227975.1 Actinomycetes bacterium
GAGGGCCGATGCCGAAGAGCTCAAACAGACCCGCAACTCCCAGCTGGCCACCTACGTCGCCAGCATGGTTGTACTAGACGCAGTCGAACGGACGGGGGTCGAGCCCGCCTTTCACGCTGGTCACAGCCTCGGTGAGTACTCCGCACTGACCGCATCGGGCGTATTGTCCTTCACCGACGGGGTCCGGCTCGTGACCGAGCGGGGCAATGCCATGCAGGCCGCGGCCGACACCGTCACCGGAACGATGGCCGCCGTGCTCGGCCTCGACGACGACAAGGTCGATCTGGCCTGCCGTCGGATCGACGGAGACGTCTGGGTCGCCAACTACAACGCCCCTGGTCAGGTCGTGATCGCCGGCGATCCGGATGCCATCGATGCCGCCGGGGTGGCGGCCAAGGAACTAGGGGCCAAGCGGGTCATGCCAATCAAGGTTGGTGGCGCCTTCCACACCCCATTCATGTCGCCGGCCCGAGATCGTCTACGCAAGGCACTGGCCGATGTCGACCTGCGTGACCCCAATCGTCCCGTCTACGCCAACATCGACGCCCTCCCCCACTCGGAGGGTGAATCCTGGGCTGGCCTACTCGGAGCCCAGCTCACCTCGCCGGTTCTGTGGCGCCACACCCTGCACGCCCTGAGCGAAGCCGGAGCTACGGTTTTCCTCGAATTGGGTCCGGGCACCATCCTCACTGGTATGGCCAAGCGGACGGCCAAGGGCTCGAAGGCCCTCAGTGTCAGTACACCGGCCGAGGTCGACAACCTCCTGGAGGCCCTCTCACACGCATCGGAGACTGGAGGGGTCGTCGAAGGCGAGCTGCTCTATGCCGTGGAACGGCTGGTAGTCAGCCCGACAACCGGGGTCTTCCAGCCCGGTGACGAGCTGAACGACGAAGTCGACATCGAGCGGGGACAGATAATCGGCACGGTGGGAACAACCGAAGTAAAATCAGCTTTTGCCGGGTCGCTTCAGGGCCTGCTTGCACTCGCCGGCGAACGAGTGACCACCTCGCAACCCCTGGCCTGGCTTCGAACGAGTACGGTAGGCGCACTATGACATTGGCTCCCTGGGGTATGAAGCTCACCGGTATCGGAGCAGCCCTCCCCGAGAAGGTCCTGACCAATCAGGACCTAACCGCCTGGATGGATACCACCGACGAGTGGATTCACGAGCGGACCGGCATTCGGGAGCGTCGCATAGGGGGCTCGACATCGGGTCTGGCCACCCAGGCCGCCCAACGAGCCCTCAGTGATGCCGGTCTCGAGCCCGAAAGCATCGATCAGATCATCCTGGCCACGACCTCCCCTGATCATATCTGTCCCGGCACGGCCCCCGCCGTGGCCAGAGAGCTTGGTCTCCAATGTGGAGCCTTCGATCTTCAAGCCGCCTGCTCGGGTTGGGTCTATGGCATCGTCATGGCCAACGGCCTCCTCGTTCAGGGGATGGAACGGATCCTGGTCATCGGGGCCGAGTCTCTCGATCGGATCACCGACTACCACGACCGCGGCACAGGCATCCTGTTCGGAAACGGAGCCGGAGCTGCCGTCGTCGAGCGTGATGACACTGGCCGGGGTCAGCTCCTGGGATGGGATCTCGGCTCCAACGGCAACTATGTCCACATCCTCTACGCCGATCATGGTGACACCCTGAACATGGACGGCCGAGAGGTCTTCCGTCAGGCCGTGAGTGCTATCCAGAAGTCGGCCAAGGCGACGATGGCGATGGCCGGTGTCACCGCTGACGACATCGACTTCATCATCCCTCACCAGGCCAACATCAGGATCGTGGAGTCGGCGTGGAAGAAGCTCGGCTTCTCGATGGACAAGACTGGGATGGTGCTGGAGTGGACGGGCAACACCTCAGCTGCCTCCATCCCGCTTGCCCTCGACGATGCCCTAGCCAATGATCGAATCAAGTCAGGCGACCTCGTCATGTTCTGTGGCTTCGGAGCCGGCATGACCTGGGCCTGCACCCTGATCCGCTGGGCTTGAACCGCCAGACCCCCAACTACCCGTCCACCAACCACCCCCTCTCGGAACTGCTCGAAGAATGACTGACGTACAACGAGTGGCGTTCGTGACTGGCGGAAGCCGGGGCATAGGCCTCGCCTGCGCCCGTCACCTCGCCACTGCCGGCCACCAAGTGGCCATCGGATCGCGATCGAAACCAGAACAGATCGATGACGGCATGCTCTGGGTCGAAGTCGACATCACCGACCAAGCCTCGGTTGACTCCGCCTTCAGTGCGATCGAAGAACAGCTCGGCCCCGTCCATGTGTTGGTAGCCAATGCTGGCATCACCCGTGACATGCTGGCCCTGCGCATGACCGACGATGACTTCGCAGCGGTTGTCGACGCCAACCTGACCGGTGCTTTCCGGGTGGCCAAGCGGTCACTGAAGGCAATGATGAAGGCCCGCTGGGGTCGCATCATCTTGATGTCGTCGGTTGTTGGTGCCCTGGGCCAGGCCGGCCAGGTGAACTACTCCGCCTCCAAGGCTGGGTTGGCCGGGCTCGGACGCTCCCTGGCCCGCGAGTTCGCCTCCCGCGGCATCACGGTCAATCTGGTGGCCCCCGGTCCGATCGAAACCGACATGTTGGCCGAGGTCAAGGCCGAGACCGTCGAGGCCATGGAAGCCCAGGTCCCGCTGGGCCGGCTGGGCCAGGTCGACGATGTTGCCGCCGCCGTTGCGTTCCTGGCTTCTGAGTCGGCTGGCTACATCACCGGGGCCACAGTGCCCGTCGACGGTGGATTGGGGATGGGGGCGTGACCAATGATCAGCCCGATCCCGATCGGCTCGATGTCCGTTACATTGTTGGCTCAGACACCCACAGTCGGGCCGAAGAAAGGTCTAGGAGGACCAAAGATGAGTGATGACGACAAGTTCCAAGCATTCCAGAAGTGCGCCGTCGAGGTGCTCTCGGTTGAAGCCTCTCAGGTGACCCGGGAGGCCCGATTCGCTGAGGATCTCGATGCCGACAGCCTCGATCTCGTCGAGCTGGTAATGGCCCTCGAAGAGGAGTTCAACGTCTCGGTTGAAGAAGAGGAGCTCGAAGGCATCGAGACCGTTGGACAGGCCTACGACCTGATCATCGGCAAGGCCAACGCCTGATGACAGCGCCGTCTGATCGTCCGCCTGCCGTGGCCGTCACCGGCCTCGGCGTTGTTGCCCCCTGCGGCATCGGGGCTGAGGCGTTTTGGGGCGGCCTCCATCGCCAGCCGGAGAGCGGCGACCGGCGGGCCGTTCCTGATTGGGACCCCTCTCCCTGGTTCAAGAATCCCAAAGAAGCCCGCCGGGCCGACCCCTTCACCCAGTACGCCCTGGCCGCCGCGGCCATGGCTCTCGACCAAACAGGTGACCTGGGGGCTGATCCGGCCCGTATCGGGGTCTTCATAGGTACCGGTATCGGAGGCATCACCACCAACGAGGAACAGATCCTGATCCGCCACGAGAAGGGAGACCGTAGGGTCACCCCCTTCCTCGTGCCGATGATGATGCCAAACGCGGCGGCAGCGGCGGTGTCGATGCGCCATGGGTTCGAGGGCCCGTGCGAGACGACGGTGACAGCATGTGCCGCCGGAACCCACTCCATCGGGAACGCAGCCCGGCTCATCACCAGCGGCCGTTGTGACGTCGTCCTGGCCGGTGGGAGCGAGTCAGCCATGACCCCGACCTCGATGGCCGGGTTCGGCAATATGACCGCCCTGTCCAAGAGCGGTGTCTCGATGCCGTTCGATCAGCGCCGCGACGGCTTCATCATGGGCGAAGGCGCCGGAGTGCTGGTGCTCGAGGAGCTGGATCGGGCCGTGGCCCGGGGGGCTGAGATACTGGGCCTGATCCTCGGCTCGGCCAGTACCGCTGATGCCCATCACATCACGGCACCCGCTCCTGGCGGAGTCGGAGCCGTGCGCTGTATGGAGTTGGCCATCGCCGACGCCGGCCTGAGCGCTTCAGACATCGTGCATGTGAACGCCCACGGCACCTCGACCCCGCTCAATGATGCAGCGGAGGCCGAAGCCCTGGCCAAAGTATTCGGAGCGCCTGGACCCATTGTGACCTCGACCAAGGGTGTCACCGGACATGCGCTGGGTGCGGCTGGCGCCCTGGAGGCAGTGGCCGTGGCGCTGTCAATGCAGCACCACATGATCCCACCGACGCTCGGCCTCGAGCAGTTCGATCCCGAGCTCCCGCCGATAGATGTGGTCGTCGGCGAGGCTCGCTCCTGGGAGCCCGGTCCAACCCTGTCGAACAGCTTCGGCTTCGGGGGCCACAATGGCTCCATCGTGATCGCCCCTGCCCCCCAAAGCTGAGCTGAGGAGGTGCGTCGATAGAGGCGCGCTCCCTCACCAACCAATCTCAGCAACCAATCAGGCATCGACCAAGACGAACATCAGCTCTACCTGAGCTGCCCGCTCGCCATTCACCGTTGCCACCCCGCTCCCCCGTCCCGCTCGGGCCCCGACGCGCCCAAGCGTCACTTCGAGATCGAGCTGGTCGCCAGGGATGACCTGACGACGAAACTTCACCTTGTCGGCTCCCCCGAACAGGGGAAGCTTGCCGACGAATCGCTCGTCGGCAAGGAGGGCGCAGGCCCCGAGCTGGGCCAAGGCTTCAATCATCAACACACCGGGAAGGGTGGGACGACCAGGAAAATGGCCCGGAAAGAACCACTCCTGGCCGGTGAGGCACCAATGACCGCGGATGCGCTCACCAGGTACCAACTCGTCGAGCTCATCGACGAACAGGAAGGGTGGCCGATGAGGTAGTAGCTCTTCTGGAGTCGCGAGTCCGCCACTCGACTCGATCCGATCTTCCTCAGCTTCCGCCATGGTCTCCCCTGTTCGGTTCGGCTCGCATATCAGGTGAGCGTCACGGCGTCAGCGGCCGGAGGGCAGTGCCCGTCGATCGCTGACGCCGATCGCTCAAACCCACATGTTCGCCCGGCCACAAAGGGCTGACCGTACGATGGCGAACATGAGTGGAGCAACCTGTGGGTTGCCGCCCACCTAGTTCGGAGGTGTGTCCGTTCCACGGGCGTATGCCTTGAGCTTGTTGCCGGCCGTGACCTTCACTGCCGTCGATGCAGGGATCGTAATCGGTTCACCCGTCTGCGGGTTGAAGCCCTTACGTGCCTTGCGGTCGACCTGCTCGAATGCCACGAATCCGGGGATGGTCACCTTGTCGTCACCCTTGGCCACCACCTTGGAGACCTCAACGAAGAGGCCGTCGATGACGGCGCCAACGTCCTTCTTGGAGACACCAGTGCGCTCGGCGACCTGGTCGATCAGTTCCGTCTTGTTCATGCGAACTCCTTACCTGTGCGTGTGCCTGCCCAACTGGCTGACGTGCCAAAGTGGAGTCGCCAGGAATCACAAAGTCAAGGATTTCCCAATCTTTGGTTCGCGACAGGCCGCATCAGAAGTGCGATCCTGACCCTGCCGGCAAATCACAAGGGCCACTTCGTCATGACCAGACTGGCCTGCTCCAAGCACTGATCGACGGCTGGAGAGTGGTCCTTCGCCCCGTGCCGACGGGTGGCTCACGGCCGAGACATACGTCAGTTTTATCGGGCCCCGTGCGATCATGTTGGAATGAGCATGGTCGGCCAGCGGTTGCGTCAGGGATGGTTGCGGTAGTGGTTCCGACGACGAAGTCCCATGCCTCCTTCGAGCAGTATGTATTGCCAGAGTTGGACGTCCTCTACCGCACCGCCTGGTCGTTGACCCGCTCGGAGAGCGACGCCCAAGACCTCGTTCAGGACACCCTGTTGCGAGCTTTTCGGGCCATCGAGCGCTTCGACGGCCGGTATCCCCGGGCCTGGCTGTTGACCATCATGCGCAACGCCAACATCAATCGGGCTCGGAAGAAGAAACCTGACCTCCTCGCTGACCCCGATGCCACCTTCGAACGGTCGACGGTCTTCGCTGAGAACGACGGCCCGGAGACCGTGGTTCTCGATGGCGAGTTCGACGCCACGGTCGAAGAGGGGTTCAGCCGCCTACCGGAGAAGTTCCGCGAGGTGATCGAACTGGTCGATCTCAACGGCCTGTCATACCAGGAGACGGCTGACGTTCTCGACGTTCCAGTCGGCACGGTCATGAGCAGGCTCCACCGAGCCCGCAAGCGAATCAGAACCCACATCGAAGAGGTCGGCCTCGACGTCATGCAGGAGGATCACTAGATGTCGCTACGAAACAGGCTCTTCAGGCGAGGCCTGTCGTGCGGCGACGTCCTGGAGGTGCTTCAGTCCTATCTGGACGGAGAAACCGAAGCCGACGTTGCCCGCCAGATGGTGGCCCATCTCCGCGACTGTGATCATTGCGATCGGGAGTCCGACGTCTATGTCAGGATCAAGGCGAGCCTGGCCTCCAATCGACGCAACGCCGATCCCGAGGTGATGGCGGCTCTGGTCCGCTTCGGTGAGAACCTGATTGACAAAGAGGTCGACTAGCCTGGGCGGCACTGCTATAATCGTCTATCTGTGACCTTGCTCCTCGACCTCCGACTTCTGGGCCCGGCCGCTTAGTCAAGCGCGCCGGGTTATCTGTCGGAGTCCAGTTCGAGTCGAAGCAGTCCTCAGCAGTCAAAATTGCACTGATCAGGTCAGCGAGTCGAACCTCGTTTGTCCTGACTGAGGCCACTCGTCAACGGAGTCCGTACGTCGTTCCGATACACGATCGGACATCACGTCATCCCGTCAATCATTCCGTAGACCGAGAACACACACCGCCCGCAAGGAGTACCACCCCATGAGCATCAAACCCATGCCCATTGAGAAGTACCAGTCATTCCCCCAGATCCCCATCCCTGATCGGACCTGGCCTGACACTGTCACCACCAAAGCTCCCCTCTGGTGCAGTGTCGACCTTCGAGACGGCAACCAGGCACTGATCGAGCCCATGGACGCCGAGCGCAAGACGATCTTGTTCACCGAGCTGATCGAGATGGGCTTCAAGGAGATCGAGGTCGGCTTTCCCGCCGCCTCGGAGACGGATTTCGAGTTCGTCCGTCGGATCGTCGAAGAGGACATGATCCCCGACGATGTCACCATCCAGGTCCTGACCCAGTGTCGCGACGAGTTGATCGATCGGACCTTCGACTCGATCGTTGGGGCCAAGCAGGCCATCGTCCACCTCTACAACTCGACCTCCACTGTCCAGCGGCGGGTCGTATTCGGACTCGACGAGGCTGGCATCATCGATATCGCCGTCGACGGAGCCAAGCGCTGCAAGTTCAACGAAGCGAGGATGAGCGGCGACACCAGGATCCGCTACGAGTACTCACCAGAGAGCTTCACCGGTACCGAGCTGCCGTTCACCAAGCAGATCTGTGAGGCCGTCATGGATGTGTTCGAGCCGACGGCCGACGACCCTCTCATCCTGAACCTGCCGGCAACGGTCGAGATGAGCGCGGCCAACGTCTACGGCGACATGATCGAGTGGTTTCACCGCAATATCCGCCAGCGCGACGCGATCGTCTTGTCGCTTCATCCCCACAACGATCGGGGTACCGCGGTTGCTGCGGCCGAGTTCGGGGTCATGGCCGGCGCTGATCGGGTGGAGGGCACTCTGTTCGGCAACGGGGAACGCACCGGCAATGTCGATGTGATCACACTGGCGTTGAACCTGTTCAGCCAGGGTGTCGATCCCGAGCTCGACGTCAACGAGATCAACGAGGTGCGCCGGGTAGCCGAACACTGCAACCAGTTGCCGGTGCACCCCCGTCATCCCTATGTCGGCGACCTGGTATACACCGCCTTCTCCGGCTCCCATCAGGACGCCATCAAGAAGGGCTTCGATGCCATGACCAAGACCGGCCAGACCTCCTGGGAGGTCCCATACCTTCCCATCGACCCCCAGGATGTCGGACGTAGCTATGAGGATGTGATCCGGGTCAACTCCCAGTCAGGCAAAGGGGGTGTTGCCTACCTGCTCAAGACAGAGCAAGAGCTCGACCTGCCCCGCCGGCTCCAAATCGAGTTCACCAGAGTGGTCCAGAACATCACCGACACCACCGGCAAGGAGATCACGGGTCAGCAGATCTGGGAGGAGTTCCGCAACCACTACCTGGCCGTAGCCAAGCCTTACGAGCTGGTGTCATTCGCTACCGCTCACAACGCGGCAGGAGCTGATCGGACCAGACTGTCGGCCCAGATCCGTGTCGACGGTGAGGAGACGAGCTTCGAAGGCGAAGGCGGTGGTGCCATCGAGGCCTTCGTCAACGCCTTCCAGGGCCGGCGTGGTCTCGATGTCCGGGTTCTGGACTATCACGAGCACGCCATCGGCACCGGGGCTGATGCCAAGGCTGTGAGCTATTTGGAGCTGAAGGTCGGCGATCGGGAGCTTTGGGGCGTTGGGATCCACAACGACATCACCACAGCCTCTCTGCGAGCCATAATCTCAGGGGTCAATCAAGCCGAAGCCTGAGCACCCCTCGCTCCCCTGGAGCTGGGCCCGTCTTCGTCGCTAGAGAGCGACGAAGACGGTGCCCGGCTGGTAGGTGGCCCAGGCAAACCAGAAGGTGTCGGTGTGGACGACCGGTTCCAGCTCATCGCCAGCTGAGGGGCCGGAGACGGCCTGGCCGAGAATGTTCCACTCCGAGCCGGTCTGGTCGTCGATGAAGACCTCACCATTGGTGGTGAACGTGAGCGGGGTCCCGTCGCTGAGAACCGGTACGAAGACCCCGGTCTGGCCGACGTCACGCCCCTCGGCGAGCTCGAACCGGTCGAGGGACGAGGCCAGCCCCGGTTTGAACAACACCACCAGATCACGACCGGCCTCGGTGACCGGGATCACGGGCTCGACCAGCAGATCCTCGTAACGAACCGCTACAGGCCCGTCGTCGTCGACGATGCCGACCACCCTGGCCTTGGCGGCCAGGGTCCGGTCGATGTCGCCGACGAAGAACTGACCGAAGGGATCGAGCCCCTCGAGGTCGTAGCCCCCATAGGGGTTCGTGCCATAGAGGCCCAGATACTGCTCGGGAACGTCGGACGAACGGGCCAGAACCTGACCGTCGGGATTGGCCGCCTTCCAGTCAGCCCAGCTGACAGTCTGGGTCGGGATCAGATCGAGACGAGCGCCAGCCAGATGACCGACCAAGGCCTGGCCGGTGAAGTGAGCCCAGAGGGAGTCGGTCTGGCGGTCGTACATGACCAGAGCGGACTGGTACAGCTCTCCTGAGGTGCCGAAGTCGAGGACGAGATCGCCGAAGCGCCGGTCGTAGCTGATAGCAGAGTTACACAAGGGGCAATAGGTGACGGTGACCGGTGTACCCCCGATCTCGGTGTTGACGATCTCATGCCAGATCAACATCTGTATGGGGAAGGCCCTGGCGTCGCCATCGACCTCGACGGCCACCACCGCCTCGGCCTCGGCGATCTCATAGGTGATCTCGTCAATCGGAGCGAACAAGGGACGATCGAGGGGCAGGATCCCATCGGGGGGCTGACCACCAGATCGGATCAGAGTGGGATCTATCACGGGTGGGGGAAACGACTGGTGGAGCCGATTGCCTCGGAGGGCGGACTGTTCGACTGGAACCGAGTAGTCGATGGCCGAATAGTCGAAGTCGGCAATGGGCTGGCCGTCCCCGGCGGAACGGATGAGCTCTTCGGGTGGTGCCGTCGTGGTGGGAACGGCCGTCGTCGAGTCGGCCTCGACGATCTCCTCGGTGCCATCAGTGGCATCGTCGGTACTGGAACAAGCGGCAGCCACCAAAGCCAGAGCCACCAACCACGACAACAACCAGAAACGACGACGCATGCCTACCCAACCCGCCGAGGAGTCCCAGCCTTCCCTACTTGGTGAGCGGCACAGGTCTGACCCTGCCCTGCCTCACCCCTACTCCTTGGCCGGACGAGCCTCTCGGCTCTCGATGGTGGTGAAGAACTGAGCTGCCACCTTGGGAATGGCGTATGACCAGGTCGGGTAGGGGTGGGTAGTCATGGCCAGGCGACCGATGAACACCCTCAAGCGCAGGGCCAATGCCAACTCGGCCATCATCTCCCCCGCCCGCTCAGCCACGATCGTCGCCCCAACCAGGCGACCGCCACCAAGATGGCCAAGGACACCCTTGGGACCGCTGATGAGCTTCAGATAGCCGTTCGTCATATCAGCGGCCACCGCTCGATCGTGTTCGGCCAAGGGCAATTCGGCCACCCTGGCCCCCCGGAGCATCCGAGCGGCTTCGCCCTCGCTCAATCCGATACTGGCCACCTCGGGCGAGGTGAAAGTGACCCTCGGGATCTGCTCGGCCCGGAATCGGGCTCGTCCAACGCGACGCAAGATATTGGTGGCGGCAATGCGGCCCATGGCATCAGCGGCGTGGGTGAGCTGGAGCTTGCCGGTGATGTCACCGGCAGCGTAGGTGTGACGAAGGTTGGTCGCCAGGTCGTCGCCGACCTTGATATAGCCGCGCCTATCGAGCTCGACACCCGTCTCACTCAGAGCTCCGCGGTCGGAGCTGGGTTTTCTCCCCGCTGCCACCAGTACCCGCTCGGTCACCAGCGACGAACCATCTGAGAGCTGGAGCCGCTGTCCCTCAGGGCTCACTTCGACCTGTTCGACGGACACCCCGGTGTAGACATTCACGCCCGACGAGCGCAGTTCCTGTTCGATGATGGCTGATGCCTGGACCTCCTCCCCAGGGAGGAGGCGGGGTGCCAGCTCAACCAGGGTCACCGATACCCCGAGGGTGGCCAGGGCCTGGCCGAGCTCGCAGCCAATGGCACCGCCACCGATGATGGTCAACGACGAGGGGGCCTCGTGCAGCTCCCATATGGTGTCGGTGGTCAGCACCCCCGATTCGGCCAAACCACTGATGGGAGGCAGCACAGGGCGACCACCGAGGGCCAACACCACCCCTCGGGCCTTGACCGACGAGGTGCCGGCCCGGATCTGACCAGGACCGACCAGCACCCCCTCTTCGTCGAGGACAACGATCCCCTCGGCCCGCAACACATCTGGTGTCTCGGTGGCCGCTATCTGCTCGACCACCTGGCGAGCCCGTTGGAAGGCTTCGGCAAAGCTGGCCCCGACTCGAGCCGCCTCGATGACGGACTTGGATGGGACACAGCCGGTGAAGGTGCAGTCACCACCGAGAGGGCCCCGATTCACGATGAGGGCACTGGCCCCTCGTCGACGGGCCTCGCGGACTGCGGCCAGGCCAGCTGCACCGCCACCGATGACGGCTATGTCGACCTGATGGGTTGTCACTCCTCTCCCAACCCGGTGGTCCGGCGTTCGCTTCCCACCCCCGTATACCGAGACATGGCCCTGCTGAATCGTCGGTCGAACCAGTGGCGATCACGAGCGTGGGCGTGGAAATGGTCAGGGACTTGGCGCATCGTGGTGTCGAACCGCCACTCATCGGGCCCGAAGCGCTCGTCGGCCGCTGCCCCCAGCACGGCCAGTAGCCTCTCTCTGACGTCGGGAGCCACCTCGGGGCCATGGTCCCACCAGACCACCATCGGCACGGCACAGACCTCACAGTCGGCAACCCAACCCTCGTCGGTCACCGCATACCAGTGGGTGAACCGATCAGCCCGGCACAGCTCGCATTCAGGGTCGGTAGGGGGGGAAGGCCGCTCCTGAAGCGGATCAGCCCCCATCAAGCCCTCGGCGAAGGGCACCAACGTATTCGATGGCCTGATCGATCGAGCCACCCTCGAGCATCTGGCGGATGATGGCCGAGGCGACAACGACACCATCCGCCACCTGACAGATCTCGGCCGCTTGTTCTGGGTTCGATACCCCGACTCCGATGATGACGGGCTTGTCGGTGATGGCTTTCAGCCTGGTCGCCATCTTCACTGCGCTGGCGGCCAGCTCGGCCCGCTCACCCGTGACCCCAACCAGGCCGACGCCATAGACGAAGCCCCTGGCCCGCTCGACAATGCGAGGTAGTCGTTCATCGGGGGCTGTCGGCGCGGCCAAGAGGACGGTCTCGATGCCAACTGTGTCGGCAACATCGGCCCAGTCCCCCACTTCCTCCAGGGGAAGGTCGGGGAGGATGGCAGCCGAGATCCCGGCTTGGCGCAAGGAACTGGCGAAGCGTTCGTGACCCATCCGATAGCAGATGTTGTAGTAGGTCATGGCTATGAGGGGGATGCCAGGATCGGTCTTGGCCACTTCAGCCAGTACCGCCATCGGGTTGGAGCCGGCTTCGAGGGCGATGGTCGAAGCCTCCTGAATGGTTGGGCCGTCCATGACCGGGTCGCTGAACGGAATCCCGATCTCGATCGCGTCAGCCCCGGCGGCGGCGAACCCCTCGATCAGCTGGGGCCATTCACCAATCGGGTACCCCCCGGTCACATAGGGCAGGAGGAGTTTGCGGCCTTCGGCCCGACGAGCCCGGAGATGAGCTTCGAGCAATGGAGGTCCGGGCTCAATCCCGGGGTTCGAAGGGCTGGGATCTGCTGGGGTGGTCATAGCCGAACTGTCTCCAGAGCCTTGGGGTCGCCATCACGAATGGCTTGGACTTGAGCCACATCCTTGTCGCCCCGGCCCGACAGGTTGAGCATGACCGTCCTGCCTGCCAGCTCCTCCCGGGCTCGCACCATCCAGGCCAGTCCGTGGGCCGGTTCCAGAGCGGGGATGATTCCCTCGGTCCGCGACAAGAGCTCGAAGGCGTCCAGTACCTCGGCATCGGTGACCGCCTCATAGCGGGCCCTTCCGATATCGGCCAGGTGGGCGTGCTCGGGCCCGATCCCCGGATAGTCGAGCCCGGCCGACACCGACTGGGCCTCTTCGACCTGGCCGTACTCGTCTTGCATCAAGTACGAGAGCGAACCGTGAACGACGCCCGGGACGGCGCGGCTGACGGCTGCACCCCCTTTCGGTTCGACGCCAACGAGCTCGGCCTCGGTGTCGACGAACCCGCTGAAGATGCCAGCTGCATTCGAGCCCCCGCCGACACAAGCCACGACGACATCGGGGTCGTGGCCGACCAGTGCGAGACACTGGCTTCGGGCCTCGATCCCGATCACGGTATGGAATTCGCGCACCATCCAGGGGTACGGGTGCGGCCCCATGACCGAACCCAGGCAGTAGTAGGTGTCGTTGACCGAGGCCACCCAGTCCCGCATGGCCTCGTTGACGGCATCTTTGAGAGTGCGACTGCCGGACAGTGCGGGGCGGACCTCGGCCCCCAGGAGGCGCATCCGGTAGACGTTGAGGGCCTGGCGGGCGATATCGACCTCGCCCATGTAGACCACGCATTCCTGGCCGAAGTAGGCCGCCGCGGTTGCGGTGGCCACCCCGTGTTGACCAGCCCCGGTCTCAGCCACGATCCTGGTCTTGCCCATGCGCCTGGCCAGCAAGATCTGGCCGAGGACGTTGTTGATCTTGTGGCTTCCAGTGTGATTGAGATCTTCTCGCTTCAGCAGGATCCGAAAGCCCAGCTGTTGACTCAAGTTCCTGCACTCGGTGAGGACCGAAGGCCGTCCGGCATACGACTGGAGCAGTTCGGTGAACTCGGTCCGGAACGCCTCTTCACCCCAGGCCTGACGGAACCCAGCTTCCAGCTCGGCGCAAGCCGGGATCAGTGTCTCGGGCACGAACCGGCCCCCGAACCGGCCGAATCGACCCCTATCGTCAGGGTCGCCCATCATGCGCGGGTCTGGCGACTTCTTTTCGGCTAACGCCATGTAGCGTCCTCTTCCCAATTGAATGGTCGATCATCATCGTCGAGGTCGGCTGCTGGTTGGCGGGCCGAGGCGGCTCGGGCCGCAGCAATGAACTGCCTGACCTTGGCTGGATCCTTCTTACCCGGTGATGCCTCGACACCGGTGGCCACGTCGACGCCCCAGGGCTGAACGATGGCAACGGCGTCGGCGACATTGGCCGGATTGAGCCCTCCGGCCAGGATGAAGGGCTTGTTGAGTGGTGCCTCCTCCAACACGGCCCAGTCAAAGACCTGACCACGGCCCGGGGTTGCGGAATCGATGAGCAGGCGATGGGCCCCGTAGTCGCTCTCTCTCAGGAGGGCGGGGTCGGTAGCAGCGAAGGCCTTGATGACGAGGGGAACGCGGCTGGCCAACCAGCGGGTCTCCTCCGGGGTCTCGTTGCCGTGGAGCTGGACCGCTCGCAGTCCGAGGGTGTTTGCCGCCTCAGCCACCCGGGCCGCCGTTTCATTACGGAACACCCCGACCGGAACCACCTCGGGCGGGAGACGACGCACGATGTCGCGAGCCTCAGCGCCGGTTATGCGTCGAGATGACGCGGCAAAGATCATGCCGACGGCGTCCGCTCCGAGACCTGCCGCCAGCAGGGCGTCCTCGGCAGTGGTGATGCCACAGATCTTCACGAACATCACTTCGCACCGTAGCGGTTCGGGGTGCGGCTTCTCTCGGAGTTATGGCCTCGGTGTTGGGGATCAGATCCTCAAGCAACAGAGCGGAGGTCGGCGACCGCCTCGGCCGGATCGCCGCTGGTCATGAGCGACTCACCGACCAGAACGGCGTGGTAGCCGGCGGTCCGAAGAAGCTCCGCATCATCTCGACCTCTCACCCCGGACTCGGCCACCTTGACAACACCTTCGGGCAAGCAGCGGGCCACCCTGACCGCACGAGCCTGGTCGACCTCGAAGGTGGTGAGATCACGCTGGTTCACCCCGACCAGGTTGGCTCCAACGGCCAGAGCCCGATCGACCTCGGCTTCGTCGTGGGTCTCAACCAGCACATCGAGCCCGATCTCGATGGCCAGATCGTGGAAGTCGGCCAGCTCGACATCATCGAGGGCGGCCACGATCAGCAGGATGCAGTCGGCCCCCATCAGGCGGGCATCGCACACGTCATGGGCCGAGACAGTGAAGTCCTTGCGCAGGACGGGTATCGAGACCGCCCCCCGGGCCTGGGCCAGATCGTCGGGGGATCCGCCGAAGAAATCGACATCGGTCAACACCGACAGGCATGTTGCACCGCCTCGTGCGTACGACGCCGCCCTGGGACCAACCTCTACCCCCAGGTTGATGGCCCCCTTCGACGGCGACCGCCGCTTGATCTCGCTGATCACCCCCAAACCATCGGCCCCCGTCAGGGCGCGTCGAAAACCACGTCCTGACGGCTGCTTGGAGGCTTGGTCGATCAGCGACTCCAGCGACCGATCATCGGCGGAGGCCTCGGCCCGGTGGGCGGCCAGGATCTTGTCGAGATAGGTGACCATGGGCTTGTCGACCCTCTTCGACGCCTACAGGCTGATGCCTTTGGCCGCCACTGGAGTCATCATGGTGACCTCGGGGCGACCTCCGAGAAGGCCACCCATCGCTCCCATGGCCGCCTTCATCCGATCACCCTTGCCGTGGACATCGAGGGCCGCCTGATCGCGGTACAGCTCGAAGAAGTAGAAGACGTTCCCGTCGGCCGAGTCGGTATGGACGCTGTAGATCTCGAGGCCCTCTTCTTCGTCGGCTTCTGGAATCAGGGCCTCTAGGGCGGCTTGCAACTCGTCGGCCTTGCCGTCGGCTGCCGTCAGCTTGGCGATCAGTGAAATCTTGGACATCCAGTGAACGTACCTCACCGTCGAGCCGGCAGCCATCACGAGTTCCTAACAAAGAACCCGTACCCTGCTCGACATGACGAGCGTCGTCGTTGTCGAAGACGAAACTGACATCGGTGATCTGCTCGCCCTGTATCTACGGCGGGAGGGCTGGCAGGTCCACATAGCAACATCGGGGAGCGAGGGACTGGAGGTGATCCGGGCCCGCAAGCCTGACTTCGTTGTCCTCGACATCGGCTTGCCCGGAGCCCTCGATGGGTTCGACGTGTGCCGTCAGCTCCGACAGACCTCGACCGTTCCTGTCCTCTTCCTGACTGCTCGTGACGATGAGGTCGACCGCATCCTCGGATTGGAGATGGGAGCTGACGACTATGTCACCAAACCCTTCTCTCCCCGGGAGATCGTGGCCAGGATCAAGGCCGTCCTGCGGCGAGGCCGTCTCGACGGGCCTGAGACATCATCACATGTAGAGTTCGGTGACCTGGTCATCGATCTCGATCGCCGAGAGGTATGCCGAGACGGTGAGCCGATCGGTCTCGCCACCCAGGAAATGGCACTGCTCAGCGTGTTCGTCGACCACCTCGGGGTGGTGCTGAGTCGTCAGCAGCTGCTTGACCTTGCCTGGGGTGACGACTGGATCGGTGATCCTCGAACCGTCGATGTCCATGTCCGCCAGCTCCGCCGCAAGCTCGGTGAGGACCTCCCTCTGGTGACCGTCCGCGGCTTCGGCTATCGACTGGGTTGAGGATGCAACGCCGGCTGATAA
>JAAETV010000068.1 GCA_024227975.1 Actinomycetes bacterium
CCTCTTCCATGCCATGGAAGCGCTCTACCAACTGAGCTATAGCCCCGAGGGGAAGGTCGAGCCTACCAAGGTGCGCTGCCGACCGACACCGCACGAAGGGCAAGATCGAGTCGCCTGAACCAAGCGTCCCCCTACTACCCCGGCCCTGTGGGCGGCATCCCAATCTGCCCGGTGGCGGCCGACGAGGATCGCCTGGACGCGGCCGATGACAGTCACGCTCCGTGAGAAGCGGCGTATTCCAGTCAGGCGTCGCCCCGCTCGAAGGCGCCGCCCGCCGGCGGTCTCAAGTGTGGTAGAGCAGACCGGTTCCTGAGCAGCGCCAAGGGTGCACGGCTCGCACAATGCTGAGCGCTCGATTTCCAACCTCGGCCTGCGACCTTCTGTGGGACCGCTCCTATCCCGCCGCCGAGAAGAGGCTGATGCTCACTACATCGCCCGCAGCGAGTACCTGTGTGAGGGCGACCTCTTCCTCAGACGCTTCCCTTGCGAGAGTGCCGTAGGCCGAGTCGTCATCTGAGACCTCTCCATCTCGATACCAGAACCGGACGTGACGGTCGCGATCGAAGATCCGATCCCAACTCAACTCGATCCGGTCCCTCCATGGCTGAGGAAGCGGCCAGACCTCGATTCTCGGCAACGCTGAGTCCAGGTCTCCATACCAGCCAGCGAACTCCTCCCGGCACGCCGCGAGGTACAGACCGCTGTGGATCGTCTCCCACATCCACAGTGGAAAGACCAGACACCGATCCTCCGACAGATCGAGCTCGATGAGCGCCTGGTCTCTCCCCCCGGGCAGCACCGCTGATCGGCACTGATCCAGATCTGGCTCTTGACAGCTCAACCACCAGGGCCAGCCACCGTCAAACCCAGGATGATTGCGACCAAGCCCGGCCGACAGCCATTCGTACTGCCACGGCCTCCGCCCTCGGTACCTGGAATTATCAGGATCAACCCGAGCCCCCTCCACGGTGTTCATCTGCTCCAAGACCACACGGGGCTGAACCGTCCAGAACCTCACAGACCCCAGGGTGCCACGAGTCCGCTATTGGGGAGACAAGATAGAGGTAAACTGATCCACGCTCTGTTGTCCACGAGTGGGCAGATTCAAATCGCTGCCACCACGGCTCCCCGCCCCACCACTCCCTCACTTAGTAGTAGGAGCCGAATTCGAGATCAGGGACGACCATGAGTCGTTAACCTTTGATCATGGCTGATAGTCCCGCCCATGAAGCCCTTCGCTACGAGCCGACGGATATCGAACCCCGCTGGCAGCAGCGCTGGCTCGACGAGGGCACCTACGAGGTTGACAACGACGATCCCCGCAATCCCTTCTACGTC
>JAAETV010000069.1 GCA_024227975.1 Actinomycetes bacterium
CAACGTGGCGGACGATCGAGAGGCCGAGGCCAGTACCCCCGGTCTCGCGGCTTCGGGCCCGGTCGACCCGGTAGAACCGCTCGAAGATGCGCTCCAGTTCTGGCCGGGCGATGCCAATCCCATTGTCTGTGACCCGGATGTCGACCGCATCCTGTACAGGATCGATCGTGACCGTCACCTGGCTGTCGGGCTCGGAGTACCGGACCGCGTTGTCGATCAGGTTCACCAGCGCTCGTATCAGCTGTCTGCGGTCGGCCTGGATCTCTACGCCGCTCGGCGCACCAACGACCGCCAGCTCGATGCCGCTGGCATCAGCCAGACCACGGGCGCTGTCGACCGACTCGTGGACGACGTCATCGATAGACACCGTTGACATCTCGGGATCGAACTCTTCGAGCCGGGTCAGTTCGAGCAGGTCGTCGATAATTCCCTCGACTCGCTTTACTTCCCGGTTGAGATGGCGGCTGAGCCGGTTGCGATCAACGTCAGGGTCGGCGTCGGCCAGCGCCCCGGCCAACAGTGAGATGGCGCCGATCGGTGTCTTCAGCTCGTTGCTGACATTGGCAACAAAGTCTCGCCTCGTCGCGTCGATGCGGCGCTCCTCGGCGATGGAGTCGATGACGGCCAGACCCCGGGCCGTGTGCAACGCCGGCTCCTCGACTTGCTCACCTCGGCTTCGAGCCCGGGCCCGGTCAGCCCCGGCGCTTTCGGGCGTCCACCCGCTGATGATGTAGCGGGTCCGCTCCCCCATATTCTCGGCATGGTCGCCGATTCGCTCGTAGAAGCGGCCGATTAGGGCCAGCTGCAGGGTCTCGTGGGCCTCGAGCTCGCCATGGCGGCTGGCTCCGATCACGACCTCGACGTAGGTGCGGTGCAAGTCGTCGAGCACATCATCGAGGTCGTCGATCGACGCCGCCATCTCGGGATCGAGGGCGCGGTAGGCCTCGCCGGCCTGCTCGAAGAGGAACTTGGCTTGTTCGGCCATACGGACAATCAGGTCACGAATTCGGTCGGGTGGCCTCGATCCCTGCATGCGTCCGACCGCTTTGGCGATGTTGGTTGTCAGATCACCACTGCGCTCGATGTCGCTGTTCATGTGCATGGCAGCGACGATGGCGCGCAGGTCGCCCGCCACCGGTTGCTCGCGGATGAGGGTGTCGACGCAGAGCTCTTCCACCTCTTGAGCCATCAGGTCGATCTCATCATCGCCAATCACCAACTCATCGGCCTTGGCGACATCACGTTCGAGTAGGGCAGCCGTCACCTCATCGACTCGCTGGGCCACGAGTTCGGTCATGGCCAGCAGGTTGGTCCGGAGCCGTTCCAGCCGGCCGTTGAGCTCACTGCGTATGACGTTCATGGGTGACGTCCTTCAGGTCCAGAGTCGCTCAACCGAACCGTCCAGTGATGTAGGCCTCGGTGCGCTCATCGCCGGGGGTTGAAAAGATCCGGGCGGTGTCGTCGAATTCCACCAGTTTGCCTCGCCGCTGCCCTGTCGTCTCGTCCGCCTCGGCGGTGAAGAAGGCCGTCGTGTCGCTGACCCGGGCCGCCTGTTGCATGTTGTGGGTGACGATGACGATCGTGTACTGGGCCCGCATCTCTCGCATCAGCTCCTCGATGATGCCGGTGGCGATCGGGTCGAGGGCCGAGCAGGGTTCGTCCATGAGTAGCACGTCGGGATTCACGGCGATGGCCCTGGCGATACAGAGTCGCTGCTGCTGACCGCCTGAGAGGCTCAGGGCCGAGCTCCGCAGGCGATCCTTGACCTCGTCCCAGAGGCCGGCTCCGACCAGCGATCGCTCGACCAGCTCGTCCATCGAAACCCGAAAACCAGCGATGCGAGGGCCGTAGGCGACATTGTCATAGATCGACTTCGGGAATGGGTTCGGCTTCTGGAACACCATGCCGACGCGGCGGCGTACGGCGACCGGGTCGACCACGGGATCGTAGAGGTCGATGTCGTGATAGAGCAGCTTGCCCTCGACCCGGGCGCCATCGATCAGATCGTTCATTCGGTTGAAGCAGCGAAGGATCGTTGACTTGCCACAGCCCGACGGTCCGATGAAGGCGGTGATCTGACGCTCGATGACGTCGAGGCTGACATCGGCGACGGCCCGAAACGTCCCGTAGTAGACGCTGAGGTCGCGGGCAGTGAACACCGGACGGCCATCCGGCAGCCGCTCACCGCCCCGGTCCTCGCCCCGCTGGTCGGGCCGGTTGATCATGGGTTCGAACCGTACCGGCTCTGCGATGCCGGTCATGTCTCCCCCATTCTGAGGCGGGACATTGCGATCTGGGCTCATCGGCCCAACCGGCGCGTGATCCGGGCCCGGGCGATGATGGCGACGAGGTTGACTGCGAAGACGACGACCAGCACAACGACGCTGGCCGCAGCGGCATGGCCGGCCCACTCATCGGCCGGAAGCTTGGCGAAGTTGGCAACGTTCATGGGCAGGGCAGTGAACGCTCCCTGGAGCTGATCTATGAATCCCTGGAACCCGGTGGTGTAGAACGCGGCGGCACCGACGACGAGCAGTGGAGCCGCTTCCCCCAGCGCCCGGGCGATCGACAGGACAGCACCGGTGAGGATGCCGGGTAGAGCTGCGGGCAGAACTTGGGTCCGGATCACTTCCCACTGGGTCGCCCCCAGCCCGTAGGCACCGTCCCGCAACGCTGATGGGACTGCTCGAATCGCCTCGGCGGAGGTGATGATCACGATCGGCAGCACAAGTACCGCCAGCGTGAGCCCGCCGGAGATGACGGAGCTGCCACCGGTGATGCCGCGCAAAGCCTGAACGAAGACAGCGAGACCGAGCAGCCCGTAGACGATCGACGGTACGCCGGCCAGATTGCGAACCGTGATCTCGATGAGGCGGGTGAGCTTGGAGTCCTCCGCGTACTCCTCCAGGTAGACGGCGGAGCCGATGCCGACCGGGAATGCTGTCACCATCACGATGGCGGCGATAGAGAGGCTGCCCCGGATGCCCTGTGCCACCCCAGCGAGTGCCGGATCGCTGGAGGAGGGGTTGGAGAGGAAGGTCCACAACCGGTCGCTGAGCACCTCGAAGCCGTCTACCGCGACGCTGAACAGAACCGCCAGCATCATGGCCAGGGCCAGGCCGACGGCCAGGAGGAGCAAGCCGAGGAAGGCCTGACCTCGCAGATCGGCGGAACGGCGCCGTCGCAGTGACCGGAGGGTGGGAGGCTTCTGCTCGGAGGCGCTGCTCATCAGTACACCTGCCTGAAGCGGCGGACGATGATGCCGGACAGCACATTCAACACAAGCGTGATGATGAAGAGCAGTGCCCCCAGGAAGTAGAGGCTTTGGAAGGCGATTCCTGAACCGGCAACGCTGTCGGTTCCGGCACCGAGCGATGCCATGGCGGCGGTGATGGTCTGGCCGGGCTCGGTCGGATCCGCCTCGAAGATCGCACCGCCTGAACCTCCGGCGGCGATGAATACGACCATCGTCTCTCCGATGGCGCGAGAGACACCGACGATGAAGGCGGCCGAGATACCCGACAGCGCGGCGGGGAAGACGACCCGCAAAGCGGTCGTGGCCCGGCGGGCGCCCAGGCCGTAGCTAGCCTCACGTAGGTCTCGGGGCACGGCCCGCATCGCGTCCTCGGAGATCGACGCCACGATCGGAACGGTGAGGACGCCGACGGCGATACCGGCCGACAGCAGGCTGAAGATCCCGATCTCGACGCCCACCAGCTTCCCGATCGGCCCCAGCAGCGAGGGACTGATGAACGAAATGGCGAAGAAGCCGAGGACCACCGAGGGGATGCCGGCCAACGTCTCGATGGCCGGCTTGACAATGCCCCGCAACCTCGGCGTGGCGTACTCCGACAGGTAGATGGCGACACCGATGCCGATCGGACCGGCGACCAGCATGGCGATCCCGGTGATCCAGAGCGTTCCGACGAACAGGGTGGAGAGGTCGAACTTGTCACGCCGGGGGAACCAGCCAATGTCGGTGAGCAGGGTCCACGAAAACTCCGCAGCGGACACGAATTGCCACGCCTCGCTGAAGATGTTCCAGACGATGAGGCCGCTCACGAGTACCGACGAGAGGCTGGCGATCTGCAGCATCCGTCGAGCCCGCCGGTTCTCACCTACACGCTGGGGGCCAAGGCGGAGGTCGGAGGGCGATGTGAGCTCGGGCAGGCTCTGCGTCGCCTCACCAGCCAATGACCGGGTCACGACGGTCCCCGCCATCAGGTCCCACGGCGCTCGGCGGTCGGGCAGCAGAGAGATCGCGACCCCGGTTGCCACGAAAAGTGCGGTCATCAACGCCATATTCGAGTCGAAGAGCAGGAAGGGTACGCCGTACAGCACGCCGAACCGGGTGAGTTGGCGGACGGCGATACAGGAAAAGCACGCCGCTCGGCCGTCGGTGTCGGCAATGAAATGGTCGACGTAGGCCCCTACCGGGGTTTGGGCGCCAGCCCAGCTCCAACCGGTCCAGGCCACCATGATCACGAAAGCGATCCACCAGTTCGACGGGCCGAAGTCGGTGAGGGGCCCCGCCAGGTAGTACTCCACGATGGCCACAGTCACGGCAACGAGAACGAAGATAATGCCTTCGGCCACGGCGGCCGAGCAGCGCGACCAGACCGACGGGATCACCGGCGTCCAGGAGCCGTTCTCCGGCCCGACCGGTGTGGCTTCGGGAGCGGCATCCGTGGCCGAGCTTCGTAGTCCCACTCGTGCCGTCATTCGTACTGCCGCCCGGTCAGGCGGCCATCCCAGATCGCCTCGGCCCGCTCCAGCTCATCATCTGGGAGGTCGATGTAGCCAACCGCCGACACTGACTCATAGCCGGGGTCGCTCAACATGTAGTCGACGAAGGCGGCGACGGCGGGATCGCCGGCTGCGGCCTCGGCATTGACGTAGGTATAGAGGAATCGGGCGATCGGGAACTCGGCCGCAGCGATCGTTGCCGGAGTGGGGGTCACGCACTCACCACCGTCCTCAACCGACACCGACACGACGCGGACTCGTCCCGCCGACGCCGATTCGCTGGCGAACGCGAACCCGACCCAGCCAAGGGAGTAGGGGCTGGATTCCACCCCTTCGACAACGACATTGTCGTCGGGGCTCGAGGTGTAGTCGGGTCTGATCGTGGTGACGAAATCTCGGGTGTCGGTGTCCAGGCCGGTCGTGCCCCTGGCCACTGACTCGATGACGATCTCGCTGAAGCTGTCGAACGTGCCCGACTCCTCACCAGGGCCGAACACATCGAGCGGAACGTCGGCGAATTCCTGCCCACCCCAGAGGGCGGTGAGGGCGTTGGCATCCGACCAGCTGTCGAACGCCGACGCCTCCTCGCTGAGCAGAGCATAGATGTCATTGAACGAGAGGCACTCGACCGCATCGTTCTCCGGCGCGGTGATGATGCTGATGCCGTCGATGGCCCGCCGAAGTTCGATGAACTCGATACCGGCCTCCTCGCATATCGCGACCTCCTCGTCTGAGAACAGGCGGGAGGCGTTGGCGATGGGGACCTCGCCGGCACAGAACTTCATGGCACCGTCGCCCGAGCCCGGCCCTTCCACCGCCACCGCCACCCCTGGGGCCACGAGAGCGAACTCCTCAGCCTGTCGCTGCACGATCGGAAACACCGTCGACGAGCCCGACACGAGGAACTGGCCCTCGAGCGCTCCCCCATCGGCCGCCGTGGCGTCGCCTCCGGCCGCTTCACCTTCACCGAGGGCCTTGACGCCGAAGCTCACGAGAGCGAAGACGGCAACCAGCCCCAGGAGCTTGACCATGCACCGGAACCGCTCAGCTAGACCTGGATTCGGACCGCCGTCAAGACTGGAAATGGAGAAGAGGGTGCTCTCAGCGATACCGGCGACCCTAGCGAGGCTCGGATCAGGCGACTCGCCGTCCCGCCGGTTCCAGGGCGGCCTGCGTGGTGGAGCCACGGGAGCTCAAGCTCGCCAGGGTCGACAAGGTGCAGGTCTCGCTCGTCGCCAATGCCCACGACACCGCCCCCTCAGGTGGTAGGAAACCCTTGCTAGTCGAACCAGTTGTGAGCGGCCGCGATCGAGGTCGCGGCGTCGCGAATCTTGGAAGCTTGTCCAAGCGTGAGCTCTGGCGCAGCAAGGATCAGGGCTTCGGTGAACTCGGTCCTGTAGGCGAAGGTGGTGACCAGATCCTCCTCCTCGATCAGTGCCACGTCGACCGCTCTGAAGCCACGGTCTCCTTCCGAACAATGAGTTCTTGCGGCCACACCCCCCGCTCCCGTCAATGCCCACAGCCCGGAAGCACTCATGACCATCTCGACGTCGCGGCATCGGAAGGGAACTGATGAGGGCTCGGGACCGACGGTCATTCAGCCGTCCGGTGTGCTCGCGGCACGCTCGGGATCCGGCTTCTCGCGCAGCTCGGGCCCGGAGATCACGATCACGGAAGGTGGCCAACTGGTCTTTGCTCTGTTGGCCACGAGCGGGCAACTCACAGTGGCCGCCAACGCCGTTCCCCAGTCCAATTGACTCCTGGCCTCCGTCAACCTCTTTGGGAGCGGGGTCCCCCACCACAACGGTTGACCATCGAGTAGCGGCCCGGTGATGGTCTATTCTTCAATTGCCCCTCCGATTGCGCGGAGGTGCTGGCGAAAGGTGTAGGACGGGTCGGTGGAACGCGCCTTCAGGTAGTCGTCGAATCGCAGCTGATCCCTGAGGCTCGTACCGGCACGGACCAGGTCGGCTTGGGTACGTTCTCTGGCGCCGATCGCTGCTGCTGTGGCTAGCACTTCTTCGAGAACGGCCAGTGCCACGAACACCGCCCCGTCGTCGTCGGCGAACACGGCATGGTTGGAGCCGACGCTGAGCTCGCCGAACCCAACGTTCGAATAGACACCGGACTCATCCGGGTCGAGCCGGAGCGGGCCGACCGGGCATCTTCCGTAGCTGAAGACGGGAAGGCCGATTCCAGCGAGTTCGTGGGTATCGCGATGAAACCCCCACACGAGCACACCGGCAATACCTGCTGATTGGGCTTCAAGAACGGTGAGATCCCCGATACATCCTTCGTCGGCGCGGCCACCGTTGTCGATGACGAGAACCTCGCCGACCTCAGCGACGGTGCAGGCCTCGAGGAATACATCAACAGATCCGTTGTGGCGAACCGGAAGCACCCTGCCCGCGACCTTGTGGCCTGCCACCACGGGGCTCAAGCCAGGTGGAGCCAATGCCACCGTCTCTCCGAGCCGGACACAAGCATCGGCGATCAAGGCGGTGGACAAGGAGGCAAAGACGTCGTCTAACGATTCATGCACTATCTGTTCCTGCGGAATTCGTCGGCCGGCCAGCACCAGAATAGTGCGCCGCCTTGGCCATCGGCCCACGCGCTCCTTCTCACTCACCACGCAGCACACACCGATAGCGCCAGGAACGCGGTTGGATACTCTCGGGCCACCCTTTCACGGATGCTCAGATCTGGAACATCTGCCTGTACGCCGTTGGGGTGATACTTCTGGCGCCCATCAGTGCCCGGCGCAGGGTGGCGGTGGAGCCGTAGCCCACCTCGCTCGCAATCTGTTCGATGCTCAGATCAGTTGCTTCCAATAGGCGACAAGCGGTGACAACGCGTTGCTCGTTCAGCCAGGCTCGGGGTGTGACGCCAAGGCGGCCCTGGATGTGCCGTTCAAGCGATCGGCGACTGGTCTTGGCGAGTTTGGCGAGATCGCCAACGGAACCGACCAAGGCGATGTCAGACGCCGCTACCGCAAGAGCGTTGGCGAGCGGGTCATCCCCGGCTGCTATCGGTGGAGCCGCTGCGAACTGGGACTGCGCACCCGCTCGATGGGGTGCGGCAACCATTGATCGGGCAACCGACGCCGCCACATCGGCTCCGTGGTCGGTACGTACCAGATGCAAGCAGCAATCAATCGCGGCTGCGCTTCCGGCCGAGGTCACAACGGAGCCGTGATCGACATAGAGGGTGTTGGGTTCGAAGGTCACCGCGGGGAAGCGCGTCTCGAAGAGCTCACGATGCCGCCAATGGGTGACAGCAGTTCGTTCATCGAGCAGCCCAGTGGCGGCAACCACGAATGCACCAAGGCAAAGGCCGACGATTCTCGCGCCACAGTCGTGGCCAGCAATCAGGAGTTCGACCAGTTGGGGGGGAACAGAGCGCGATGGGACCGGCCAGGTTGGCACGACGATCATGTCCGCGTCCTCTACATGATCACCAAGCAGCTCCAGACCCCCAACTGACAGCCCGCCCTCGATCTGCAGCTTCGTGGAGCGGAGACCACAGACAACAAAGTCAACGTTGAGTTCCGTTGCGACTGAACGATGCCCGCCCCAAACGCCGACCGGGGTCGATGACTCGAACAGGCTGGCGTGTTCTGGAACCAGACTGATCACCTTCTGGCGCATATTGTTTGATACTAGTCGCTTGCGTCACTGGTAGATACAGCCGATGGACACGATCGTGTTCAGCATGACAATCCTGCAACCACCGTTCACGCTTCGATCAGCCGCTGGACTCCCAAGTCAGCCTCGGCCATTGGCCGAGTCGGTGTTGGTCATCATTGACGGACAAATCGAGTACTCCGAACAGGGTCGCCTACCTCTCGCAGGTCTCGATCGCGCCCTCGCTCGTATCGGCTCGCTCCTGGGCGAAGCCAGGGACCTCGAGTCGCCAGTCGTGCACGTGAGCCACCAGGGCAGTGCCGGTGGTCTATTCGATCCGACCGGTGGCGGTCGCTTCCTCCCCAGTATCGGACCAGCGGACAAGGAGCCCGTCGTTCACAAGAGCCTCCCCAATGCCTTCGCCGGCACTGACCTATCGAGCCACCTATCCCAGATCGGCGAACGACCCCTGGTGCTTGTTGGGTTCATGACACATATGTGTGTGAGCTCTACCGCACGAGCGGCCCTCGACCTCGGCTACGAGGCGACCGTCGTAGGTGACGCCACCGCCACCAGATCCCTCCCGGCTGTCAGTGGCGGCCCAGCTATAGAGGCGGGAGACGTTCAGCGGGTCGCCCTGGCCGAGCTAGCAGACCGGTTCAGCATCGTCACCGAAACGTCGACGCTCCTGACATGATGCGGTACCCATGAGCCTGTATGAAGGTTGCGCAGGATCACTGTGATTGTGAGGACAAGTCCAGCCGGAACGATCGTGGACAGCAGCGATCGTCGCCTAGCGTGTTGGCAATCTGTCGGGAAGGGCGGGACATGAGTTTCGGACTATCGATCGCTGCAATCATGGGAACCCTGCTGGTCGGTACGATCAGCCCGGGCCCAAGCTTCGTCATGGTGGCTCAGAAGTCGGTGGCTACCTCCCGCCGAACTGGCATCGTGGTAGCAACGGGCATGGGGATGGGCGGGGTGATCTTTGCCGCACTTGCACTGGCCGGCCTGCGGAGTGTTCTGGAGGCCGTCCCGACTGTCTACATCGCCCTCAGGATCATTGGCGGTGCTTACCTGGTTGCCCTCGCGGTGCGGATCTGGCGGGGAGCGGATCGAGACCTCCAAGTGGCAGACACCTCTGATCCCTCCCAGAGGCACTCGATGATGCTGGGGCTGACGACCCAGCTCGCCAATCCGAAGACAGCCATTGTCTATGCATCTACGTTTGCGGCGTTTCTGCCCGAGGTCATCGAGCCTCTCTATTACCTGGCAGTCCTGCCCGCGGTGTTCCTGGTCGAATTCGGTTGGTACTCAGCTGTCGCGATTGTCCTGTCCGCCCCTCGGCCACGAAAGCAGTATCTTCGAGCGAAGACCCGGATTGACCGAGTTACATCGTGTGTACTGGGGGCGCTGGGGACCCGACTGGTGCTCAACGCCCGAGCGACTGCTGGTTGACTCGGTGCGACCAGGATCGCTGCGGGATCATGAACGATCTTCCTCACAGTGGCCGCCGGGCACACGGGCACCAGGACCTAGGACTCTTCCGATAGCCGCCCTGAAGATTCATGCTGCTGTTGGCTGGTCATAGAAACGACCGGCTGGCTCAAAGAGGAGGATGTTGGATGAAAGTCGTCGTACTCGGTAGCAATTTTGGCGGCCTCACGGCTGCCCTAGCAGTGAAGCACGAGCTGGACGACGACGTGGATGTGACCGTCATCTCACCAGCCGACCACTTCCTGTTCAACCCTTCATTGATCTGGCTTCCGTTCGGCAAGCGCAGCGCCGCCGACATCACCGTGCCAGTCGAGCCAACGTTCACCGACCATGGGGTCGAGTTCGTGCATGAGTCGGCCACTGAGCTACAGCTCGATACCAACCGGGTGATCACATCGTCAGGGTCCTACGATTACGACTACCTGGTGATCGCGACCGGCTTCCAGTGCGACAGCGAGATCGTGCCCGGGCTCGGACCCGACGGTAATGCCTACGACATCGCAACGTTGGAGAACGCCACCCGCGCCGGCGAAGGCTGGCGGAAGTTCCTCGACAATCCCGGTGACATCGTCATCGGCGCGACCCAGGGCGCGGGATGCTTCGGTGCGGCCTACGAGTACCTGTTCAACGTGAGCCACCAGCTCCGCAAGAACGGGCTCAAGCGTGAGGTGAAACTGACCTACGTCTCACCTGAACCGACGCTGGGACATTTTGGTATCGGCGGGCTGAAGCACGGCGAGGGCATGCTCAAGATGTTCCTCAAGAAGGAGAAGATCGACGCTGTTCTCGATACGTCGATCGACCATGTCGACGAGGGCCGCGTGGTCCTGGGGGACGGCTCCAACTTGGACTTCGCCTACTCGATGATCATGCCGCCCTTCATCGGCCAAGACCTCATACACAAGACCACGGAAATCAGCGATGAGAAGGGCTATGTGCCGGTCCGCGACACATACCAGTCACTCCCCTACGACAATGTCTACGCCGTTGGTGTCGCCGCCGCCGTTGAGGTCCCATGGCATACCTCGAACCCTGTCGGGATTCCCAAGACCGGATTCCCAACCGAGCAGCAGGCCCATGTCGCGGCCAAGAACATCGCTTCGCAGATACGGGGTGAGACACCAGATGAACAGAAAGCATTCGGTGACATCGCCGCCGTTTGTGTGATGGACGCCGGCAACAATGGGGTGATCATCCTCGCCGACAAGATGCTCCCACCACGCAAGCACAGTGTGATGATTCCCGGCCCGCAAGCCCACGCGATGAAGGTGGCATTCGAGAAGTACTTCTTGTGGAAGACCCGCCACGGCCACGTCGGGCTCCCCTGACCCAGCCCCGCTACTCTCTCCTGGGTGTCTCGACCGAACATCCTCCTGGTCATGGCCGACCAGCTGGCACCCCACTTCACATCCACCTACGGGCACCCTGTAGTTTCGACGCCCCATCTCGATTCGCTGGCGGAGCGGGGCGCTCGTTTCGATGCGACGTATTGCCACTCCCCCCTGTGCGCTCCGTCTCGGTTCGCGATGATGACTGGCCGTTCGGCCAGCACCATCGGGGCGTGGGACAACGCCGCTGAGCTCCCGGCTTCGGTCCCGACCCTCGCCCACTACCTCCAATCGGCTGACTACCGGACGATCCTTGCCGGCAAGATGCACTTCGTCGGCCCGGACCAGCTGCACGGGTTCGAGGAGCGGCTGACCACCGACGTCTATCCCGCCGATTTCGCCTGGACGCCCGACTGGGAGGACGCTGAGCGTCGGATCGACAAGTGGTACCACAATATGGACCCGTTGGCCGAGGCCGGCCAAGCGGTGACGACCCACCAGATCGACTATGACGAGGAGGTCGGCTACACCTCTCGTCGCAAGCTACTCGATCTGGCCCGCGATGGTGATGATCGACCCTTCTTCCTGGTCGCCTCGTTCATCCATCCTCACGACCCGTACGTGACCCGACCAGAATGGTGGAATCACTATGACGACGACGACATCGACCTCCCCGATCTGATCGACCAGAGCTCGCTGGATCCGCACAGTCAACGCATTCGTGCCGGCATCCAAGCCGACACCGTCGGCTTCACTGAAGACCAGGCTCGCGCCGCCCGCCATGGCTACTACGCCAACACGAGCTATGTCGACGACTGGCTTGGGCGCCTCCTTTCCACCCTCCAAGAGACCGGCCTCGCTGATTCAACGGTGGTGATGTTCACCAGCGATCACGGGGACATGCTCGGCGATCGTGGCCTCTGGTACAAGATGGCCTTCTTCGAGCGCTCGGCCCGGGTCCCCCTCGTCATGGCGGGGCCCGATGTGGCCAACTGCACAATCCCCAACGTGGCGTCCCACCTCGATGTGTTGCCGACACTGCTCGACATCGCCACCGACGGCAGGCCTTGGCGCCGGTCCGTGCCCGACATCGAAGGCAGAAGCCTCTGGCCGCTGGCCACCGGCGAAAGCGACCAGGTCTCGGAGACGACCGGCGAGTACATGGCCGAGATGACGTCGCATCCGATGTTCATGATTCGTCGCGACAACCTCAAATACATCCACTGCGAGACCGACCCTCCCCTACTCTACGACGTCGACGCAGATCCCCTGGAGCGCAACAACCTGGCCGAGGACCCGGACCATTTCGACACCGCCGCCGAGTTCGCCTCCGAGGTGAGGGGCAGATGGGACAGCGACGCCATCCGGGACCGGGTCCTGACATCCCAACGAGCGCGCCACGCCATCCATCGAGCGACCCAACACTCCCCTATCGCCCAGTCGTGGGACCATCTCCCGATCAACGATGTCGCCAACCAGTACGTCCGCAATCATCACGACGTCGTCGACGCCGCTCTACACAGTCGCCTCCACCTCGAGAATTGATCGCCTCACGCCACTCCGAGGGCTGATGGCTTCCGAGTGCTCTCGTGGTGAGCCCGACCGGGGTAGTCTGATGCTCGTGAAACGGGTCAGGCTGCTCGTTGTGTCTCTTGCCCTCCTGTTGGTTGGCTGCGCAGATGACAGCGAACCAGACTTGGTTTCGAGCCTGGATGACGCTGTGCCGGTGGGGAGGGCTCTGCTCTCCAACGACCCGGCCCTTGAATCGGTCGCCGACCTTGGCCCGCACGACGAGCTGTTTCAGTTGCCGGTTGGGGATGGCAACACAGTGTTGGTACGAGTCCGAGAGGGTGCACCTCCTCTTATGTTTGGTACATCGTGTGATCTGGTGAGTTCAGTCGACTTGCCTGACGACTGGGAGGGCGTCTGCTTGGAGTACATAGAAGGGTACCAACGGATCATTGGCCGCTTTCCCCACGGCACCAGAAGCAGCGACGCTCCCGCCAACATCAACCGGGTGACGACGACCATGCCAAGCTCATCGTGACCACTGAGGGAACCGGGCAGGATCCGACCACGACCGACCAGTATTCTCCACGACGGATTAGCGCCATCTGGGCCGCAGCAACGGCGCCAATGGTCGTCCTCGGTTGGATCGTTCCGCCAATCATCGGCGACAGCTGGGGTATGGAAGAGGCCGGCCTTGGCTCGAGCCATCCTGCTCACCTTCGGGCTGGTATGGCTCACGGTGTTCGCCCTGGCGATCGTCCGACACGAAGAAGGCGATCTCCGATGGGACACCGTCAAGCGACGTCTCCGGCTCAACCCACCGTGTGACCCCGAGACCAGACAACCCCGGCGCAAGCTGTGGTGGTGGCTCGCTCCGCTCATCGTCGGCTTTGCCGCCATCAGTGCGCTGGGCGGACCATTGGGCGACCTCGTCACCTCGGGCCTGCTCGACTTCCTCTCCGAGCCCAGCAAGTACAGCCTCGACGAACTCATGAACGACGATGCTCGGCTGGCCCCACTGGAGGGAGCTTGGTGGCTGCTGGCCATCTTCGTCCCACTCCTGGTGTTCAACATCATCGGTGAGGAGCTCATCTTCCGGGGCGTACTCCTACCCAAGATGCATGGTGTGTTCGGTAGGTGGGCCTGGGTCGCCAACGGCGTGCTCTTTGCCTTCTATCACCTCCACCAGCCCTGGGGCATCGCCGTCACCATCATCGATGGGGCGCTCCTCATGGCCTGGCCCGCACAACGCTTTCGGAGCACAACCATGGCCATGATCGTGCACGGGGC
>JAAETV010000070.1 GCA_024227975.1 Actinomycetes bacterium
AGGCGTCAGCCGACACAAGACGTTCGATCAGGTCGGGGGTTGCCCCCTTGCTGATCGCTCCCTGGCGGTAGGTCTCGTCGTCACGAAGGAGGCGCAGATCGATCACGATCGTGACCGTACTGTCTCCAGCCCCGACTCGCGATCAGTTATGGCCGATCAATTGGAACCAATCAGCCCAACTCAGTAATTGGTGTCGAGCAGCTCACTATCGCCATGACGTCTCTCGGCATCTTTTCGCAACAGCTCGCCGAAGGCAGCCGCCGCCCCCATGGTGCTCATGAGAAACCCGACGGGGATGACGACCACGAGGATCACAGCGAAGATGATGGCAACGAGCATGATTCGACCTCAGCCTCGGTAGGCCCAAGCCTCGATCTCGATCGAAGCACCAATGGGAAGGGCAGCGACGGCCACCGCCGAGCGGGCGGGCCGGTGATCGCCAAACGCGTCGAGGTAGATGGTGTTCATCTCGGCGTAGTCGCCCATGTCGGTCAGGAAGACGGTGGTCTTGGTCACATCGTCGAGGCTGGCTCCCTTGGAAGCGAGCAGGCCAGCCATGTTGGCCATGGCCTGCCTCAGCTCGGCCGCCATTCCCCCGTCCACCAACGAACCGTCGGCGATGCCGACCTGACCGGAGCAGATCAGCCACGGACCTGCTTCGACGATGGGGGTGTAGGGGCCTACCGGTTTGCTCACGGTCGCGACCCTAGCCGAAACGGCCCCCGACGCACCCTGTCAGCGTCCCGACCCAGCATCGGCCACCGACCCCCCGATCACCGGCACGCCGACAGGCCAGTCCTGATCCCAACCAGCAGCCAACCAGGTAGCGGCCGCGACGGCAGCAAACACCGCATCTGAGCCATTGCGGGGCTCACCCTGGCCGGCCTCGATCGTGATCTCGATGGGTGGGGTATCGACGGCGCGGGTCACACCAAAGCTGCGGATCGTGAGGTCGTGGATGGTGCCATCGTCTCCGACGGTGAGGGCCTCTCCCGTGACCCACGACCACGCCATATGGGCCGCCCCGATGCAGTAGGAACGCAGGATGACCTCGTCGAGCACCAGCCCGCAGCTGACGATGGCCCGGATCACGGGCCCTGACGGACCATTGTCAACGATCTCGGCCGATGCTGTAGCCCCATTGGGGGCCGTCACCGATGCCAGATGGCCCCGCGCCCCGGCCAGCAATACCAGGGCCTCGGCCCACCCTGCAGCCCGGATGGCAGCCGAGGTCGACGGCCCGACACCAGGGTTGGCGAACTCCACCACCTCGATACCGGGGGCGACGGCGGCCACCGCTTCAGCGATCCCGGGGGTGGCGATCACGTTGAGCACCCCGGTGCCATCAGGCCTGGCGCCCCCGGCCACCGGGGGTCGTTTCGGGCCCCATCGAGTGACGTCTTCCCGGGAGGCCAGAGCGAGCACGGGACGCTGGTGATGATCGGCCAGGGTGCGGGCCGCCTCCTCGACGGGTGAGGTTGACTTGGCCCCGAAGGCACCCCCATTGGCCGCGATCGGGGCCGGCTCACCCCCGGGCTCGCACCAGGAAGCGTCGGTCTCCAGGTAGGCGGGCTCGACCCAGGTCGTGCGCAAGGTTGCGGCCCAGGCCCCGTCGGGAACGGTGAGAGGCCAGGAGTGCTTGGCTGTGGTCCGCCGCCCCTGGATCCTGCCCAGGGCGGCCCGGGCCTCCCCCGTCGAGTCCCCAACGACCCAGCCGCCGGCCCCGTCGCTGAGGGCGATCATGGCATCGGCCGGGGCCTCGTCGGCGCTGAACCCGGCGCGGCCGAGGGCCACTTCGGGCCCCACCTTCTGGGCCGTGCCCCCCTCGAGGCGAGCCCTTCGTTCGGCCGCCTCGCACTGGCTCGGGCTGCGCTCGAAGCTGACCGGGGGGTCGGCGTGGAACCGGTCCCAGGCCTCGCTGATCGTCTGCCAACCGGTACAACGGCACAGGTGAGCCAACAGGGCCTGGCCCACCGGATCCCGCCCCTTCGGCCCAGTCCTACCACCAACCCCAGCCTGACCTTGGTGACCAGCCCCAACCGATCCCCCACCTACCTCGGTGGGTGAGAGCGAGCGGGAGAGGGCGTCGAAACGGACGATGATCCCTGGCGTGCAGAAGCCGCACTGGCTGGCCCCGGTGGCGGTGAAGGATTGGGCCCAACGGTCCCGTCGATCAGCTTCGAGCCCGCCAACGGTGGTGACAGCCCGACCAGCCACCCGCTTCACCGGAGTCACGCACGCCACCCGGGGCTGGCCGTCGACCAGGACCGTGCAGCACCCGCACTGACCCTGGGGGCTGCATCCGTCCTTCAGGTCGGTCTTGCCCAGCTGGTGGCGAAGGAGGTCGAGGAGGGTCCCGGCCCCGTCGTCGGCCACCACCTCTACACCGTCGACAGTCAATCCCACACTGCGTTTGTCGATGGTCACGGAGGCGAGGATACGGTCGTTGACGATGCCTGGACGACTATCACGCCGGCGTTTCGTCCTGGGTGGGGCAGCCATCGGGTTGTTGGCCTCCTGCTCCGAGCGTGACTCGGCTGCCGATCAGGTCCAACTCGTGCACCTGTTCAGCACCGACCGGGTGATCGCGGCCGGTCAACCCCAACGCGTCCCGTTCGCTGTCGTCAACCAGAGCGGCCTCGACATCGTCGATGGGGCCGAGGTACCAGTCCGAGTCTTGGCCGAAGGCGAGATCATCGAGGAGGTCACGGTGGCGGCCCTCGTCGTCAACCATGACCATGTGAACCCTGACATCGACCCTGACCATCAACACGCCGACCTGCTGCGCTACTTCCCTCTGCGGGTCACCCTGCCGGTTCCCGGGATCTACGACCTCGAGGTGGATTTCGGCCAGGGCAGGATCGGGCGCCTCCCCGTCCAGAGCTTCGACCTCGACGAGATCTCGGTTGTCGTCCCCGGCCAAGCCATGCCGGCCCTGCAGACCCCGACGTTCACCGACCCGGCCGGCGTCAGTCCCATCTGCACCCGTGCCCCCGAACCATGCCCCTTCCATGAGGTGACGGTGGCCGAGGTTCTCGATACCGGCTCGCCCCTAGCCCTGCTCGTCGCCACCCCAGCCTTGTGTCGCACGGCGTATTGCGGACCCGTGGTCGAGACCCTGATCGAGGAATCCGGCGACTTCCCAGACGTGACCGCTATCCACCTGGAGCTCTACGCAAACGCCGATGAGGTGGCGGGAAACTACAACGATGAAGCCCTCAATCTCGCCTCCCAGGTCGAGGCCCTCGGCTTGGAGTTCGAACCCTCGCTGATACTGGTCGACGCCAGCGGGATCATCGTCGACCGGATCGACAACCTGTTCGACGCCAGTGAGCTACGAGGGGCCCTGGCCGCCCTGGCCTGAGCAGGAATGGAAAGGAGGGAGCGAGACCGCATCGCCCACACGGTCTCGCATCCCTCCGTGCTCGAACCCCAGGCGGAGAACGGGGTTCGAGCGATCATGCGCCGTAGCGCATGATCGAACTACTGCTGAGCTGGATCAGAAGGAGCCACCCAGAGACTTTCCAGTACGAGCATCACGTCCTCCTCCAAGGTCGGTCGCACTAGAGGACGTGGCGACCGTCACACCAGTCGCGGACTTTTTGAAATTCTTGGCCGCCAGGTTCTGAGTCGCGACTGATCTAGGGTTTGGTGAGTCATTAATCATGATTGCTCGCGACTTGCCAATTGGCCCCACCCCCTATCGAGTACACCGCGCCGATGAGAATCGGGATGACAGCGGGGGCTGAGTCACGCCAACGGGCGACGAGCGAGGCGGCAGCGAAGGCGACACCCGACCCCGAAGACCTGCACAAACTCGTGGTCGAACAGGGCGACGCCATCTACCGGCTCGCCCTGTCGATTGTTCGCGACCCCTCCCTGGCCGAGGACGTTGCCCAGGAGACGCTGGTCAAAGCATGGCAGGCGTTGCCAAGCCTGCGCGATGTCTCATCACTGCGAAGCTGGGTCCTGCGGATCGCCCACAACACCTCCATTTCGACCCTGCGTACCCGGCGAGCCGTCGTCGTCGATCCCCACGATTTCCCTGAAGCGGAATCAAACCCCGACACGTCAGTGGAGAGCCGGGTCCAGAGTGGGGCCGTCATGAGCGACTTCATCGACGCTCTCGACACCCTCGACGACCTGTCGCGCAGCATCGTGGTGTTGCGCGAGCTGGAGGGCATGTCCTATGACGAGATCGCAGAGGTGTTGGACATACCACTACCGACGGTCAAGACGCGCCTACTGCGGGCTCGTCGCCGATTGGGAGCGAACTTGAGGGAGTGGACATGAGATTCCGTCATCCACGAACGGCTGCTCTCCAACAATGGCTGTCGGGGGCCGTCGACGATGACGTGGAGAAGCACGTTGGCACCTGCCAGCACTGTGCCACCGTGTTGGAAGAGCTCGACACCCGAGAAGAGGTCACCATCGGCCACGCCCTGGCCGAGGCCCTGGCTCCGCCCGAGGATTTGACGGAACGTCTGGTGGCCGGGGTCAACGCTAAGCTCTCTTCCCGCCAGGTCGTTGGCGTGGTTGCCGACCTGTTCGGAGCTGGGATCGAGACGACACGACTGCTGCTGATCGAGGACACTGATGACAACAACTGACTGGATAGTGGTAGCCATCGCCATGCTGGGCGGGATCCTCATAGGCACCATTGCCTCCCGGATAGTCAACAGCATCATCGGCTCTGAGTCTCGACCCGATCCGGTTCGCAACGCCGCCGGACCGCTGTCGAGCCTGGTGTTGTGGGCTGGCATTGTCGGCGGATTGATCGTGGCCCTGGGGGTTGTGTCGCCGAACGCTCTCGAACAGCTACCGAAGGACGTCATCAACTTCATTCCCCGGGTCATCTCCGCCGCCATCGTGGTGATCGTGGCCAATGTTGGCGCGGCGTTCGCTCAGACGGCGTTGGCTCCTGCCCTGGGACGGATGCCAAGCTCGGTCCAGCGGCAGATCTTGAGCGCGGTCCGGATCTCCATCCTGACCCTGGCCACCTTGCTGGCCGTGCGCCAGCTCGGTTTTGACACAACGGTGATCAACATCGGTGTGGCTGCGGTGCTATTCGGAGCTTCGGGAGCCGTGATGCTCCTGATCGGCCTCGGTGGGCGCGACGTGGCCGAGGAGGTGGCCTCCACGAGGGTTCTACGCCGCCTGCTGAACCCGGGTGACCAGGTCCATCTGGAGGATGTGAGGGGCCAAGTCATGACCGTGCATCCGACAACGGTCGAGATCGCCTCCGATACTGGCGAAATTCTGCTGGTGCCCTCGTCACGCTTCGTGACCGGCACATTTTCGATCGTGAGGTCCGATCCCGACCAAGCCTCAACCGAGAAGTAAGCGTCAGCCGATTAGCTCCTCGGCCGGTTTGACCCCGGCTTCGGGGTGGCCTCGAGTAGGCCCATTTTCTCCACGACGCTAAAATGGTTGGCCTACACGGAGAATGCCCCGGAGGTTCACGTGATAGCTGTCACCGATTCAGCGGCAACCAAGGTCAAGGAACTACTCGATGAGGAAGGTGACGAGTCGTTGGCCCTTCGAGTGGCCGTCCACAACGGTGGTTGCTCAGGCTTCAGCTACGAGATGTTCTTCGATGGTGAGACAGCCAGCAACGATCAGTCGATCGAGCACGGCGGGGTCCGGGTGATCGCCGATCCGGCCAGCGCCCAGCTCCTCGTCGGAGCCACCCTCGACTACATGGACGGTGCCCAGCAGACCGGATTCTCGATCGACAACCCGAACGCTGCCCAGCAGGGCTGCAGTTGCGGCGGCAGCGAGGCGTAGTCCTAGGCCTACGCCTAGGCCTAGGCGTAGAGGACAGTCTTGGCGTTTTCGATGTACTGGCCGTGACCGGGGGCGATGGCCTTGATCCGGTACGACTTCACCTTGGCCGGTAGTCCGTCAGGGACACCGTCGTCGCAGTGATCACCGGTGAGCAGGGTCCGCTCCTGTTCCAGAACAAACGAGTAGCGACCATCTGCCCCATCGTTGATGGCAACAGCCGTGATCCTGAACTCGGTGGCATCGATCTTGTAGCCGTCACCGAGAACCCCGTCGGCCCCGTCGAAGCCGGGAGGAGCTACCAACTCAGCTCCCGTCCGCTCCTTGAGCTGCACCGCTCCGGCCGAGTATTGCTCGCTGGTGTCAGTCAGCACGATCCAGCGGATGCGGTCGCCCCCGCATCCACACAACACATCGAGGTGGCTGGCATCGGAGGGCCCAGGGTCGATGATGACAATCTCATCGATACCAACCAGGTAGGTGTTGAGGCCGGGCTCACCATCGGCTCCCTCCGAAGCGATCCGCCTCACCAAAGGGCTGAGGGCACGGGCAACGCCAGGGGTGATCGGGGGCAGAGGTGCTGGTTCTTCGATCATATTGATGAAGATCTCCTGGTGAGATGCATCAGTCGAGCTCCCGCGGAGCTGACTTCGGGATGTCTTCGTCGACGGCGTCGCCCTGGGCGCTGCCGTCGTGGTGTTCCTCGACGTCGACGACGTCTCGGCGGGCATAGGGCCCAGCATTCGGAAATGACACGTTGAGCCCACCGATGCCGGCGAAACCACGGCTCAGGAGGGCGTCGAAGCGATCGCGGACCCGCGACCTGACCCAGTAACGGACCGGGGGCACCAGCAACGCCATACCTGCCAGCCCGGTGATGAGGCCGGGGATGAGCAGGAGGAGCCCAGCGGCGGCCAGAAGTCCGTGATCAGCGGCGCCCCGACCGGTTCCGGATCTGCTTCCGGTAGCAGAAGATCCCCGGGTACCACCCACGGAGCGCGAGGCTTGGGACAGGGGCTCGACACTGCCCCGCAACAGAGCAGGGACATGACGGCGCAAGAGGAGGGAGCCGGCAAGGAAAGCGGCGAGGCTGGCCCAGATCACGACGGATCCACCAACCAAGCTGGCGGCAAAGCCGAAAAACAGGTATTCGGCAATGACCAACGTCAGAACGCCAAGCGCACCTCGTGAAAACATCTCAGTCACCAGTCTACCGTCCCTTGGGGACGCGGCCGACTCGCCACGGCTGGTCGTATGTCGACCAACGTCCATGCAGCCACCTCATCTACCCTCTCCAGCTCAGCCCTGTGGCCAGGGGGAACCGACCACCCGAAGGCCCCGGCCAGGGTCTGGAGTAGCGGTGAGGACCGGTGGGGCTAGGGTTCCAACGTGACTCGGCCCCCCTCGGTTGATCAGCTCGCTCGCGCCCTGGCCCCAGACCTGCCCCATCCCCTGGCGGTCGAGGTGGCTCGCCAGGCCATCCAAGATGACCAGGTCGACGAGATCGATGAGCTGGCCCGGCTCCGTCGTCGGCGCCTCCTGATTCCCGTCATCAACGCCACCGGAGTACTACTCCACACCAACCTCGGCCGGGCCCCCATCGCCAACGAGACGGCAGCGACCTACTCCAACCTGGAGCTCGACCTCGCCAGCGGGTCCCGGGGAAGCCGCCAACAGGCCGTCGGCAGCCTCCTCGCCTGCGCCTGCGGAGCCGAGGCGGCCATGGTGGTCAACAACTGTGCCAGCGCCGTGATGCTGAGCCTGGCTGCCGTGGCTGGTCGGGGTCCGGTTGGGGTCAGTCGGGGGGAAATGGTCGAGATCGGGGGTGCGTTCCGAGTGCCAGACGTGATGGCTCTATCCGGAGCAGCTCTGGTCGAGGTCGGTACCACCAACCGCACCCGCCTAGGCGACTATCGAAGCGCGGTCGAGGACCAACGGGTGGGGTCGGTACTCAAGGTGCACCAATCGAACTATCGGATCGTGGGATTCACCGAGGACACCTCAGTGGCGGCCCTGGCTTCACTCGATGTACCGGTCCTGGTCGACATCGGCTCGGGGTTGCTCGACGCCAACTGCCCCTGGTTGACCGGACCGCCCCCTCCATGGCTCGAAGGTGAACCAGCAGCCCGCCAGACGCTGGAGACCGGGGCTGATCTGGTCATGTTCAGCGGCGACAAGCTCTTTGGCGGCCCCCAAGCCGGGATCATCGCCGGCCGCAAAGATCTGGTCGATGCCTGTGGCCGCCATCCCCTGGCTCGGGCCCTGCGGCCAGGATCACTGGTGTTGTCGGCCCTCCAGGAGACGACCTTGGCCTACCTCCGCCGCGACGGCGATGCCATCCCGTTCTGGCGCATGGCAACCATCGCCACCGACGTCCTGCAGGCCAGGGCCGATGCCCTGGCGGCAGCCGTCGCCAATGCCCCCTCCTCGACCTCTGGTGATACTGGCTCGGCCATCCGGGTCCGGGCCATCGCGACCGAGGCCATGGCCGGCGGCGGGACGCTACCAACCGTGACGATGGCCAGCGCCGGGGTTGCCGTCGAAGGCGACCACACCGCCTCCCTGCGCAACCGCGAGCGGCCCATCATCGCCCGGGTCGATGCCAACCGAACCATCCTGGACCTCCGCACCGTCGACCCTGGCGACGACACCGAAACGGCCCAGGCTCTGGCCGAATTGGCGACCCCCTTGACCCCCGGAGGGGTGAGGTGAGCGTCATCGCCACCGCCGGCCACGTCGACCACGGCAAGTCGACCCTGGTGTTGCGGCTCACCGGGACCGACCCCGACCGCTGGGACGAGGAGAAGGCCCGCGGCCTCACCATCGATCTCGGCTTCGCCAGCATGAACCTGCCATCGGGGCGGGAGCTGTCGTTCATCGACGTCCCGGGCCATGTCCGATTCCTTCGCAACATGTTGGCTGGGGTCGGAGCGGTCGACGCCTGCCTGTTCGTGGTATCGGCCGTCGAGGGGTGGAAGCCTCAATCGGAGGAACACCTGCGAATCCTGTCTCTGCTTGGCATCGAGCAGGGGATCGTTGCCCTGACCAAGATCGACCAGGTCGACGATGATCTCTACGCTCTGGCCGAGCTCGACGTCGAGGAACAGGTGGAAGGCACCTTCCTCGAAGGGGCGCCCGTGATCGGGGTGTCGGCCACCGAAGGCCTCGGGCTCGACGAGCTACGGGCCGAGCTCGACCTCCTCGTAGACACGATGCGCCCCCGCGACCCTTCAGCCTCGCCCCGGATGTGGGTCGACCGAGCCTTCGCCCCTGCTGGGGCCGGGACCGTGGTCACCGGGACCCTCGTCGGTGGGACCCTGCGGGTGGGCGACGAGGTCCTGCTCGAACCGGGCGGTCACCAAGCCCGGATCCGTAGCCTCCAGTCGCACCATCGTCAGGCCGACGAGATCGGGCCCGGCAACCGGGCCGCCGTCAATCTGACCGGGGTGAGCCATCACGACCTCGGGCGGGGCCATGTCCTGGTCGAGGCAGGAGCCTGGCACTACACCCGCATGATCGACGCTGAACTGAACGTGTTGGCCAGCCTGTCCCATCCCGTCAGTCGACGGGGGGCCTATGCCGCCTATGTCGGCTCCGGTGAGCTCCCGGCCCGGGTCCGCGTCCTCGGCACCGGTGAGCTGGAGCCCGGTAGCACTGGAGCCGTCCGCCTCTACCTCGACCAGCGGATCCCCCTCCTCCCCGGAGACCGGTTCATCTTGCGCGAGAGCGGCCGAGAGGAGACAGTTGGCGGCGGCCAGATCCTCGACATCGATCCTCTGCTTCCAGCCTCCAAGGCTGTTCCCGACCGTGACGTCGATCGGGTGGTGGCTGAGCGGGGCTGGGTCAAGGTCGACGAGCTGCGCCGCCTGACCGGGGTGGTACGCGAATCCAGCGTTGGGAACTGGGTGGTGGCCAAAAAGACGCTGGCCGAGACGATCGAGGTGGTCAGAGCGCGGATCGAGGAAGCAGGGCCCCTCGGCCTGGATTCGGCTGGCCTTGATGAGCGGGAACGAGCTGTCGTCGATCTCATCGACGAAGCCTCAGTCGAGGCCGGGCGGATCACCATGGGCGAACCGGTCGACCCTCTGGCCGATCACCCTTGGGTGGCCGCCTTGGAGGCCGAGTTGTTTGCCCCGCCGGGCCCAGACGGGGTCGACCGGGGAGAGATCCGCGAACTGGTCCGCCGGGGTTCAGTAGTCGAGAACGGGGGCGTCTATTTCGCCGCCGCTGCCATCGTCGAAGCTGGCCGTCGGCTGGCCCGGCTCCTGGCCGATCAGCCGACCGGCTTCACGGTGGCCGAGGCGCGTGACCTGTTGGGCACCACCCGCAAATATGTGCTCCCCCTGCTAGCCCATCTCGACCAGACGGGGGTCACTCGGCGCCGCGATGATCTGCGGATAGCGGGGCCGCGCCTACCAGCCGCCGACTGAACGACGCTCGACCGCGGTCAAACCGCCCCAGATCCCGTGCTGTTCACGAATCTCGATGGCGTAGCTCCGGCAATCGACCTGAACTGGACAGTCCGAACAGATCTCTTTGGCCCTCCGCTCCCGCTGGCGCTTGTCTGACCGCCGCTCCATCTGCGGCGGCGGAAAGAAGATGGCTTGATTGGGCCCTCGACAAGCAGCCCGGTGCTGCCAGAGAACGTCGAGCTCGATTTCCTGGATTGACATGCTCGCACCCCCCACGGTACTTCGGCCAAGACTTTATGCCCGCGGAGGAGGCGATTCAAGTGCAAGTTCATCCGCGGTCTCGATAGTCCCTGGCTCCGCCCTCTTCTGGTTCGATCTCCAGCAACAAACGGTCGAGGCCCACGACCCGCACCGGGTCACCAGCGCTGACGGGTGTGGCACGATTGGTGGTCGCTCTCCATGCCACATCGCGGATCTTGACGGTGCCCTCGGGTGAAACGTCGGTGATGGCTTCCCCCATCTCACCGATCATCCACCTACGCCCGATGGTCGGGGTCGAGAAGCGGCTGCGAACCATCGTCGGCATGCCGGTGTAGGCATAGAGCACGGCCCCCACGATCCCAGCGATGACGGTGACCCACGAAATCGACAGACCGTCGTAGAGGGTGAAGGTACCGGCCACGAACAGCCCGATTCCCAGGGCCGAATAGAGGCGCGGCACATTGGTTTGGATATCGACGGCCATGGCCAGAAAGGCGGCGATGATCAGCCCGATCCCCCACCATCGGGTAGGGAGCACGGCCAGCCCATAGCAACCGAGGCTGAGCAAGACGGCCCCGATCACGCCGCCAATGCCGACCCCAGCAGTGAACAGCTCGAAGACCAGTAGGCCAAGGCCCAAGGCGAAGAACAGGTAGGCCACCTCGGGGCTGGCCACCGTGTGGAACAGCTGGGACGTGAGAGAAAGCCCGGTCAACTGGTTTTGGGTAACAGGAATCGTGCGCAGACCAGGAGTGTTCTGGATAGTGGCGAGGCCGTTGTCGGAATCGTCGGCAGATCCTCCATCATCGCCGCCTGCGACGGTGGCCGTCGTGTCCTGGCATTGGATGACTTCGTAGCCTGGGATCTGGGCTACGAACGGCAAGATGGTGGCAACATCGCTGAGGGGACCGATCGAGATACCGAGCTGTACGGCCTCATCGGCGGTGATCTCGGTGGCCTCGAGGCGTTCAGTTGCTTGGCCGAAGGCCGGAGGGAATGAGCTCGGCAGCCGGGCCTGACCAGTGGAACCCACCGTTGAGCCTGGTGAGATGCCGACCAGGTCGGCCACCCCCAACAATTCGGCGGCCCCCCCGATGGCAGTGGCCCCGCTCTGGCCGACCCAGACGGCAATCGTCACTGGCGACTCATCGAGGCGAGTGGCCAACTCAACGAACTCCTCCTGGCCCAAGACGCTGCCCCCACTGTCGAGCCACAACACCATGGCCAAGAGGTCCTTCTCCTCGGCCTGGTCCAGTTGATCGAGCACGAAGGAGTGGACGACGGGGTCAATGAGTCCGTTGACCTTCACGATCCTGATCGTGGTGGTTCCGGTCGCGACATCGTTGAGATCATCGGGGCAAGCGGCGAGATCACTGGTCTGAGCCGAGGCCGGATTCGGGGTCGACAACAACGACAAGCAGCCGAAGCCAATGGCGATGGCGGCCGCGATGAGGGCCAACCGTCGACGGCGACCGTGGCTACCAGTGAGGGGCACTAGCCTCGGGTCCAGTGAGTGTCGCTGACTTCTTCGCTTCATCGCGAGTCCTGATCGTCGCCGGCAAGGGCGGGGTTGGGAAGACAACGGTAGGGGCAACTCTTGGAGTCGCGGCTACTCGGGCGGGCTGCGAGGTACTTCTGATCGAGCTGGAAGGACACAGCAATCTGGCTGCACCGTTCGGCTTGAGCCAGCTCGCCTACTCGACCACAGTGCTGGAGGACGTGTCTGGATGTGGCACCTTGCGGGCCCGCCAGATCACGCCCGACGAAGCCTTGGCTGACTATCTGGAGACGAGTGGCCTGCGTGCCATCACCGATCGGATGACCCGAACCGGGGCTGTCGATGTGGTCGCTACCACCGCTCCCGGTATCCGTGACCTGGTCACCCTGGGCAAGATCCGCCAGTTGGAGCAGGCAAAGGAGGCCGATCTGATCATCGTCGACGCCCCCGCCGCCGGCCACGCTGTCACCTTCCTGCAAGCCGCATCAGGATTGGCCAAGGTCACCCCATCGGGCCCCGTCCGCCACCAGGCTGACCTGGTACTGGATCTGCTGGGCGACGCCGATCGCTGCCAGGTCTTGCTCGTCACCCTCCCGGAGGAGGCCCCGGTTGGCGAGGTGGTGGAGACGGCCTACAGCCTGGAAGATCGGGTTGGGGTGAAGCTGGGACCGATCGTGGTCAATAGCTGCTGGACCCCTGTCGAAGGCCTGGAGGCGGCGCTTGCCGGTATCGAGGCTGACACCGGGCAGAAGGCCAGGTATGCCGATGATGGAGTGCGGTGCCAGTTGGAGCAGGCGGGGCGGTATCGCTTGGGACGGATCGAGGAGCAGCGAAGCGAAATCGCTCGTCTGCAAGCAGAGTTGCCGCTGGCCACTGTTGAGTTGCCGTTCCTGTTCACCACCACCATCGACCGGGGCCATCTCGACGTGTTGGCCGATGCCCTGACCGACCAGTTGGGTGGGGGCCGGCCGTGAACGATCGTCCGGTGCTGATCTGTCTCGGTAGTGGTGGGGTTGGCAAGACCACGATGGCGGCGGCCTGGGGAATCGAGGCCGCATCGAGGGGGCAGCGGGTGGTGGTGCTGACCATCGATCCGGCTCAGCGGCTGGCGGCCGCGCTTGGGTTCGAGGGGCCCAAGGGTGCCGGATTGGGGACGGGCCAATCGATCGGCAATGAACCGGTCAGGATCGACGGGCCATGGCCGGGAGAACTGTGGGCCGCCATGCTCGATCCGGCTGCGACTTTGGACACCCTGCTGGCCGAGCACGGGCGACCAGAGGTGGTGGCCCGACTGACCAGCAGCCCGCTACTGGCCAACATCGTGGGCTCGATGTCGGGAAGTAGCGAGTATCTGGCGGCCGAACGGCTCCACCAGCTCCACCATGATCCCCGCTTCGATCGGGTCGTGATCGATACCCCGCCGTCTCGTCATGCCCTGGACTTTCTCGACAGCCCGGGCCGGCTGACTCGCTTTGTCGACAACCGCCTCTATCGGGCGGTGTTCGCCCCCCAACGGGGCGTGCTGCGGTCACTCAAGTCGGCCGCTCACCTGGTGTTTCGGATGACAGCCCGTCTGGTCGGAGCGGACCTGGTCGACGATGTGGTGAAGCTGTTCAAGGATCTGGGCCAACTCGATCAGGGGTTCCGTCAGCGGGCCACCGAGACCAGCGCCTTGTTGGCCAGCGACGCCTGCGGCTACGCCCTCATCACCTCGCCCCGCTACGAGCCCCTGAGGGAGGCGGCCTGGATCCAGGAGGGCCTGCACGAGCGAGGCCACCAGCTCGACATCGTCGTCGTCAACCGGCTGGTGCCGGTCGGCCCTCGAGCCCCCCTCGGGGCAGAGCTGGATGGGATGCCGGAAGCGTTGGTCGAGAACTGGACCGAGTTGGCAGCACTGGCCAGCTTGGAGGGCGCTCTGATCGACGAGTTGCGGGGTCAACTCGCCCCGGAATTGCCGATGGTCTTGATTGAGGATCAGCCGGGCCCCGTCAACGACCTGGACGGGGTAGCCGAGCTGGCCCGAATGCTCGGTCAGCTGTTGGCTTCTTCAGCCAAGGCGTCTTCGGCATCTTCGACCGATTCGGTGACCGGGACGATCCGGTCGAAACCCGTGGTGTGAAGGAGGCGAGTCAGCGCGGGGCGGGAACAGGCGACGGCAACGGCACCGTCGGCTTCTCGAGCACGACGGATGCCACCGATGAGTGCACCGAGACCGGCAGAATCCATGAACGGAACCTCGGACAGGTCAATCAGAAGCTGGTTCTGACCAGCCAGGCGAGAAAGTGCCTCCCGGAACGTACCTACCGTGTACGCGTCGAGCTCGCCCGATGGGCGGCACAGCGTATATGAGTCAGTTTCTTCGATATGGATCTCGAGCACAGGGCTATCCTCCCTCAACCACCCGGCAACGATACCGAGCGGCAGATGCTGGCGCTCGGTCAGCGACGACCTGGCGGCGTGGTCGGATAGTATCGCAACGTGACAAATGTCCTTCTCGCAACCGATTCTGACGACTTGTTCGCCGATGTCGATGCTGCTCTGGCCAGCGATGATACCGACGTCACGCGCGTAAAGACGGGAGCCGACGTGTTGGCCGTCACTGCCCAGAAAAGCCCCGATCTCGTAATCTTGGATTTGCAGATCGGAAACATGGGCGGGATCGCTACTTGTATTGCCTTGAAGCAGGAGCAGAGAGCGGAGCGGCTCCCGGCCTTTCCCATCGGACTCCTCCTCGATCGGGCTGTGGATACGTTCCTGGCAGCCGAGGCTGGGGCCGAGGGTTGGCTGGTGAAACCGATCGACTCGCTCCGGTTGCGACGCCTCGCTTCGTCGTTGTTGGCCGGTGAGGAGTCACGGGAACCAGTAGCCGCCGGCTGAGATTTCGGCCGGCTTTGACTGGCTGATCGGCTACTATCAGTGGTCGCAACACGGGTTGTGGCGCAGGTTGGTAGCGCGCCTCGTTCGGGACGAGGAGGTCGGGAGTTCAAATCTCCCCAACCCGACGTGTTGAGCTGCGGAGCAGCTCAACCGGAGTTCCGGTATTTGTCGATCTTGTTGACGATGGTGGCCACAACGACCGGGATGTCAACTCCTGAGGCGATCAGGTAGGAAATCACCTCGACAGCCCGATCCGGGAGATCGACGGGGGTCTCACCGGCAAAGAGCTCAGCATCGATGGCTGCGATGAACGATTTGGGAGAGCTACCCGGACGGCCGAGCTCGAACCGGTATGCGATCTCTGCCAGCATGTGCCGCCCGGGGTGCGGAGCCGGATTTGGGGCCGGCCTGTCGCGGTCCAGCAGCCAGTCCAGGCTGGCTGAGCGGGGCCGGGCGGCCGCCCTCTGAGCCTGTGCCGACCGATAGGCGTCCTGGATACGAATGAAACCATCAGTATCGCCGCCGGTGTCGGGATGCTCAGCTTTGGCCGCTTGCCGGTAGGCAACTCGAAGCTCCCGGGTATCGGCGTCCCGATCGACTCCCAGAATCTCGAATGCGTCCATGGTCGTACCTCATGGCCCCGTGACAATCCTAGTCGTAGACCACAACCGGCTCCCGGGTCGCCCCC
>JAAETV010000071.1 GCA_024227975.1 Actinomycetes bacterium
ACTACCCCGGCGAGGCGGGAACTGTGCGCTACGGCGAAGGGACCTTCGTCGGCTACCGGTGGTACGACGCCCGAGCCATCGAGCCCCGGATCCCATTCGGCCATGGCGGTTCCTACACCACAATCGAGTGGGGTGACCCTGCGATCGAGGGCACGGGCACCGATCTCGTGGTCACGGTTCCGTTGACCAACACCGGCGACCGGGCGGGCCACGAAGTCGTGCAGGTGTATGTTGCCCCGGCCGACCATGTGGTGACTCGACCGGAGAAGGAGCTAGCCGGATTCGCAAAGGTGTATCTCGAGCCGAGCGAATCTGCCTCGGCCCGAATATGCCTGCGCGACCGCTCCTTCGCTCGATGGGATCCAGGAGCGCACAAGTGGGTCATCGACCCCGGCGAGTACTCGATTGTGCTCGCCGCCTCCGTCGTCGATCCCCGCAGTGTCGTGACAATTGAGCTTCCGTGAGTTGTTGCCAACCCCTTGCAGTCACGATCCCATCGAACACTTCGACTACGGCCGCGGATCGGTGGAAGCGAACGCGTCCGCAACGACCGAGCAGCCGGTCTCCGAGCCCTGAGGAAGACGACGATGTCGTGTTGTCAGTCGGTGGCCGCATTGACGGCGACGTAGAAGACGAGGCCTGCTGTGATGACGGAGAACTGCACCGCTATCTGCATCATGATGCAACTCGAGGCGAGACCAGCGGTGTCGGTATTGCCGTCGAAACTGCTCTGACTGGTGAGCTCGACCGTGCGGATGATCTCCCGTGCTGGGTCGCTGAGGTACATAGCCTCGGCTAGATCTCGTCCTGAAGCCGTTGCTGCTAGGGCAGTGGCCAAGTCGTGGCAGGTTCTGGTCGCGGCGATCTGCCGAAACACTGCCAGCGTTTCTTCGTCTCTGGCCGCTGCTGAGCAGATCAGTGGAAGTGCTCGGCTGCTGTCGGCCAAGTACTGGGCTATCAGGTGGCCAGGTTCAGCCTGGGCGACATCGGCCGCGTAGGTGAGGCTTGACTCGATCTGGCAGAGCGACTCAGCCAAGCCTCTACCCACTGGTGAGCGAGCGAGAGCAACCACCTCATCCAGTCCTTCGCTGGAACGCCCGAGCAAGGCGGCAATCTGTCGAGCTGATGGCATCTCGGTGATGGTGGCAGCAAGCTCTCGACCTGCCGGAGTGCCGGCGAGTGCGATAGTAGTCATCTGTCCGGTCCTGCTACCGACGAAGGAAACAAGAAAGCCCTGAGCCTCCAGCAGGCCGTCTGTGATTCCTTTGGTCGCCTCTGAGCCCGCGACGCGGCGGGCTAGGGCTCGGCCTTCGCTCATGATCATCATCGTGGCGGCTGAACCACGCTTTGGCCGGTCGAGCGTTGTCGCTGCAGCTGATATCGCTCTTCGGCACTCGTCGTCGGTAGTTGGGAGTTTCGAACGATCGAGGCGGTGTGTGCTGAACACCTTCTGCGGCGGTGGTGTCGCACGCTCATCTGTCGAATCGGTAACCGGCTCTCGCTCCGACCCGACCCGGTCCAGCTTTACTGCCAGGCTGTCGAAGAGGGAGCCATAGGACTCAGCAGTCAGGACTCGACCAATAGGATGAGCGCATACTGCTGGTACCCCTAGGCCTCGAACCTGCTGAGCCGCAACTCGAAACTGGTCAGCGAGGGCACCCGGGTCCCCGGGCTCATCGGACCGCCAACCTCGGTCGTCAGCATCCGGTACATCCTCGCCGCTGGCCCACCGGACCGAATCCTCCGTCAGGTCAAATGCGTAGAAGCCACAGCACTCGATCGTGCAATATCGAACCAACCCTCGCCAGAACCACGAGACGTAGGGCACTAGATGGTCGATGCCCACCCATGCATCCCGCTCTACCAGATTCTCAACCTTTGTCGGCGACCAGTCAGCCATATCCATCCTTTCGGTTCACGAGCTGCACTCGTAAGCGTTCCCCAGTAGGCACCTGGCGACGTCGAGCTGTTGGCAGCCATGAGCGCGGCGCTGATCGTGAGTCCAGGGGTTCAGTTAGCCACGATAGATTCGCTGGTGGAGGTGTCGGTTAGTTGACTGGTTGGCCCCGGACTCCCGAAGCTACGCTGGGAGGCAAAGCAGAGCATGCCTAGGCTGCTGACCAGGCGTAACGTCTTTCGGCGAGGCTTCCCTCGTGATGGTGTTGAGTAGGTCCCAGTTGGGGTTGCCGGCGTAGAGGAGGGCTCGGAGCCGGAACTGTTGGTGGTGGTGGATGCCGTACCCGGCTCGTTTCACGCGTTTGACCTGGTTGTTGGCTCCTTCGGTGGGTCCGTTGGAGTAGCGGCCGAGGTGCCAGTTCGTGATCTGTTCAGCCCATTCGGCCAGGGTTCGTCCTAGTAGGTTGGCTTCGGGGAGCATGGTGGTGAACGCCAGTCGCCACGAACCCAACAGGTCCAACGTGGCGAAACCGATCCTGTCAAGCCATGCCTGATCACGGCTGGACAGCCATTCACACGCGCCGATCGAGGGGCGTGCGCACGCGGATCACTTCACCCCCAACCCACGACAGGCGCGGGTGCCCGACAACAGCTGGCAATCGATTGTCTCATCATGACCCGCCAACGAGGTGGCGCTGATCTGACCAGCGGCGATGAAGGTGTAGATCATTTGGGAGAACACTCCTCGTTGCGAAATTACGGCGGCAGGACCCCCTGTTCCCGGGTCCGATGGATGCTTCGACAAACACCCATTGTCCCAGGTCAGGGGGTCCTTCGCGAACCCGGACCAGAACCAGCTACCACCAATCCGGGCTAGGGTGCAATCTCCTCCACTAGCAGGAGGAACCAGTCGTCGACAGCCGATTTGCCTGCCGCTGGCTTGAACGTGTCGTGGTCAGCTCCGCCGTTGAAGATGGCGGTCTGGGGGTTGATGGCGAACCCTGACCCGACTATCAGGGTGTCATCGCCGTCCTGACCGTAGATACCGATGTACGAAGCGTCGAGATCGTCATCGGCGCCGATCGATGCGAAGTCATCGCCTTCCCCCAAAGCGAGGGTGAGACCGCCGAACAGAATCCAATCCGTGGTTACTTCGTCGTCGCCATTGTGGGTAAAGATCCCTAACTCACCCAGGCTCGACTGACTGATCGAAACCTGATCGTCGTCATTGGCGGTGGATATCGTCGTCTGCTTGAAGACGGAGCCACTGATCGAGATCGAGGCCTTGCCACCGCCGGTGGCCATCTGCGCCCGAGCGCCTCGAACCTCGTTGATGCCCAATGAATCGTCGCCTTGACCTCCGTATAGCTCCAGAGACGATAGCGACACCTTCTCCAAATCTGCTGAGTCCTTGCCCGCTCCCATGTTGATTTTGACTGCGCCAACATCGACACCTTTCACAACGACGGCATCATCGTTGTTGCCGAGGTTGACTGTCAGGTCGCCAGCGAACTCACTCACCAAACGGTCGCCAAGAAGCTCTCCGCTGTCTGCGAAGACCTGAATGGCCAGCGCCCCATCGGGAGCCGAGGTGATCGAGACGGCATCCTTATCGGAACTTCCCGTGATCACGAGGCCGTCACCGGTCTCGGAAATCGAAACGCCACCGATAACCGAGGCACCCGCCGTTGCGGGAACTGTGGCGATTGTCGCAGTGAGCGCAGCCGCAGCCGCTATGGCCAGGGACGCCCTCTTCGTTGTCTTTGCGTGCTTCATATTGGATTCCTCTCTGACACTCACATATCTCGCTTGCAGAATGTCGGTTGGTTGAAACTGCAGTACGACAATCCAACGTGAAGCATCGATGAGACAGGCATGAGATCTTTCTCAAGATCGGACCCAACACGTGCTCACAGAAGCTGAGCGAGGGGGCCACCCCAGATCTTCGGCCGCTACGGCGAGCCCAAAGGCTCTACGTTGCTGACCAGGTGTTTTGTCGACATTGGAGAGTTTCGGGCTGAAGATGGGGACAACTGACGCTTTTGGGCACCCGCGCTCCTCTCGTGGGTAGGCCCCGGACTCCCGAAGCTACGCTGGGACGCCAAGCAGAGCATGCCTAGGCTGCTGACCAGGCGTAACGTCTTTCGGCGAGGCTTCCCTCGTGCAACAGGAGCGTCTCGTGATTTCTTGAGCCCTCCGAGCCTGTGACCAGGGAAGACAGAGTTGGGAGCCGCTACCTTGCGGCTTGCCGTACGTTCGGGAGTTCCGGGCCTGGTCAGGGCTCCAGGCAGCCGGCGTTGCCTTGATGTCATCCCTTTGCTTCCGATCGATAAGCAGGAATGCGTTTGGCCTGGTCACCGCCTCAGGATGTGGCATCTAGCGGACACCACCCACACCGGCTACACCCGCGCAGAAGCACATATATGCGCAGAAGCACCCACAACCGAACGCCGGTTCCCCGACTAGCCGTCGCCGATTCTGCGGCTCTGGCTGTCACACCTTGTTCGTAGTGTCTGGTCATGGCTCGATCACGACGCTTCCATGTCTGCACCAACTGTGGGGCTCAACACCCCGGGTGGACCGGTCAGTGCCCAAGCTGCCAAGCCTGGGCCACGGTGGAGGAGGTCGCCCGACCGCCCAGCAAATCTGGCCCCCCGGTCGGAGGTGGGATGCCGCCGGTCCAGGCCCTGGCCGAGTTGTCTTCTGAGCTGGCCCTCCCCTCTCCAACAGGGGTTGATGAGATCGATCGGGTGCTGGGGGGCGGCCTCGTGCCCGGCGGGGTCACACTCATCGGTGGCGAGCCCGGGGTCGGGAAGTCGACCCTGACCCTCCAGCTGGCCATGGCGGTAGCCACGCACGGGGCCGGTGTCCTGGTGGTGGCAGGAGAGGAAGCCCCGAGCCAGATCGCGGCCAGGGCTGATCGGTTGGGAACGATTCCCCCATCCCTACTGGCGATCGACGACACATCGGTTGCCGCCATCGTCGGTGCCATTGAGGACACCAAACCCCAAGTGGCGATCATCGACTCGATCCAGACCGTGAGCGACGAGGATCTCGATGGTGCCCCGGGATCAGTTGTCCAGCTCAAGGCCGTCACCGAACGACTGGTACAGACGGCCAAGCGGACGGGTGTCTCTATGATCCTCATTGGCCACCTGACCAAGGAAGGTTCGCTCGCCGGGCCGAAGGTCATCGAGCACATGGTCGACACTGTGTTGTCCTTCGGTGGTGATGCCGCCGGTCAGCTCCGCTTCCTCCGGGCGGCCAAACATCGCTTCGGCCCGACATCCGAGGTCGGCATCTTCGAGATGTCGGGCACGGGTTTGACCGAGGTCGCCGATCCCTCCCGCCGGTTTCTCACCGACCGCCAACCGGGCATTCCAGGCTCGGTCGTTGTGGCTTCGCTCGACGGGCGCCGGCCGGTCATGGTCGAGCTCCAGGCCCTGATCGTCGAGGCCAATGGCGGCGGGGCCGTGTCGTCTCAGGGGGTCGAGTCCCGACGGGTGGCGCTGGTGGCCGCCGTCCTGGCTTGTCGAGCCAGCCTGCCGATCTTGGGCCATGATGTCTTCGTCTCGGCCGCCGGCGGGGCCAAGATGACCGAACCTGGTGGCGATCTCGGCTTGGCCCTGGCCCTGGCTTCGGCCATTACCGACCATCCGGTTGCGCCCGAGGTGGTAGCCGTGGCTGAGATCGGGTTGGGGGGCGAGCTGAGGTCGGTCCCCCAACTCGAGCTCCGCCTCCAGGAAGCGTATCGTCTCGGATTCCGCACGGCCCTGGTGCCCGAGTCGGCTCCCGAAGGTCCGACAGGTATGAAACTCATACGATCTACATGTCTCCACCGGGCCTTGGAACAGGCGATCAGGTACGGCCCCGGACAGGGTCCATGGCGTCAGCCCCGAGCGGCCTGAGGAGCTGATCATGGTTTCATCCCTGGCCGGAGGTGGTCGTCTACCATGCAGCCCATGGAGTCACGGCCTGAAGGCACACTTCTTCGAGCATTGGCTCAAGTCGCGCCCGGATCGCCGCTTCGGGTTGGCCTCGATCGCATCCTGCTATCCGGTCGGGGGGCCCTCATCGTGATTGGAGACGGCGCTGATGTGTTGAACATCTGTTCCGGTGGTTTCCTACTTGACGCCGCTTTCACCCCTCAGCGCCTCTCCGAGCTGGCCAAGATGGACGGTGCCATCATCCTCGCCTCCGATGCCAGCCGTATCGCCAGGGCCAATGTGCACCTCGTCCCCAATCCGAACGTGCAGACCTCGGAAACCGGTACCCGCCATCGGACCGCAGAGCGGGTGGCGCGCTCGCTTCACATCCCAACTGTCGCCGTTTCGGAGTCTCGCAAGGAGATTCAGGTCTATCTGGGTGATCACATGCACCCATTGTCGTCACCCAGTCGACTGTTGGAGCGATCCAATCAGGCCATCCAGACCTTGGAGCGATACCGGGCCCGGCTCGACGCCGTGTCCCAGAATCTCTCGGCCTTGGAAGTGGAAGACCTCGTCACCCTGCGCGACGTGGTTGAGGTCCTGCAACGTACCGAGATGGTGGTCAGGATCTCGGCCGAGATCGAGCGGAACCTGGTCGAGCTCGGGTCAGACGGCCGCCTGGTCAGGCTCCAGATGGAGGAGCTCATGGTCGGCGTTGATGATGACCGCCAACTCCTGATCATGGACTATGTCAAACAAGACGAGCGCTTCGACATCGGGGAGGCCATGAACGCCCTGTCAAACCTGGACGACGAAGCCCTTTTTGATGACCTGGTCCTGGCCGAGGTCTTGCGACTCGGTGGTCCAGGCTCCGATCTCGACGTCAACGTCGAGCCTCGCGGCTACCGGCTCCTGTCCAAGCTGCCCCGGGTCAACGATTCCGTGGTCTCGAGCGTCATTGACCGTTTCGGCACCCTGAGCCGGGTCCTGAGGGCAACCACGAACGAGCTGGAGGCCGTCGATGGGGTCGGCCCTCGCTGGGCCCAGGCCCTCAAGGAAGGCGCAGGCCGGCTGGCCGAGTCCTCTATCCTCGATCGTATCTAGACACCGTCGATGGATCGGGGCCTGCAGCCTCTGGCCGAGTCTCCTGGTGCCCAGGCAGCAAATGCTATCGGGAGCGTAGCTCCAACTGGGCTCGGTTCAGGATGTGATAGCGACGGTCGCGCTGCTCGATCCAACCCAGTTTCACGAACGAGGCAATTGCCTTGTTGACCCGTTCCCGGCTTGCTCCCACCATCCCCGCCAGCTCTTCCTGGGTCACTGGCAGGCTGAAGTCGTCGGCGTCGCCCGCGATCTCCAGGAGCCGCTTGGCCGTACGTCCGGTCACATCGAGGAAGACGGAATCGGCCAGAACCCCGTCCATGACCCTGAGGCGAACCGAGAACAGCTCGACGACCCGCCATAGCTGGGCTGGGTCATCGTCGTACATTTGGCGCAGCGGCCCGTAGGGGATTGCGACGATCTCAGATGTCTCCAGGGCCCGGGCATCGGTCGATCGGGATTGGCCGTCGAACAGCGGCATCTCGCCGAAAAGCTCGCCCGGCTCCATCAGCTTCACGACCGACTCCCGGCCGTCGATCGACCGGTTGATCATGGCTATTCGCCCTGTTTGGACCACATAGAGGGTCGTCGATTCGTCGTGTTCCTCGAACAAGACGTCACCCCGGGCCAGTTTCTGCTCGGAGCTGGCTTCCGCCAACGCCGTCAGCCTCCCTTCGTCGAGGTCTCGAAACAGCTCGACGGCCCGTATCTGGTCGCGTCCTACCATTCGATGCACGGTAGTCGTCAACGCCTCGTTTGTTCGACTGCGCTTCAATTGGCGCCTCGCGAATGGTTCCAGGTGGGGCCATCGGTCGACGAACAGGCTCAGTCACGGGGTGACGGTATGGTCACGACATGAATCCTTGGGGCGTCGTCGTGGCCGGTGGCACTGGCTCACGCTTCGGGCAGCTGAAACAGCTTGCCCCCCTGGGTGATCGGCGCGTTCTGGACTGGTCGGTTCAACTCCTCCAAGAGGCCTGTGAGGGGGTGGTTGTTGTCCTTCCCCAGCCCTTTGTCGGCCAGATCGAGGTCGAAGGAGCGGATGCGGTCGTCGCCGGTGGCGCTGATCGGTCGGCCTCGGTGCGGGCTGGTTTGAGTGCGGTTGGGGCAGGGGCGACCCATGTGCTAGTCCATGACGCCGCCCGGCCACTGGCCTCGGCTGCCCTGGTGGAACGGGTCAGGGGGGCCCTGGAGGCTGGGGCGGAAGGTGCTGTTCCCGTCGTTGCTGTTAGCGACAGTCTGCAAACCGTCGATGGGGTACCCGTTGATCGGAGCCGCTATGTCGCGGTACAGACCCCGCAGGGATTCGAGATCGGTCTCCTTCGCCAGGCCCACGCCAGCAATCCATCAGCCAGCGACGATGCCACCCTGCTGGCGCGGCTCGGTCTTAGCGTCTGCCATGTAGAAGGGGAGCTGACCAACCTGAAGATCACCGAACCCCATGATCTGCACATTGCCGAGGTTCTGCTCGATGAGCGTTGACCAGCTCCGCATCGGCCAAGGCTTCGACGTTCACCCCTGGTCTCCGGACCCGGCCCGCCGGCTCGTGTTGGGGGGCGTGAGCTTCGACGATCACCAGGGTCTCGCCGGTCACAGTGATGCTGACGTCATCGCCCACGCCTGTACCGATGCCCTCCTGGGAGCGGCTGGTCTCCAGGACATCGGTTCGCTCTTCCCCGATACTGATCCCTCACTGGCCGGTGCCGACAGTATCGAGCTGTTGAGGGCTGCCGTTGCCAAACTCAGCGCGTCCGGGTGGCGCCCGATAAACGTCGATTGCACGGTCGTGCTTGATTCGCCGAAGTTGGCCCCCCACCGCAACGAGATGGAGGAGCGACTGGGAGGAGCTGTTGGTGCCCCTGTCACCGTGAAAGGCAAGCGAACCGAGGGTGTCAGCGCGCTGGGGGAAGGGGTCCAGTGCTTCGCTGCGGCTCTGATTGGAGCCCGATGAGTGGAAAATCGAACCGAGGTCGCCGCCGCCCTGGCCCCAGCCGTGGAGGCTCAGGCCGCGGTGGCAGTGGTTCCGCTTCCAAACGGGGCTCCTCATCGAGGTCCCCGTCCGGGGGTGGCGGTGGACAGGGCCGCCGGCGATCTCCACGTCAGCTCGGCGGTGATCAGGTCGAGGGCCGACACGCCGTCCGTGAACTATTGATCGCCGGCACTCGACCGGTCCGAGAGATCCTTCTTTCCGACGACAATGACCGGGCCGACATCCTCGAAGACATCACAGAATTGGCCAGACAACTCGATGTCCCCGTCAAGACGATTACCCGCAAGCGGCTAGCGGCCGAAGCAGCTTCATCGGCCCCCCAGGGAGTTCTGGCCAGGGCTGTCCCCCTCCCCGAACACGACCTCGAACAGCTACTCGAGACCGCGAACCCGTTTCTGCTGGTTCTCGACGGTGTCACCGACCCGGGCAACCTGGGTGCCCTCCTCCGCACCGCCGAGTGCGCCGGTGTTACTGGCGTGATCCTGCCCCGCCATCGCTCGGTCCACATCAGCCCTACTGTCACCAAGGCCGCGGCGGGAGCGGTAGAGCACCTCCCAATGGCCCTGGTTGGGGGCATTCCCAGCGCCCTCAGCCAGCTTTCTGACGCTGGTGTGGTCATCGCCGGGCTCGACGCTGGAGGCAGTGATTCACTGTTCAGCGGTTTCGCCATGGCTGATGGGCCTATCGCTCTGGTACTGGGCGCAGAGGGCAGGGGGCTGTCTCGCCTCGTTCGACAACGAGTAGACAAGCTGGTTGCTATACCCTTACATGGCGATCTCAATAGTTTGAATGTGGCGGCCGCGGCCGCCATAGCATGCTTTGAGGTTGTCCGACGACGAACTCCAAGGTCGAATAGCGAATGACACCGTGAGCCAGAACCAACGGCTGATTGGGGATTCCAGTGGCTGAGGCTAGTTACACAGCCTGGGATGACAACTTGTATGAATGGCCGCCCCCAGGCGGCTGGTATCAGGCATCTGATGGAAAGTGGTGGCCCGAGGGCTATGGGCCCTCGGGTGAGCAGGAGCTGCCCAATGAGGTGGCTGAAACGACCGTAACCACCAGCCTCGACTCTGGATCGAGCGGGTCGACGGGCGAAGAACAGAGAGCGGTGTTCTCTGCTGGTGACTCGGCGGGCGAACCGCCAGCGACCCCGAATGTCCACGCCGAGACCGAATCACAACGGCCCGTCTATGACGAGCTCCCATCGATCGACGATGTCTTTGGTGGCATTGACCCCTACGGCGACGATGAAATATCCACCGAGGTCAGAGACGTCGACGACGATGGCATCGGTGACGACATCGACGACCCTGATGAGATCAGTGATGCTGATGAGATCAGTGATGCTGATGAGATCAGTGATGCTGATGAGATCAGTGATGCTGATGAGATCAGTGATGCTGATGAGGGCATCCCCAACGACGCCCCAACCACCGAGGACGATCTCGACCACGGAGCCAGCTATCACCCCGTCGGCGAAGGTGTCATCGATGGTCATCATCATGACGTCGAGACCGGCAATGGTGTCGAAGACGTCGCCCTCTCCCATCACGACGATGATGTTGTCCACTACGAGGACGAGCTCGACCAATACGACGAGGGCTACGACCACGATCCAGCTGCCGTGCCGGCCACCGGCCCCATCGGCGAGTCACCGAGCAGTCTCGACGATCTCCATCAACCTGATTCCCCCATAAGCAATTACGGCGAAGCCAACGCCACCATGATCGACCCCCTCGTGGCCGAGCCTGAACACCTCGACGAGATCGTCGAGCCGAACCCTGCCCGGTACGGCTCGATCGGGAACGATGCCACCGACGCGGCCCCAGGACCCTCCGCTTTCGACAGAGCGCCCCCCAGGCCGGCCAACAATGACCCCCTCGCCACCGGTTCCCATCCCATTACCCCGCCCGCCGATTTCTCTCAAGGCTCAGCCGATACCTATGCCGGCCACTTCGGACCCGACAATGGCGACGGCCTCGACACCGATCAGGATCGAGGTAGCTACCCCGACGAACAGGAGCCGTTCGAACAGGTCGACGACGAACACTATGAAGGGAGTCAACGCAATCCATGGCCCCTGGTGGTGGTCGGGCTCAGCTTGGCGCTCGTCGTCATCCTCATCGTCGGTTTCTTCGCCCTGCGTGACCGTGACGGCCAAGACAGTGATGTCGCCGATGGCACCACCATCCAGCCCGCTGGCGATCCGAGCGGTTTCGGTACCATCGATCAGCCCTATGGCTTCGGTACCGGTGTCGTCGTGTTCTACGAAGACGAGGCAACCGGCCAGCAGCGGCGCTGGATCATTCAGGTCCTCTCCCCGGTCACGGACGGTACCGCCCAATTCACTACCGATGGGGGAGCGGAAGCCCCCCCCGATGGCGAGGTTTTTGCCTTCACCCGGGTTCGGGTGACCTACCAGTCTGGGCCGACCCCGGGTGAGCTGTCAGACCTGATCTTCAACTCGGTCGGGGCCTCCCAGACAACGTTCACCCAGGCAGACAATGCCTGCTTGGCAGTACCCGAGATCCTCAACGCGGCGGGCTCGATCCAGCCGACCGAGGCCGTCGAGGGCAATATCTGCTGGCAGATCCCATCGTCGGATTTGGCGGAGCTCAATCTGGTGGTCGAAGCAGGGCCGGCCGAAGGCACTGTCCATCTCTCTTTGAGCTGAGCCCGAAGTCGGATTCGAACCGACGACATCTGCTTTACAAGAGCAGCGCTCTGGCCAACTGAGCTATTCGGGCCTGGATCTGCCAGTGTAGGAGGTCCTTGGGCCAGCAACCTCGGCTGAAGCTGGTGACAGATGGCGCGCCGGGCCCGGCCCCGGCTTGGGTAGGGTTGACGGAGAGTCCTCGGCGGCGATGCCACCGTTTTCACCGTTGAGACCTCGCCCCTTTTCAGGCGGCCGATCATGGAACCTCGGAGCCGAACGATGCATCCAGCAGAACATCGCAGTGTTGACGACAACGCGGCCCGGATCGGCTTCATGCGTGGGATCCTCGTGATCCTCACCGCAGTCGCCATTGGGGCCTTCGTCGTCGCTCAGGGCCTTGATGACAACACGCTCGAACCGGTCGCGGCGGAGAACACGACCGTCGATAGCTCCCTCGAGGGCTCCGCCGATGCCGCAGGAGACGGATCGTCGGCTGGGGCTGGCCTCTCAACGACCACGGTCGCCGGGGGGGATGATACGGCAGCCTCCACGACAGATACGGTGGCGGTCGATCCAACCACGACCGAAACCACAGTGACCACCACTCCCCCCGAGCCAACCCTCCGGGAGCCGGCCGAGGTCGCGGTTCTGGTGCTGAACGGGGCGGGAACGAAGGGGATTGCGGGGCAGGGCGCCGAGGTCATGAACGACGCCGGCTACCAGGTCCTGGCGCCCAAGAACGCCAACTCACTCGGCCCCTCCCAGGTCCTCTACATCGAAGGCTTCGAAGCGGAGGCTCGAGTTGTGGCCGAGTCCTTCGGGGTCGATCCGGCGTCGGTCCTGAGTCCGTACGATCCCGGGTCCCCACCGATCGACGAGATCCGGGAAGCAAACGTGATCGTGATCATCGGCCAGGACGGCTTGATCGAGCCCTGACGTGGCTGATCCAACCGGGGATAGTCCTCCTCCATCGGCTTCGCCGCGATCCCTCGGTCGGGTTGTAATTGCCTTTGACAAGTTCCGGGGCACGGCAACCGCCAACGAGCTGACCTCGGTCGTGGAACGGGTGGCGGCCTCCGCCGGGTGGGAGTCAACGCCCCTACCCATGGCCGACGGTGGTGAAGGCTCGTTGGCTGCTCTCGGAGGGCCGAACAAGACCACCACTGTCGCAGGGCCTCTAGGTGACCCAGTGGAAGCAGGGTGGCGCCTCGACCGACGAGTGGCCTATATCGAGATGGCGGCCGCCTCAGGGCTGTTGTTGGCTGGTGGGGCCGAAGACAATGACCCTGTCGCCGCCGACACCATCGGCACCGGTCAGCTCATCGCGACCGCCGTCGAGCTCGGAGCCCGGACGATCTATGTCTTTCTCGGGGGCTCAGCAACCACCGATGGGGGCTGGGGGGCGGTCCAGGCCATGCCACCGGCGGCGAGGCTCAAGGAGATCGACCTCGTCGTGGCCACCGACGTCAGGACCAGCTTCGTCGATGCGGCCGCCGTCTTCGGTCCTCAGAAAGGGGCCTCGGGGGCCCAGCTGGCCTTCCTCGAGCGCCGGCTTCAGCGTCTCGTCCAGATCTACCAGGACGAGTACGGCACCGACGTCAGTGCCGCCCCCGGAGCCGGGGCGGCCGGTGGTCTGGCTGGAGGGCTCATGGCCCTCGGGGGTCGCATCGAGCCCGGCTTTGATGTGATCGCCGAACGGGTCGGACTCGACGAACACCTCCAAGGTGCCAACCTCGTCATCACTGGGGAGGGCTACCTCGACGACGAGTCGTTCAACGGGAAGGTCGTCGGTGGGGTGCAGGCATGGGCGGGCGAGCAGTCGGTGCCGGTCCTGGCCATCGTCGGTGATGCCGACCGAGATGTTGCTGTCCCCAGTGGGCTCGAGGTGATCGTGTTGGCTGAGGAGTATGGGCTGGAGCGAGCCCTCAGTAACCCTGTGGGGCTCATCGAAGAGCTGGTGGGTGCCCGCCTGGCCAGTGGGACGAATAGCTGAGGCCTACTCGTGGCGGCTGGTGACGTCACCCCGCTTGAACAGGAACCAGCCGATACCACCGATCGCGAGAAAGGCCCCAGCAATGGCGGCGAGTTGGATCAGACGGGCCACGAAAGTCGCCGCTGCGCTGGCAAGCAGTAGACCGACCACGATCAGGGCAATGACCACGATCCCAACGACCCCTACGGGCACCCGGGCTTGGTCTACCGACTCCATGGCGACAACGCTACAGGTCGAACCAGACCCAACGATGGCAGATCTCGTCGGCCCCGAATCTGGACCATCCTCGATGTCGGGCCGTCAGCCGTGGAATTAGCACTCTCACCGCTAGAGTGCTAATTCCACCGACCGTCCCATGAAACTTCTGGAGGCCGCCACCTCATGGCGAAGACGATCTCGTTTGAAGACACTGCCCGACGCAAGCTCGAAGCCGGGATGAACACCCTGGCCGATGCAGTTCGCGTAACCCTCGGACCGAAGGGCCGCAACGTCGTACTCGACAAGAAGTGGGGCGCACCCACGATCACCAATGACGGCGTTTCCATCGCCAAGGAGATCGATCTAGAGGATCCACTCGAGCGGATTGGCGCCGAGTTGGTCAAGGAAGTGGCCAAGAAGACCGATGACGTTGCCGGCGACGGCACCACCACGGCGACCGTCCTCGCTTGGGCCATGGTCCGTGATGGGATGAAGAACGTGGCCGCCGGGGCCAACCCCATGTCACTCAAGCGTGGCATCGAGGCCGGAGCTGCGTCTGCGGTGGAGGCCATCCGATCCAGCTCCGTCGAGGTCGACGAGAAGGAGCAGATCGCTCAGGTCGCTTCCATCTCGGCCAACGACCGCACCATCGGTGAGCTGATCGCCGATGCCATTGACAGGGTCGGCAAGGACGGTGTCGTTACCGTTGAAGAGTCGAACACCTTTGGCATGGAACTCGAGTTCACCGAGGGTATGCGTTTCGACAAGGGCTACATCTCGCCCTATTTCGTCACCGATCAGGAACGTATGGAGGCCGAGCTCGAAGATCCATACATCCTCTTCGTCGGTTCCAAGATCACGGCCGTTCGCGAGCTCGTTCCGGTGCTCGAAGCCGTGATGCAGACCGGCAAGCCGCTGGTCATCATTGCTGAAGACATCGAGGGTGAGGCTCTGGCCACCCTGGTCGTCAACCGGATCCGAGGCACCCTCAATGTTGCCGCCGTGAAGGCTCCCGGCTTCGGGGATCGTCGCAAGGCCATGATGCAAGATATGGCCATTCTGACCAATGGTCAGGTCATCCTGGAAGAGGTCGGTCTGAACCTCGAAGGGGCAACCCTCGAGTTGTTGGGCCAGGCCCGCAAGGTGACCATCTCCAAAGACGAGACCACCATCATCGAAGGAGCCGGATCAGGGGCCGAGGTGACTGGCCGGGTCGAGCAGATCAAGGCTGAGATCGACAACACCGACTCCGACTATGACCGGGAGAAGTTGCAGGAGCGCCTGGCCAAGCTGGCTGGCGGTGTCGCCGTGCTGAAGGTCGGTGCCGCAACCGAGGTCGAGCTCAAGGAGAAGAAGCACCGCATCGAAGATGCCGTCAGCACAACCAAGGCTGCCATCGAAGAGGGCATCGTGTGTGGTGGGGGAGTCACCCTGCTGCGGGCCCAGGATAAGGTCATGGCCGCGGCCGAAGCCATCGATGACTACGACGAGGCAACCGGAGCCCGCATTGTCGCCCGCTCGTTGTCTCTGCCTCTGACCCAGATCGCCATCAACGCCGGCGAAGAGGGCGGGGTCGTCGTGCACAAGGTACGTGGTCTCGAGGGTTGGAACGGCTTCAATGCTGAAAACGGTCTCTACGAGGACCTCCAGGCCGTCGGGGTCGTCGATGCGGCCAAGGTGACTCGGTCGGGCGTGCAGAACGCAGCGTCCATCGCTGGCCTGTTCCTCACCACCGAAGCCGTCGTTAGCGACACACCGGCAGACGAGATCGACATGGACCTGGAGGACTACTGATCGCCACCGTGATCACGACAGGATCAGATATAGGTTGAGCGCACCCCCGCTCCGTCCCGATCTCGAACCGCCCCGGAGCTTCATCGCTAGTAGGCGAGGCTCCGGGGCGGAACTCTTATTCGCCCATCGAGTCGATCGAGTCGACTACGCCTAGATCTGCTGTCGCTGGTCTGGTACGCCCCACTCCGTCAGCGTTCACTACGATCATGGTGTGGTTCGATCGCGCACTGAGTCGATCTTGGCCAGGCGCTATGAGCCCGGGTCCAGTGGTCGTCAGCCCGATGAGGTGATCGTGGAGGAGCCGATGACGATCAGGCTCGACGATGTCCAAGTCAGCTCGACGATGCGAACCCCTGGTCACGACTTCGAGCTTGCCGCTGGCTTCCTCCACGCAGAAGGGGTGCTGGCCGGTGAGAAGGTGATCAGGATTCGCTACTGCGGGACCGGTTCGGCTGTTGAGAGTGACTTCAACGTGGTCTCGGTTGAGACCGACGGTCGAGCCCCCGCTCCGAGCCCCCGCCTGGGCTCCATCTCATCGTCGTGCGGCCTGTGTGGGGCTGAAGCCATCACCGAGCTGACCGACCGGCTCCATCTCCTGCCGGCCTATGAACCGTGGGATCCTGATGTGCTGATGGCATCGCCCGAGCTGCTCCGGGCCGACCAGCCATTGCACGATCTGACCGGTGGTGTTCACGCTGCCGCCGCCATCGATCGCACCGGCTGCATTGTCGTTGTGCGGGAAGACATTGGCCGCCACAACGCAGTCGACAAGGTCGTCGGCCGTCTCCTTCTCGACGATGTCCTGCCGGCCACCGAGCTGGCCCTGGTGGTGAGCGGTCGCGGCTCGTTCGAGATGGTGCAGAAGGCCTGGGCTGCTGGCTTCACCGCCCTGGTCGCGGTGTCCGCTCCGTCGGCGCTGGCGATCAGCACGGCGCGGTGGGCAGGAATGACCCTCGTCGGGTTTGCCCGTGACCGCACCGGCAACTTCTACAGTCCTGATAGTGCGGTCTGAGCCGGGGTGCGCTGGTGGCAACGACTACACGACTCGTGTTGATGGTCGTCGCCACGTGATGAACGAGCACGGCAATTCCGGGCGTAGGTTCGCCGGACGCCTGGTCCAAACGATCGAGGCTTCGCCCACCGACTGTGTTTGTCGAGTTCGGGCCGTTCTGCACCGGCGTAATGACAGGGCCTGAGCTTGTTCTCCCCGAAACCGGCCTGGCACACTAGTTTGGAGAGTGTGTCACGGTTTGGGGCGCATGTAGCACCCAGCGCGTTCGGCTGCCTACTCTTGATGGATGGCCAAAGCCGGCGACGAGCGGCCGCGCCGCTTCGACAACGATCCCGCCGACCAGCAGCCCCAGATCGGGGCCGATGATGCTGCGTCGCGTTTTGAAATGACTCCGGATCCCATGGTTACCTCCGAGCCTTCCGTCGAACCATCCGAGCCTCAGGTCGCAGACTCTGAATCGGCCACCTTGCCCGAGCCGGTTGAGCCCGCGGTTGTGGAGCCTGAGCTGGTTGAGTCCGCGGTTGTGGAGCCTGAGCCGGTGGAGCCTGAGGCCGTCGAGCCTATGCCGGTGGAGCCTAGGGCCGTCGAGGCCGTCGAGGCCGTGGAGCCTGAGGCCGTGGAGCCTGAGCCGGCGGAGCCTGAGGCCGTCGAGGCCGTGGAGCCTGAGCCGGTGGAGCCTGAGGCCGTCATGCCTAGGCCAGCGGAAGCCGAGGTTGGCACCACCGATCCATTGGCTGGCGTCGCTGCCCCTGCCCTTGCCCCTGCTGCCGCCAAGCCCGAGAATGCACCCCCGGTGCCAGCAGCCGCTGACGCTCCAGCGGCTCCCCCAACGGGCCGGAAGTCGGGGGTGCCCTCGAAGCGGCCAGCGGGAGCGGGCAAGCTCGTCGAAGGTGTTGTTACCTCTGTGACCGGTGATGAGGTCGAGCTGACCCTCGATGACGGCCGGGCCGCTGTCATCAACCGAAGGAACTTTGGCCCCGACAATCAGGATCCGAGAGAGGTCCTGTCCCCAGGCGACCGGGCCTTTGGCGCTGAGCTGGCACGCGAGGACCCGAAGCAGAGGGTGGTGCTGTCCCGGGCCTGGGCCCTGAAGCGCATGGCTTGGGACAAGGTCATGCAAGCCGCCGGGCTCAACGAGCCACTGACTGGCAAGGTGGTGTCGGTTGGAGCCAAGGGCGTCGTCGTCGATGTCGGGGTACGAGGTTTCGTGCCGACGTCTCACCTTGAACTGGAATCGATATCTGACCTGTCGTCCTATCTCGATCAGGTCATCGAGCTGAGGGTGCTAGAGGCAGACCCCCAACGAGAACGCCTGGTGCTGAGCCGGCGCTCGATCCTGCTGCGGAAGCAGCGCAAGAAGACCCAGGAGCTGCTGTCGAGCCTCAAACCCGGTGACCTCCGCCGGGGCACTGTCACCTCCATCACCGACTACGGTGCCTTCGTCGATATCGGTGGCGTCAACGGGCTCGTCCACCTGTCCGAATTGTCGTGGCGTCGCATCCGTCGCCCCAACGATGTCGTCTCCCTTGGTGATGAGGTCGAGGTCCAGATTCTCGATGTGAAGGCCAAGAAGCGACGCATCGGCCTTTCGATCCGTCGTCTCACTCCTGATCCGCTGACCGAGCTGAAGGTTGGCGAGGTATTGAGCGGGCCAGTAACGCGTCTGGTCGACTTCGGTGCATTCGTAGCTCTGGGTGAGCTCGAGGGGCTCGTCCACCTCTCAGAGCTTGCCGAGTACCGGGTCTCGACTCCCGAAGAGGTCGTCACCCCGGGTGATGTGGTTGGGGTCAAGATCCTCTCCATCGATAGCAAGCGACGGCGGATCGAGTTGTCGATCCGGCAGGCGGCCGAGTTCGGTGGTTGAACCCCATCCAACCGGCGATGGGTTGAGTGCCGCCGATCTCCAGGCCGATTTCATGACCGAGGCGGCCATGGCTGACCTCGCTGATGGTCTGGTTGACGCAATCGAGGTCGCGCTTGGACCATGGGTTCGACGCTGTGTGGTGGCCCGTCATGAGGGGCCGATCCCGGCCCGGCTGGAGGCAGCTATCGAAGAGGCTGTGGGCCAAGCGGTCGACGACATCGGGCCCAAGCTACGCCAGTTGTTGGCTCTCGACATCGACCAGCAATGGACGAACCCGATGGCTGTCATCCGCCGCGCCGTTCTCTACCCAACCTCCCTCTTGATCGAGGCTGGCGTAGCCCCGGCAGAGCGTGATGAGACGGCGGTGAGACAACACCCCCACGATGTGTACGATCTCGTGCCAGCGTCGTTCGCTGATCTTGATCTGACCGTCCACGAGTCAGGTCTCCTATGGGGAGCAGCCAAGGCCCACATCCATCTCAGACGGAGGAAACATCAGGAGGTCGCCGGATGATTGCGGCTCATGTCCCGAACCTGTTCGACCGGTCCCGATTCAAGGGCCGGGTCACCTTCGTCGAGACCCCGGCTGAGGCCAAGGCCTGCAGCCCGATCCTGCTGATCGTCGATCTCGATCGCTGCGAGGATCTCGTCGGTTTCCGTATCGACGGGACTCGGGTCGTTGGCTTCGGACCCCGTATCGACTCAGCCGGACACGAGCGAGCCATCGGCGCCGGCTATCACGAGGTGTTCCCCCGATCGGTGTTCTTCCGCCGCCTCGGTGACCTTCTCGACTCCGCCGACCCTGGCGACGACTAGACGAGAATCGACGAAGAGGAGTGCCTGAGTGGCAAAGAGCGCCGGTCCCTTGCTGGTCGCCCCCGAGCTGAGGGGGAGGGCCTACGCCGAAGCCCACACTGACGCCACCGACCAGTGGTTCCAGCAGATCTACCACCAAGCTCTTGGCGGTACCGATGGCTTGGCTCTGGTCGCCGTTGGTGGCTACGGGCGCCGGGTGCTGTGCCCGTTCAGCGACATCGATGTCATCCTCGTCCACGATGACCTGGACAACTACGCCGATGCGGCCGAAGCGCTCTGGTATCCGGTGTGGGACCGGGGCATCAAGATGGGCTATGCCGTTGTCAACCTCGTCCAGGCGGCAGCTCTGGTCCGAGAGGAGCTGCACTGGGCGACCGCCCTACTATCGACCCGGCTCGTCGCCGGCGACCCTGATCTGTTGAGCCGGCTCGATGAAGTCACAACCAAAGCATGGGCCGACAACACCGCTGACCTGATGGGCCGGCTGGCTGAGAGCGTCCATGCTCGCCACGGGGAGCACGGCGATGTCGCCTTCCAGATCGAGCCCCATCTCAAGGAGGGGAGGGGCGGGCTGAGAGATCTCCATGCTCTCGGCTGGGCGGCCCGAGCCGTTCCCGATTTCGATGAGGGACGTCGCGATCAGCTCCAAGCCGATGCCGACACCCTGATCGAGGCCAGGGTCGAGCTCCACCGCCTGGCTGGTCGAGCCGGCGATGTGCTCAACCTCGAAGCCCAAGACGATGTCGCCGCCGCCCTTGACGACACCAGCCATGATCTGATGGTGCGTCTCGCTCTGGCGGCGCGACGGATTGCTTGGCACAGCGACGAAGCCTGGTCTCATTGGGAGCGCCGGACGGGGCGAGCCACCCCGATCGGTGTCTTGGCCCAACCTATGTCGACCGATTTCGGCTTGGTTGACGGCTACATCGAAGTGACGGACAAGGTCGACGTCGTCAACGATCCACTAGTGATCCTCCGCCTGGCGGCCACGGCCGCCAACACGAACCGGACCATCGGCCGTGCGAGCCTAGAACTGGTGCGGGACAAGGGTGCTTCCATGCCAGAGCCGTGGCCGGCCGAGGCCCGCAGGCTCTTCGCCGAGATCTTCTTGGCGGGACGGCCCGCTATCACCGTCGTCGAGGATCTGGACCAGTTCGATCTGATGACCCGGCTCATTCCTGAGTGGGAGGCTGTCCGTTGCCATCCCCAACGCAATGTGATGCACACATACACCGTTGACCGTCACCTCTGCGAGGCGGCGGCAAACGCCTCACAGCTAGTAGACCGCGTCAGCCAACCCGACCTGCTTGTGATCGGTGCCCTGTTTCACGACATCGGCAAGGGCTATCCCGGCCGAGATCATACTGAGGTCGGGATGCGCCTCATTGCCACCATGGCCGCCCGTCTGGGCTATCCCGACGACGAGGTGGCTGTCCTCGTCGACCTGTGCCGCCACCATCTCCTCCTCCCCGACGTCGCCACTCGACGGGACTTGGCCGACCCCGGCACGATGAGTGCGGTGGCCGCCGCCGTCGACTCGGTCGACTTCCTCGACATGCTGGCGGCGCTGACCGAGGCCGATTCGATTGCCACCGGCCCCGCCGCTTGGGGCTCGTGGAAGGCGGGCTTGCTCGAAGGCCTGGTCTCGCGCACTACGTTCGTGCTGGAAGGAGGAGCGCCAGCAGAGGTCGCGGTTTCCGATTGGCCGTCCCCGGACATCGTCGAACTGATGTCCCAGAGGCACCGCATCCTCACTGGTGAGGGGTCGACATTCACGGTTGTCGCTCCCGACCGGCCGGCCTTGTTCAGCCAGCTGGCCGGGGTCTTGGCTGTCAACGGTCTGGATGTGCTGAATGCCATGGCTGTCGCCGGAGGGGACTCAATGGTGGCCTGTCAGTTCACCCTCCAGCCTCCATCGACCGGACACGTGGACTGGGACAAAGTCTCCGACATGGCGGCCCGGGCTCTGGAAGGGCGAGTGGCGCTGACGGCAAGGGTTCGCCAACGAGCGCAGGCCTACGCCCGATACCAACGCCGCTTGTCTGCCGCCCCACCCCGACTCGATGTCGTCGTCGACAACGAAATCTCTGACGTGGCAACCGTGGTCGAGGTCCACGCTGCTGACACCGTGGGCCTACTGTTCTGGATCACTCAGGCCTTGGCTGAGCTCCGGCTCGACATTCGTAGCGCCAAGGTGCAAACCTTCGGTCCGCAGGCTGTTGACAGTTTCTACGTCTGCAATGGGGCAGGGGAAAAGCTCTCAGACCCCGAGCTGCTGCAGGAGCTCGACCTGGCTATCAGGCATGCCGTCGGTCAGGAGATGCCATGACGAACCAACCATCACATCGTGAGCTGCTCCGTTGGTCCGAGGCCTTGGCCGGGCTGGCCCGAACCGGGCTCGGCTTCACCGACAGCCGTTTCGAAGCCGAGCGCTACGAGGAGGTTCTGGCCATCGCGGCCGACATACGGGCCTCGATGTTCGCCGACCACACTGCTACCGACCACACTGCTACCGACCACATGACCGCGGCCCGCGACGAGTGGCTGCGCCTGGTCGGTTCTGGCGTGGCTGGCTATGTGACCCCCAAGGTCGCAATTGGGGCTGTTGTCGGCAATGACGATGGTCGGCTACTACTCATCCAACGAGCCGACTCCGGTGTCTGGCTCTATCCAACCGGCTGGGCCGACGTTGGCTACTCGGCCTCTGAGGTGGCTGAGAAGGAGGTACTGGAAGAGACGGGTATCCGCTGCGAGGTGGTTCGCCCCCTAGCCATCATCGACGGGATGCGAGCTGGCTGGAGCCGAATCCCCCTCTACAGCATCGTCTTCTACTGTCGAGCCGTCGGGGGTGTGCTGGCTCACCATCCCCAGGAGTGCCTTGATGCTGGCTGGTTCGATCGTCACAACATGCCCGAGCCCCTGGCCAACGGCGATAGTTGGCAAGATCTGGCCTTCGGTGCGATAGACGGCGATGGGGTGGTTGACCTGATCTTCGACCTGCCTCGTCAGCCTGTCTGGCGTCAGCCCCCGAAGTCGGGCTGACCCTGCCCTCTGTAGCGGTGTCTTCGGCTAGCGGTCCCGGAGATACTCTTCGAGCTCTTCGATGAGGGCAGCCCCAGACTCGGGGCGCATCGAGTCGTAGTTTTCTTCGAGCTGGGCGACATAGGCCTGGGTCTCATCATTGTCCTCGACCAGTTCCGAGATCTGGCGCTCATAGGCGGCGGCCCCGATCTCTAGCGCTGTCGTCGGGATGGTCAGTTCGAGAAGTTGGCTGACTCGCTCGACCAGAGCCAAAGCTGCCTTGGGTGAGGTGGCGTTGGGGACGTAGCCCGGGATTGTGCCCCATAGCGACACCGAGCCGGTGCCATGGGTCTGCAGCGCATCATGGAGCACGCCGACGATGCCGGTTGGGCCCTCGTAGGTCGACGGTTCGAGGTCCAATCGCTCATTGAGCTCTCTGTCGTAGCCCGAGGTGTAGACAGTGGCCGGCCGGGAGTGGACTACGTCGGCGATGAGAGCCCCGAGGGAGATGACGAGTTTCACGTCGAACTCGTCGACGAGGGAAAGGATCTGGCGGGTGTAGCTCCTCCATTGGAGTTGGGGTTCGACCCCTACGATGACCAGGAGGTCATGGTTGGCCGTCGGTACAGACACCCCGGCGATCTCGTTGGACGGCCACTCGATCTTCCGTCCCCCCTTCACCAGTTGGACGAGGGGACGGGCGGCAGTGAAGTCGTAGTACGGCTCGGGGTCGATGGAGGCGAAGGACTCTCCGCTGAGTCGGTCACGAATATGGCGGGCAGCGGTGGTGGCGGCGTCTCCGGCATCACCCCAGCCCTCGAAGGCAGCGATCAGGATCGGATCTCGGAGCTGGGGTCGCTCTGCGGTCCATTCGATGTAGTCCACGGCTACCACGTTAGCCGTGACCAGAGACGGGGGCCTTGTCGCGGCGAAGCTCGAGGTGTAGCGCCATACTGGACCGGTGAACATCCGAGAGGTAACCGAAGTCACCGACGACATTGTCAATGCATTCGACCGTCTCATTCCCCAACTCTCGTCATCGAATCCACCCCCCACCAGGGAGTTCCTGGCTGGGATCGCCGATTCTGAAGCGTCGATCCTGCTTGTGGCCGAGGAAGAGGGCCAAATCCTCGGCAGTCTCACCCTCGTCGTGTTTCCGATCCCCACTGCCATCCGGGCCTGGATCGAAGATGTGGTCGTTGACGACGTGGCCCGAGGCAAGGGAGTAGGGGCTGCGCTCAACAATGAAGCCTTGAGCCGTGCGGCCAGGATGGGAGCAACAACCGTCGACCTGACCTCCCGCCCTAGCCGGGAAGCCGCAAACCGCCTCTACCAGCGGCTCGGCTTCGAGCAACGAGAAACCAACGTTTACCGATACAAGCTGTAGGCGCCAGCCCTTGGCCGCTGGGTGTCAGCGCTCGAGCTCGGTCTTGATTGGTGAGTCGATGACTTGGATGCGCGACACCATGCCGCCTTGCTCGAGCACGTAGACCTCACCGTCGGGGCCTTGGCCGAAACCGATGACGGCGTCTGGCTCCTCGTCTAGTTGGAGGTCGGCCACCACCAGACCATCTACCCCTGCCTGCAGGCCCGTGATTCCGCCCGAGCAATAGTCGCTGTAGAGATAGACCCCGTCGAGGGCCGCGACCTGCTCCCCCCGGTACACATAGCCCCCGGTCACCGAGCAGCGCCCACCGTCGTGGCGATAGGCGTAGAGGGGGGCGACATGACCTGCTGGCGCCGCCCCGGCAAACGGTTCGTTGGCTTCCATCAGGTTCCACCCCAGATTGGCGCCCCGACCCGGCCCTTGGCCCTGGTCGACCAGCTGGTTGATTTCTTCGACCTCGTCCTGACCGACGTCGGCGATCCACAGGTTCCCGGTCGCCGCATCGAAGGAGAATCGCCATGGGTTGCGCAGACCCCAAACCCAGATCTCTGGACGCGACCCATCGTTGGTATCGACGAAGGGGTTGTCAGCAGGAATCGTGTAGGCCTTGGCACCATTGGGCGCAGGGTCGATTCGGAGGATGGCGCCGAGCAGGGTGTTTGTGTTCTGACCATTGCCCTCGGGATCACCCCCGCTGCCCCCGTCGCCCAGCCCGATGTAGAGCATCCCGTCGGGACCGAACGTGACGTGCCCCCCGTTGTGATTCGGATACGGCTGCTCGACCCGCAGCAGGATCCGCTCTTGGGCCAGATCTGCCGTCTCCTCTCCCATGGGTACCTCGGAGACGACACTGTCCCCTCCCTGGTCGGTGTAGTGCAGGTAGAGCTGCTGCCCATCGGCGGAGAAGGCCATGCCAAGCAGGCCCCCTTCAACCTCAGTTGTCACCTGACTGGTGAGATCGATGACGGCTTCTTGGCGAAGTCGGAGCCGCTCGACCCCGGCGTCGGGATCGAGGTCGCGTTCGACGAGACGGACCCGGCCCGCCCGTTCGGCCAACCAGAGGTCGGGGCTCCCCGGCCGGCTGGTCAATACCGTCGGCTGATCCAGGTCAACGATGGGGACCAGGGCGAACCGCTCTTCAACCCAGCCTGTGTCCTCAGTGGTGAGCTCGGTCGAGCCGCCTCCGGCCGGGTCGCTGGTGTTTGACGACCCATCGCCCGGGGTCGAGGACCGATCGGCGGGGACGGCTAGATCGCCCGAATCGGCTGGGTCGATTGAGTCATCTGAGCCGCTGGAGCAGGCGCCGGCCGTCACCAGCAAGCCGAGAATCAGCCCAATCATTCGAGCCAGCAAGGTCAGTTGTCGCTCCATGAGCACATTCTGGTCCTCGAGCCACCCCGGGAGGGGTATCGAACGGGTGCCCGCCGCTCCGATACCCTGGTCTGCCTTGCAACTCGCAGCTGTCAGCGACGCCGTAGCGGCCATGGTGACCCGTCGAGGCGTCGCCGTACGCTATGGGGCTGTCTCGGTCTTCAATCTCGGTTGTCATCAATTCCTGCTCAACCTGGCCAACTCCGGCTGGGGATGGAGTGGTGGATGGTCGAACGTCTTCGCCGCGGTGCTAACTGCCATCCCTGGCTACCTCTTCAGCCGGCACTGGGTCTGGGGGGTCAAAGGGCCCCATAGCTTCCGCCAGGAAATCGTCCCCTTCTGGACACTGGCCCTGATGGGGCTGATCATCTCGACTGCCCTGGCCGAATTGGCCGACCGCTTGTTCGGGTCGGGTGTCTGGGTCGCTATGGGTAGCCTCATCGGCTACTTCGTGGTCTGGTTGTCGAAGTTCATCATCCTCGATCGCATGTTCCACCACTCAGCAACACGGGTGAAACAACAGCTGTCAGCTCCGTGACAAGCGATTCCTGCTGGTTGTCAGAAGCTGAACTGAAGGCCGCCCGCACCGCTCGTGGCTTCATGCCAGACGATGAGGGCCTGGCCCTGGCCGACGCGGCTGCAGCCGCTGATGTCAGCCTTGGCCCATTCCTCGAGGTTGGTAGCTACTGCGGCAAGTCGGCCTGCTACCTGGGCCCCGTGGCTCGCCGGCGCGACACCATCGTGTTCTGTGTCGACCATCACCGGGGTTCGGAGGAGAACCAACCCGGTTGGGATTGGCACGAGCCGGACCTGGTCGACGCCGCCGTCGGCCGTATGGACACCCTGCCTCTCTTCCGGCGCACCATCCACGATGCTGGCCTGGAAGGCACCGCCATCGCCGTCGTCGGGGACAGTCCGACCCTCTCACACCACTGGGCCAGTCCCTTGTCGTTTCTCTTCATCGACGGTGGCCACGGGGCCGAGCCGGCTCGCCTCGACTATGAGGGTTGGACTCCCCACCTCCCCCCAGGTGGTCTGCTCGCCATCCACGACGTGTTCGCGAGCTCCGACGATGGGGGCCGTGCCCCCCACGATGAGATCTATCAACCGGCCCTGGCCTCGGGGCGGTTCGAGGAACGAAGCGCCACCGGTTCACTGAGGGTGCTGGTCAGAGTCTGATCTGTTCAGTACCCCCGCATTCTGACCGATAGGAGGATGTGAGGGACGTTTGCCGTTGGCTGAAACGGAAACCTGCTCGCCCTGAGCGGGGCGCTGCCATTGTCGAGTATGCCGTCGTCCTCGCCGTGCTTGTTGGCCTCTTCGTGGGTGTTGTGGGGTGGATGAGCGACAACGCAACCACCTACCAGAGCAACACCGCCGACGACATCGGACGGGAGCAGGTCTGGCTCCCCAACACCACGACGACGACAACGACCACCATCCCCCCGAGCACGGCCTCGACCGTCATGACGACGACCACCACAGCTCCGGTCACCACCACAACCTCGTCCATCCCGACGACAACGGCAGCAACGACAACGACAACGATCGTGACCACGACGGCCTCCTCCACGGTGCCCCCTTCGACCATGATCACGACCACGACGACCTCGACCGGCTCTTCGTCGACAACGGCAGCCCCGACCACGACCACCACCGCTCCGACGACCACAACGACGGCCACAACGACGACCACAGTCCCGACTACCACCACGACCACGATCCCGACCACCACCACGATCTTCATCCCGCCGGTCGGATGAGAGAGCGTCACACGAACCGTCCTGGGCCTCTGAGACCGCGGCGATTTCAGCGGGGCGCGGTTCTGGTCGAGACGGCCTTGACCCTGCCCGTGGTGTTCATGGTGATCTTCTCCATCATCGAATTGGGCTTCATGTTCCGCGACCTCTCCGCCCTACGCGGTATTGGTGAGGAGGCGGCCCGAGCCGCCTCGATCTCGGGCGATGACCTAGACGCCGATTTTCACCTTCTCGAGGTGATCGACGCAGCCGCCGCCCCTCTCCATGACGGAGCTATCTCCCGCATCGTCATCTACCGGGCATTGTCACCTCATGATCCTGTCCCTCCGGCTTGCCTGACCGGGGGCCAAGATGCGGCCCCCGTCGAGTGCAACTCCTACCAGGCGGCAGACCTGGCCCGACCGTCAACTGATTTCGGCTGCGATCCGGTTCAGAATCTCGATCGGTTCTGGTGCCCCGACGAGCGGATCGTGATCCAATCGGCGGCCAACGGTGGCCCCCCTGACTATGTCGGCGTCTACCTGGAGCTCCAACGCGATCTCTTCACCGGGATGCTTGGCCAGAGCCAGACCCTGAGCTCGACGATCGTGTTCCGACTCGAACCGAGGGACATCTAGTGGCGGGCCGAACTGGTTTGAGACGTCGCCGAGAGAGGGGAGCGGTTCTGGTCGAGACCGCCATCGTTGTCCCCATCCTCATCCTGTTGGCCATCGGTATCGCCGAGCTCGGCCTGATCGTTCGTGACCGGCAGACCGCGGTGTCAGCCACCCGCTCGGCCGCCCGGGTCGTCTCCTCGTCGGGAGATACCCGCCTGGCCGACTACGACGCCATCGCCAGCTTGGCCGCCAGCCTGGCCGACGTCGACCCCAACGACATCCAGCGGATCGTGATCTTCGCCCCCGACGCCGACGGCTCCATGCCGGCCGGCTGCGAGCTCAGTGCCGTCACCGGTATCTGCAACCACTATCAGGGCAGCGACCTGAGCCTGGTGGCTACTGACTTCGCCGGGACGACGGACTGCAGCTTCGGAGCCCCCGACGCCAGCTGGTGCCCGATCAGCCGTGAAACCAGACAGTCGGTTGGTCCGGATTGGATCGGGGTGAATGTCCAGCTCAGCCACCACTCCATCGCCCCCTTCCTCAGTGACCGGTCGATTGCCGATACCACCGTCATGCGGCTGGAGCCGAGGTTCGACCTATGACCTCGACCCCCGAAGCCCCCGGGCGACCTCCCAGCCGCACGGGCAACAGGAGTGAGGGTGGCTACACCCTGGCTCTGAGTGCCCTCCTGATCATTCCTCTGATTGCGATCACGGCGATTGGTGTCGATCTCGGCGTGTGGTACCTGCAAGCCCAAGAGAACCAACGGATCGCTGACGCCGCGGCCTTGGCTGGCGTGGTCTGGCTTCCTGACCAGGACGAGGCGGAGCGGGTGGCCACGGAAGCGGTTCGCCGCAACGGGCTTGACCCCGGAGTCGACTCCACTGTCGATATCACCGCCCTCGGCCGCAGCCAGCTCAAGGTCAGTGTCGCCACCAAGAGCCTGCTCAGCTTCTCCTCCATGTTCATCCCCGAGTTCGCCGTGACCAGGGCTGCGGTTGCCGAATACAATCCGCCGGTTGCCCTCGGCAGCCCCGAGAACCAGCTCGGCAACGCTGCCTTGTGGCTGGCCGTCTCCGGTAAGTGCTCAGTCCGCGAAAACGGCGACCTGCGATCAGCCCGCTACTTGGCCGGCTACCCCGGTGGTTCATACCCGCCGGCCAATTGCACCGGCACCTCGAACTCCGACTATGACAGCGACGGCTACCTCTACGCCGTCGAGATCCCTGTTCACCCCGGGGCCCCGGTCGAGATCCAGGCCTTCGATGCCGCCTACGACCCAGCGTCACCGTCGGACATCGAGTTCAGACCCCCTAGCGAGTTCAAGACCAGGTTCACCTTGTACGACTTGGGGGGAAGCCCCTTCGATCTTGCCGGTCACAGCATTTTGGAGAAGAGCACGATCGAGGACCGAGACGCTGGCTACGCCAACAGCTGGCAGACCATCGCCACCATCTCCGATCCCCAACCTGGCACCTACTACCTCCGGGTCGAGGCTGAGGATGGCGGCAAGGACTCGTTCGGCTCCAATGGGTTCGCCCTGCGAGCAGCAACAGGGGGAACCTTCACCTCTTGCTCGACCTTCGTCGACTCGAGCTGCATCCAGGTGGCGGCGATCAGCGACCTCTCCCTCTACGCCTCACTCTCCGGTGGCTCCAGCACGTTCTACCTGGCTGAGATCAGCGATGATCATGCCGGCAAGCAGCTGAGGATCAACCTGTTCGACGTGGGGGAAGGGGCTGACTCCGTTGAGATCCTCGACCCCGACGGCGACCCAGTCAGCTTCACCTGGGACACCGACTGTACTGTCGGCAACCCCCTAGCTCGAGGCTGCAGCGGGGCAGGGGTCGTGCTCGACGTCAGTGGAGCCGACAATCAGATCTACGCCGACACCCTCAGTACCTCACGCTTCAACGACCGCACGGTGACGGCCAAGATTGACATACCGGCTGACTACGCCACCCGCTATGTCGGCAACTGGTGGCAGATCCGCTACACGTTTGGGGCCAGCATCACGGACCGCACGACCTGGTCGATTCAGATCATAGGTGACCCTGTCCGCCTCTCCGGCTGAGGGCAGCTCAACCGCGGCGGCCGAGCTGCCAGCTGCGCTGGATTCAAGCCTCAGAGGCAGGGCATGAACAGTTGGCTGGTGGGATTGATGCCTTCGATTGCGTCGGCCGCCAGGATCACAGCCGCTGCGGTGTATGAGGTGCGCTCATCCCCTGGGTAGTTGACCAGCTCGGGAAACACCAGGCCGGTGAAATAGCTACCGTCCTGATGGCGCAAAGCGTTGGCCCACCCCAACAGATCGACGGCCGCCTTTCGGTCATTGGTTGCCATCATGGCGATGGCGCACTCGCAGGTCTCGGCCGCTGTCACCCATGGTCGATCGGAAACACAGCGGATCCCCTTGCCCTCCATCACGAAGTCATCCCACCGGCTCAGCATCCGCTTGACTGCATCATCTCCGGTCAGGGCACCAGACAGGACGGGATAGTACCAATCCATGGCCCATCGGTCCTTGGGCTCGAAGGCCTGAGGGTGATTGACGATGGTGTCGACCAGGCGGGTTCTGGCCTCGACCCACAGGGGGCGTTCCTGTCCCAGCTCACCAGCTAGCTCCAGAGCACAGATGATGCTGTGGCTGATCGACGACGATCCTGTCAGTAGGGCGTAGCTCCAGGGGATGCCGTCGGCTTTGCGGGCCCAGATGATCTCACCCCGCTTGGTCTGGAGGTCCAGGACGAACTCGATGGCCGCCTCGACCACTGGGAACAGGGTCTCGGCAAAGCCCCGATCTCGGGTAACCAGATAATGGTGCCAGACCCCGGTGGCGATATAGGCCACACAGTTGACGTCGAGCTTGGAGTCCTCGATCCCGTCGGCCATGTAGTAGTTGTGCCAGCTTCCGTCGGGACGCTGGATATCGATGAGCCACTGGTAGCCAAGCTCGGCCTCGGCCACCAGTCCGGCGGTGGCCAGGGCCATGGCCGCTTCGACATGGTTCCAGGGGTCGGCGTGACCACCGGGAAACCAGGGGATCATGCCAGTGGGGAGCTGGAGCTCGGCGATCGTTTCGGCCGTGGTCCGAACCTCCTCCGCGCAGAGCAGCCCCTCTACCGATGGAATCCTCATGCTGCCACCTCGGGCTGTCGGCTGGCGGTCCCTGTCGACACCCAATCGGCATAAACGACCAGGCTCTTGCCAAGTACCGGGTTCAGGAATCGCTCGGTCGTCCTGGTCAGTGCTGGGGCATCGGCGATGTCCCAGGTGAGTAACTTCAGGTATGCCTTGACCAGAGGGTTGTCCTCGTTGTCGAGCCCGACGGCGCACTTCAGCCACCAGTAGGGGCTGTGCAAGGCGTGAGCCCGATGGCTGTGGACGGGTAGGAAGCCCGACACCGTCAGCTTGGTTCGCAGCTCAGCTTGGGAATACACCCTTACATGGCCACCGACGCTGCCGGGGGCATGGTATGCCTCGTTGAGCCACCAGCAGATCTGCTCGGGAATCGCCGCCGGCACGGTGGCCGCCAGGCGACCCCCGGGGCTCATCACCCGGTGCAACTCAGCCATGACCCCGAGGTCATCACCGACATGTTCCAATACCTCACTGGCGATGATTCGATCGAAGGAGCCGGTCTGGAAGGGGAGCTGGAGCCCATTGCCCCTGACCGAAACCGTCATCGAGGTCGAGTCGAACTCACCCTCCAGGTACATGGCGGCGAAGGTGTTCGACGTGGTCCGCAACTCCTGGCCCGAGAGGTCGAAGGCGACCACATTGGCCCCTCGGCGGGCCGTTTCGTAGGCATGGCGGCCGAAGCCGGCGCCCAGGTCGAGTACGGTCATGCCTGGCTCGAGACCGAGTCGGTCGTAGTCAACGGTCAGCATCAGGGCTTGACTGCCGTAGCCTCATGGCGTCGCCGGGCCACCACCTGGCGGTATTGGTCGACTGTGTTCACCGCTGTCTGGCGCCAGGTGTAGAGACGGCTTACTCGCTCCCGCCCAGCGGCCCCGATACGGGCCCGGAGCTCGGGATCGTCGAGACCCCGGCGCAAGGCGGCCGTCAGCGAATCAGCATTGCCGGGCTCGCACCGAAGGACAGTCTCGCCATCGACCCCGGTGACCTCGGGTAGGGCTCCACCCGTGGTGGCGACGAGAGGGGTTGCGGTGCCCATGGCCTCGACCGCAGGCAAGGAGAACCCCTCGTAGAGGGAGGGGACAACGGCCAGTTCGGACTGGGCGTAGAGCTCTACGATCCGCTCGTCGGGGACTCCGGTCACGAACTCGACAGAATCGGCCAGACCGAGGCGCTCGATCAGCTCGGCCGACTTGCCCCCCTTCTTGGCTCGCCCGATCACGGTCAACGACACATCTTGCTCGGTGCGAAGCTTGGCCATCGCTTCGAGCAGGAAACGCAAGCCCTTCAACTCGACATCGGCCGAGGCGGTGGTGATGAGCCGACCCGGGATACGCGTGACCTCGGGCATGGGGCAGAACAGGTCGGGGTCGACGCCGACATGAACCAGCCGCATCCGGTCGCGGTCAACCCCCATGTCCTGGTGGATGTCGTCGATCGAGTTCTCTGAGACGACCACGATGCGGGGCATGCGGCGGGCAACCCTGCCTTGCATCTTGACGAAGTTGTACCATCGTCGGGTGCTGCGCCGCTTGCGCCATGTCGGGGCGGCGGCCAGCTCGAGTCGCTGGTCGACAGTAATCGGATGGTGCAGGGTGACCAGGGTGGGCAGGATCCGGTCGATGGCCAGGACGCCATAGCCCAGGCATTGGTTGTCGTGCACGATATCGAAATCGGCTACCCGGTTCCGAAGGGTCTGGTATGCCCGGACACTGAACGCTAGGGGCTCGGAGAAGGTGCCCAGGGAGTACTGACCGATCTCGACCAGGTCGGCGATGGATTTGATCTCCCAGTAGGCCGGAAACCGGCCCGGGTGATAATCGTTGAAGATGTCGAGGCTGGGGAGCTCGTGCAACCTGACTCGCTCATCGAGAACGGGGTATGGCTGGCCGCTGAACACCTCTACATGGTGGCCGAGATCAGCTAGGGCCTTGGTCAGGTGGCGGGTGTAGATGCCCTGGCCCCCGACGGTTGGCTTCGATCGGTAGGACAGGTAGGCAAGCCGAAGCGGGCCCTCATCGACCACCGGATCAGGTGGCGTATGTGATGACATCGAGTCTCCAATCGGGACGCAGAACGCTGTTCGCCCGGTCCGCGGATCGCCTATCCAACGCTGTAAGGTTACGACCGGTTGGCGGCCGTGCGCTTCCTGCAAACGATCCACTACCCTCTCGACCGTCATGCGCGCTGTCGTTCAACGAGTAGCCGAAGCCGAGGTAACGGTAGAGGGAGAGCGGGTCGGTTCCATCGGAGCGGGCCTCTGTGTCCTCGTTGGGGTGACCCATGGCGACACTGAAGCCACCTCGGTCAAGCTCGCGACCCGGCTGGCCAAGCTGCGGATCTTCGCCGACGATGACGACAAGATGAACCGCTCGGTGCTCGATATCGGCGGCCAGGTCTTGGTCATCAGCCAGTTCACCCTCTACGGGGACACCCGCAAGGGCAACCGACCCGGCTATTCCGACGCCGCTGCCCCTGAGGTGGCCGAACCACTCATCATTGGCGTCGTCGACGAGCTCAGATCCCTCGGTATCGAGGTCGAAACTGGACGCTTCGGAGCGAACATGGATGTACGCCTCGTCAATCAGGGCCCCGTCACCCTCCAGCTCGACATCCCGGCCTGAGATTGCCGTAGGCGCGGGGACGCACACCGTTCAGTCGGAGGGAACCGGCCGGGCCGAGGCGATGTACCGAATCCGCTCCCGAACCTCGTCTTCTTCTTCGGGTTTGACGTCGGCCACCAGGAACAGGAACGGTTCCATGGCCATCCAGCCCAGCTGCAAAGCTGTTCCCTCGGCCAGGGCGACCTTCAGATCGATCGGTGGCTCATCGAACCCCCTTCTCTCGGTCAAGAAATCGAGCACTGAGCGCGAGACCGAAACCCCCTCGTCGACTTCGGTCCTGGCCAACTCCATGTCACCCTCGATCGTGGCCCTGACCACGGCCCGCCAATAGCGCTGGTCGTCCGGGGTTGCCATGGGTGGAGGGATGACCTTGTCCCCGGACAGTTCTCGAATGGCTTCATAGTGACGATGGGCCATCTGTCGCATGGCCTCCTTCAGCAGACCCCGTTTGCCTCCGAAGTAGTGGTGAACCTGACCATGATTGACCCCGGCCTGGGTGGCGATGTCACGGACGCTGGTAGCGCGGGGTCCGAGTTCAGCCAGAAGATCGCAAGCAGCCTCGATGAGGGCCGCCTCGACGGCCAGTCGGCCCCTCGTCGGCTCGTCGGTCAACGGCTCCCCTTTGGTTTCGGCATCGCCGGACTCTACTGTGCACCTCGTCTGATGTCATGTCTGTCGCGGCCTCTGCCATAGTGATTGCGACAACGAGGGAGGGAATCCGATGAGTGCTGGGGGAGTGCCGATTCCCGGGTGGTATCCCGATCCCCATGATCCCAGCCAGCTCCGCTACTGGGATGGCCATGCCTGGACAGGGTCGACGACGCCGGTCAACCCCCAATCTCAGTCGGCGATGTCGCATCCGGGCCAGCCACCATTCGCCCCGCTGTCGGGATCTGGCCACGATCCGATCTCAGGCCAGCCCTATGGGTTCGCCCCATCAGGGGCAGGATCCGGCTTCGGCGATATCGGGCCCTGGATGAACGCCACCTTCTCGGTGCTGATTGGACGGGCCGTCAATGTGGGCCTCCTGCTGTTCATCGTCCCGGCCATTGGCTGGACCGTTGGCCTCCTCCTCCTGCGATCAGCCGTCGACCCCATCAGGTACAACACAGTGACCTCAGAGTTCGAGGGGGTGAGTCCGGCTCGGTTGATCCCGGTCGGGTTGGTGATGGTGGCTACCCTTCTCATCGGTCTGATCGGGTGGATCGGGGCCAGCCACCAGCTCTACCTGGGTCATGCCGGCCATGATCGATCGCTGGGCCAGTCGTTCCAGCTCGCCATCCGACGTCTCCCCCGTTTCATCGGGTGGGGTCTGGTCTACTGCTTGATGTTGTCGTTGGCAGCCCTCCTGTTCATCGGCCCCGTCGTGCTCCTGGTGGCCATCATCGGGCCATCGGGACTGATCCTGTTGCTGCTGGTTGTCCCTCTGGTCGTAGTCGGCTCGCTATGGATATGGGTGAAGCTGGCTTTCGTCCCGACGGCTATGGCCATCGCCCCGTCGGGGGTCAACCCCTTCAGCGCCTCGTGGCGGCTATCCGACGCCCGGTGGTGGCCCACCTTTGGGCGGCTCGTCCTGGTCTGGCTCATTGTCACGGGGGTGTCGTTCGTCGCCAATATCGCGACCCAGTTCGTTGCTGCCTTCACTCCTATCGCCAATGTCGAGACGGACCCGTATACCAACGATGTCATCATCGACGGGCAGAACATCTCGGAGCTCGACGTCGTCGACTTCAACCTGTTCTTGCCGAGCGTCGGGGTATTGGTGGGGTTCGCCATGATGATGGCGTTGAGTCAGGCCATCAATCAATCGGTCCAGATCTCCGGAGTCAGCGGCCTCTACTACCAGGGCGGAGGAATAGCCGACTCCGATCTCTGATTTCGGCCCAGTGCCAGCGGTATTGGGATATGGCCACGGCTGCGAGCCCGAATACTAGGAAGGGCCAGAAGCCCAGCCGGGTGCCCAGGGTCTGACCCCGCCGCATCTCGACGGTGTCAACGAGAGCGGCTCGTTCACTGATCCCAGAGCGCTGGATCACGTTGCCGTCGGGGTCGACTACGGCCGAGAAGCCCGTCGGTGCCACCTGGAGGACCCAGCGGTCGTTCTCGATGGCCCGGAGCTGGTTGGAGGCGACCTGCTGGGTCTGGATCTGGGTCAGCCAGTACGACGACCCATTGGTCGGGTTGGTCAGCAGCTCGGCCCCGGCCCGAACTGCGGCCCGGCTTCGGGCTTCGAAGAACCCTTCCCACGAGATGGCAACTCCGACCGGTCCGACTGGGGTATCGAGGACAGGTTCAGCCGTGCCGGCCGCCACGTCACGGCCCGGGATCTCGTCGTTGAAGATCTCGATCAGGCCCCTCAGGGGAACGTATTCGCCGAAGGGCACGATCCGCACCTTGTCGTAGCGGTCGATCTCGGCTCCGTCGGGGGTGATTATCGATTGGTAGTTGACGGTCTCCCGATCGGAGATGGGATAGAACCAGCCGGCGAGCACGCTGGCCCCGGTTTCGGCTGCCACCCGGCGGATGAGGGAATCGGCATCCTCCCGGGCCAGGAACCGGCCCGGATTGACCACGTTCTCAGGCCAGATGATGAGGTCGACGGGGCGGTCGATGAGGCGGGTGGCTTCAACTTGGCGGCTGAGCACGATCGGCTGCTGGATCGACGAGGCCCGGGTTCGCTGGCGGCCACCCCCCTGAACAAGGGCAATGTCGACCTCCCGGTTGACCTCGGCCCGGGGATGGAGGGCGGCGGCCGCCATCAATGCCAACACCACGGCTAGGCCGATCCCAGCCACTCGGGGCTGGTGGTCGACGACAAGGGCGGCCAGAGCCTGACCAATGATGACAACAGCCACCACCACTGCCAGGCTGCCCCCGATCCTGGCCATCTGGGCTACGGGAGATTCGACCTGGCTCATGGCCAGATGGGCCAGAGGGACGCCCCCGAAGGGCCACGACCACCGGGCCAGTTCGGCTAGGGCAATGGTGAGGGGGAGGACGAGCCGCCGTTCTGGGCCGGGAGGGGTCATGGCGGCGGCGGTAGCGAAGTAGGCGGCGTAGAGGCCGCCGGCCACCACATAGCCGGGTGCCGTCAGATCCCACATCCACAACATCGCGGGGTAGAGCCAGGCCGCCGCCACCAGCCAGGTACGGGCGAAACGCGTCCGCCAGGGCTGATCGGCGATGAGCCGGTCGAGAAGGGCAATTCCGATGAAGGCCACGGGCCACCACCCCCACGGGGGGAGGGAGGCGGCTATGGCCAGGCCGGCCACGATGGCTTGGGCCACCACCTTGGCCCTCGATTCTCGCTTCGTGTCGC
>JAAETV010000072.1 GCA_024227975.1 Actinomycetes bacterium
CTGCTCACCAATGCGCTGCACCTGCCAGTCATGGGCAGCGGCGACGGTGGCCTGTTCTCGACCACAGCCGATATGAGGCGGTTCTGGGTCGCCTTGTTCGAGGGGCGGATCGTGTCCACCGAGACCGTGGAGGTGATGACCCGCCCCCGCAGCACGACCGAAAGCGGTTCGATGCGCTACGGGCTCGGCTTCTGGCTGGCCGGGCAGGGTCCAATGGTCAGCCTGGAGGGCTACGACGCCGGGGTGTCGTTCGGATCATGGCACGACCCATCGAGCGGCCAGACCTACACCGTCATGGCCAACACCTCGGCTGGCGCCTGGCCCCTACTTCGCGCCCTCGCGACCGAGCTCGGGCCGAACTGAACCACCTCGTCGGAGCTCGCCCCTGTCCGCCGTGGGCTCGAGGCCAAGCGATAATCAGGACGGCCGCGGGTGACCCCCGAGTAGGGTCTCGAGCGTGATCTCGCTCCATGGGTTGGTCGCCTTCTCCGCCGCCACGCTGGTGCTGCTCGTCATTCCAGGACCGGCCGTGATGTACATCGTGACCCGCAGCGCCGCCCAGGGGCGACGGGCGGGTCTCGTCTCGGTAGCTGGCATCCATCTCGGAACCGTCGTCCACGTGCTGGCGGCCATGATCGGGTTGTCGGCAGTCCTCGCCGCCTCGGCTACTGCCTTCACCGTCGTGAAGCTC
>JAAETV010000073.1 GCA_024227975.1 Actinomycetes bacterium
GCCCTCACCGTTGTCGGCGATCTTGGTCTTGGTGCCAAGGCCTATCTCGACGAAGTCAACGCCAAGGGTGGCATCGGGCCCGACGGCATCATGGTGGAGCTCATCGTCAAAGACGACGGGTATGTCGCCAGTTCGACGGTCTCGATTGTCGACGACCACCTCGACAATGGCAATGAGCCGCTAGCGATTTCAACCATCGGCACCCCCAATCTGGAGGCGGTCACCCGGTTGCTCGACAAGGCCTGTGTCCCGGTGCTGATGAACGTGTCGAACAGTCCGGCCTCGGGCGATCCCATCAACAATCCTTGGACCACCGGGCTGCGGATGACGCCACCAACCGAGGCTCGGTTGTGGGTCGAGTGGATCGAACGCCACGTGGACGCCCCTGTGACGGTGGCGGCCCTCGTCATGGACAACTCCTTCGGCCAGGCCTACGAGCAGGCGTTCGTCGAAGCCGCCGCCGACAGTGACTTCATCGGCCGATTCGAGGCCGTTCACCATGACCAGGCCAGCCCTTCGGTGGCAGCTGAGATGGCAGAGATTGCTGCCATCGAGGCCGACGTCTTCCTGTCGATGACGGCGGGCAACCCCTGCCTTTTGGCCATCCAGGAAGCGGCCAAGGTTGATTTGGCCGCGAGCGCCAA
>JAAETV010000074.1 GCA_024227975.1 Actinomycetes bacterium
AGCAACGACGGCTGCGACGTCATCTGGGGATCACTGCCAGAAACGGCAACCGCTGACACGGGACCGGCCCCGACGCTCACCGGGCTGCGAGCCGGTAGGCACACTTGCTTCGACCGGATGGTGGTCGAGTTCGAGGGTGAGATTTCGGGCTACGACGTGTCCTACGTTGACGAAGTGTTGGCCCAGGGATCGGGACACCTGATCAGCCTCGACGGGGGGGCCGACCTTCAGGTAATCACCTGGGCCCCGGCCTACGATGACAGCGGATCGTCCACCTACAACCCAGCCGATCCAACCAACGCCGTCAACGTCAGCGGCTATCAGACGCTCCGTCAGGTCCATTTCGGCAACAGCTTCGAGGGCCAGTCCCTGATCGGAGTTGGGGTCAGGGCTCGGCTTCCGTTCCGGACCTTCGTTCTCGATGGACCTGGTGACGGCTCACGGCTCGTCGTCGACATCGCTCACAGCTGGTAGGCGCCGACAAGGTGCCTCTCGTAGGCACCCCAATCATCTGAAGAATCGTGTGGACGAGCCTGGGTCGATCGACCCAGGCTCGTTGGGTGACCTTTCCCATGGACCTGCGACCTGGACAAACGTATATTTCCGAAGTTTTTCGGCCTGACGACAAACCCATTGCGGCCACAGCACCGTTTAGGTAATTGATGGCGAGTAGAGAGTGCTATGCGCGTAGGCGACTTGGGTGGGTTCGGCGACATCAGGCGAACGCATTTGGGAACCTGACTCTCTGGGCTGTACCCGCCATCAACTGACCACCTGGTCATCAGTTGATCGGATGCCGGCCGGCGCCCGATCGACCGCAGTACCTACCGGCCATTCATTGGGGCACGCCAAGACAACTGGAAGGTTTGTTCATGAGACGAAGCCGGATGATGTTCATTGCCGCGGCCGTATTGCTGATCCTAGGTAGTGCTTTCACGATTCCTGCCGTAGCTGATCGTGGCTCCCATGCCCCTAGTGGCACATGGGAGCGCGACCTTTTCGGTACCGGTGAGAGGACAACGGTCGACTATGCAGCCACCGTCGACGGCAAGTCGATGAAGCTGGACCTCGGCGTTTCGGTGCCAGCCTCGGTCACCTACGAAGTCGAGTACGACGACGAGGACAAGGGTGACGAGGCCGAAGTCGAGATCAAGTTCCGTCACGGCCGAGGCAAGGCCAAGCTGAAGGTCAAGGCCAAGATGGACGACGGCCACCCTGAGGTGAAGTTCGACTTCGAGGGCGACGATGACGATGACGACGATGACGACGATGACGATGACGACAAGCCGCGGCCTCTACCGACAACGATTCCGGCTGCCGATGGCTCGATTGGCCACCATTCGTGGGACGGTCAGCTCTGTGACGGTCAGGCTTTCACCATCGACTACGCCGTCAGCCGCGACAGTGTCAAGGTCGACAACGTCGACGGCCCCTCTTCGAGGGTCAAATCGATCAAGCGTGGTGCTCGGGTCTATTTCGATGATGTAGGCGCTCGGATCACTCTGACGATGAGCAAGAAGCAGAACCGAGGCCTGAAGATCGACGCCCGACTCGGCCGTTGCGATCAGACCACAGCAACGACCGGCAACACCACGACTACGGCCGAGCCGACCACCACAACCTCAAACGAAACCACCACTACGGCCAAGGCCAAGGCCACGACCACTACGGCCAAGGCCACTACCACAAGCACCACGCAGCCAGTTCCTCAGCCCAAGTACCTGAGCTACAACCTGCCAATCGGTCAGGTCGTGGTGAAGCTGGAGGATCCGGCGGACTCGATGTCACGGTGGGCAACAACCAGTTCTGGCTGGGAGTACTACACCGACAAGGACAACGGCAGCACGGTCCGGGTCCTGTTCCGGAACAAAGCCACCGACGAGCAGGCCGAGTTCAGCGCCACGCTCAGCGGAGGCAATGTGTCGGCATCGTTCAAGCCCGACTCCGGTGGCACCATCACTCCCGCCGCTCCGTCGGTCTCAACCGTCGCCCCGGCCTCGACAAAGCCCAGCGGCTGATCAAGCCAGAGGGGCAGAGTAGCTAGCTATGCACAGCGATCTATCGTTCAAAGCAATGGGCTGCCAATCCCGAGTGGTCGTCAACGGTGCCGACCACGAAGGACTGGCAACCTGGGCTGTAGACCGCATTGCGCAGCTGGAATCGATGTGGAGTCGCTTCCGACCCGACAGCGAGATCTCAGCTCTCAATCGCAACCCCGGTCAGATGACGTCCGTATCGCCGGAAACCTTCGCCCTGATCGAACACGCCATCGAGGCGTGGGAGGTGACGGGGCGCCGGTTCGATCCGACGATGCTGACTGAGCTGGTCGAGCATGGCTACGACAGGACCCACACCGAGTTAGCTCCTCCCAAGGCGGCCTCATGGCAGCCGGTAGGCGGAGCACCTAGTGCTGGTCCAACCGGGTTGAGCCGGCTGCGCCCGGCCTCGGACCTCCTCGCCGAGTCCGAGGTCGGGCCCCGGCCCGAATCCCGAGCCGGCGAGATCGTCCTTGTCCCGGCGTTGCCGGCCGTGATGCTGCCCGAGGGTGTATCAATCGATCCCGGCGGAATCGGCAAGGGACTAGCGGCTGACATTGTCGCCTCAGAGCTGGTCGAACAGGGGGCCGATGGAGCCCTCGTCGATCTAGGCGGAGACCTGCGGGTCATCGGCGAGCACCCCGACGGTGGGTCCGCCTGGCCCGTGATCGTTGATCCTGAGGTTCCAGGCATCGAGGGCTACCAGGTCGGGTTGGCCGACGGTGGCATTGCTACCAGCAGCCAGCTCGGGCGCCGCTGGAGCACCGAGACCGGTGATCGTCATCACCTCCTCGACCCTCGCGATGGCAAGCCGAGCGCCTCACCGGCGGCGGCCGTCGTCGTAGCCGGTGGAGCTGCCTGGCAAGCCGAAGTGGTCGCCAAAGCCGCCCTGCTCGCCGGATTCGAGGCCGGTTGCCGCCTTATCACCGACAATGGTTCGGTCGGCCTCTTGCTCGGCTTCGACGGGACCACCCACGATGCTGGCCTTCTCAATGCGGCCGCGCTGGTGTGACGATGACCTACGGTCACACAACCGGCTATCCTCAACCCGGGGTTCCAACGATGAGCAAGGTTATGGCATGACGACGGGCTTCACCCTGACCCAAACGCACCTCACTATCACCGGCACCGTGCTGGCTGCGATAGGCCTCAACCTCGGGGTCATCAACCTGGCCAAGCCCGACCCTGTGGTCATCCCAGCCGAGACCGCAGCCGGAGTTACCCCTGCTGACGCCGCCACCGACCCGGTGGCCACAGATCCTGGCGTCGACCCGGCGGCCGCAGACGTCGCCGCCACCGATCCGGCGGCCGGAGACCAGACTGCCGAGACCGCAGCCGATCCTGTGGCCGCAGACCCCGGAGCGGACGATGGTGCCCCTGGCGTCGATCCGGCGTCAACATCAGCTGATCCGGCCAATCCGGCCGCCACAAATCCACCGGCAGGGCCAACGGCCGCTCCCACGACCACCAATGGCTCCGGCACGGGCCAGACGCCAACATCTTCGACCACGTCCGGAGGATCGACCTCATCGAGCCCGCCCGGCCCACCAGCCAGATACCTCAGCTACGACTTCGACACGGTCGGCGCAGTGACAGTTGCCTTCCACGACGAGCGGGAAGTCAACGTCCGCTCGATCGCCCCCCAAGCCTCCTGGACCTACGAGCTGGTCGTCGACGGGCCAAACGCGGTCCGTGTCACGTTCACCTCGACGACCGACAGCCAGATGGCAGAGTTTCTGGCAACCATCGTCGATGGGGAGCTCCAGGTCGTTTTCGACTGGGTTCAGTAGCCCGGGAGTCGGCGGAGCCGCCGTTGGCCGCTCAAGCCATGATCCAGCCACCGTCGACATTGAGGGTCTGGCCGGTGATGAACGACGATTCCGGCCCGACCAGGAAGGACACGGCGGCGGCGATGTCGGAGAGCTTGCCCCGACGCTTCAACGCTTGGGATTCGATGATCCGTTGAGAGTAGGCCTCGGGGTCAGGATGCATCTCCTCGGCTCGGGTGGGGAAGGCACCGGGGGCGACACAGTTCACCCGGATCTCGTGGGGGCCGAGCTCGGTGGCCAAGGCCCGAGTGAAGGTGGCGGCTGCACCCTTCGTCGTCGCATAGGGGACCATTTCGGCCCAGCCACCGTGTTGGGTGATCGAGCCGATGTTGACGATGGCGCCCCCACGGTTGGCGCTGCGCATTAGTCGTACAGCGGCTTGGGCGGCAAAGAAGTAGGCCCGCTGGTTGATCGTGATCGCATCGTCGTATTCCTCCGGCGTGACATCGAGGAACGGACCGGCTGGGAAGATGGCGGCATTGTTGACGAGGATGTGCACTGGGCCCAGAGTGGCCTCCGCCTCGGCCATGGCTGTTTCAATAGTGGCCTCGTGGCGGAGATCGATCACATAGGGGCGGGAAGTTCCTTTGGCCTCGGTGATGAGCCCACATGTTCGTTCGGCCTCAGAGCCGTCGATGTCGACGACTGCGACCGGGTGCCCGTCGCCTGCTAGTCGGATAGCTATGGCCCGGCCCAGGCCTCCCCCGGCCCCGGTGACAAATGCGGTCGACATCTTCACTCCCCTCACTCCGCGGTCTCGATGCATTCTGGGTCTCTGCTACCGTCGGCGGCCGAGGGAATGCTATGGCCCGCACGATCCAGACTATGGACGATGTCCTCCGGCTACTCGACTCGTTCTTTGACGACGACGCGGACCGTTGGACCGAAACCGGTGCGCCTTGGTGGGACGCCTTCTACCACGACCGCGGACGGGATATCCCCTTCTTCCGAAATGCCCCCGACGAATCCCTGGTTGGGTGGTACCAGGGTGGCTCGCTTGGTGCCACTAGAGGTCAGCGGGCACTCGACCTCGGCTGCGGGCCCGGCCGCAACGCCATCTGGCTGGCCCAGCAGGGATACCAGGTCGATGCCATCGACCTGTCACCCGCCGCCATCAGGTGGGCACAGGAGCGGGCTGAAGCGGCTCAAGTGGAGGTCAACTTCATCCAGGACAGCATCTTCGAGTGGCGACTACCTGAGCATCGCTACGACCTCGTCTATGACTCCGGGTGCTTTCATCATCTTCCCCCGCACCGGCGGATCAGCTACCGAGCCCTACTCGAAGGCACCCTCGCCCCCGACGGTGCTCTCGGCCTGGCCTGCTTCGCGGCCGGAGCCATGGGCTCGGAGGTACCCGACAGGGACCTGTATCAGGAAGGCAGCCTCTCCGGCGGACTGGCCTACACCGAAGATGAGCTGCGCACGATCTTCGACTGGTTGAGAACTATCGAGCTGCGCCGAATGCAGAAGCTCCCCACCAATGCCGAGACCTTCGGCCAGTCGTTCTTGTGGGCTGCCCTCTTCCGCCATCACCCTTCCCCGGGACACTAGGCGTACCCTCTGGCTAGGCGTAGAGATCCGGCTTCGGTGGAAGATCGACGGTCTCCCACCGTTCGGAGGACAACGAGGTGATGGCCGCCTCGGCGGCCACCGTGGCGGCGAAGCCGTCCCAAAGGCTTGCTCCGACTGGCCCGGTGAGGCCGCGGATCGAGTCGACCCAGGCCTGCGCCTCGAGTCGGTAGGCCTCGTTGAACCGCCCAAGCCACTGCTCGGGAATGGCCTGGCCCCGGACCCGTTTCGTAGTCCGGGTGATGTAAGTGCGATCGCCCATGTCGGCCACCCCATCGGATGCAACTACCTGACACACCACCTCGTAGCCGTAGCGGGCGGTGAGGAACACCTCGACCTCTACCAGTACACCGGTCACCGTCTGGAAGATGAGGAGCATCGGATCTCGCTCCCCATCGGGAACGTCGGGGCCGGGGCGGCCACTGATGATCTGGACACGCTCGTATTCATCGTCCAATAGCCAACGGTTGATGTCGATCTCGTGGATGGCGGCGGCGGCTACTGTGCCGGTGCTGGTCAGCCCGTAGGGGGCGTAGGCCACACGATGCACATTATGAACCAGGAGCGGGGCCCCGATGGCACCGGTCAGGATCTCGTCCTTGAGACCGAGGTAGCCGGGATCGAATCGGCGCATGAATCCGAGAGTGATCAGACGCCGGCCCAACGCCACCTCGGCATCGAGGACCACTTGCGCCTCGGCCTGGGTCGGGGCCAGGGGCTTCTCACACAGCGTCGGCTTGCCGGCGGCCAGGCAGGCCAAGGCTTGGCCGGGATGGAGGGCGTCCGGGGAGGCGATGACGACGGCGTCGACATCATCTCCCCCGATCAGCTCGTCGGCCGATGAGGCCGAGCGGCAACCCAGCTCGGCCGCCAGCTCGGCCGAGCGCTCCCGCGATACGTCGAAGACGGCACTGACCGTCGACCCGGCAACCGAGCCGGCCAGATTGCGGGCATGAGCGGTGCCGATGTTTCCCACCCCGATCACTCCAACGCCGACAGTCATCCCAGATCCTCCTACTCAGCGGTCAGGCCAATGCCACCATCCGGAAATCCTGTCACAAATGCCAGCATCCGTGCCCCGCCCTCGCTGGGCTAGATGGCTCGGCTGAGAATCAGAGCGAAGCCAGCGGCGAAACTGAGTACGAGTACAGCTGTACGAAACCATCGCTTGTCGAGCTGGGGTCGTAGATGTCGTCCTGCGATGAGGCCGAAGGCGATGCCAGGGGCCAGCAAGAGTGTGAGCTCGAGCTCGTGAACACCGAAGTCGCCAGCAACGGTCAGGGACACGACGGTCAGCGCGGCCACGGCGAGGATGAACACCGATGTAGTGGATCGGAGGGCGGCCGGTTTCAGATCACTGAGCGCGAGTACCAGTGGAGGTCCCGGTAGGCCGGCCAGGATTCCGGCCAGACCACCGGCGAACCCACCGG
>JAAETV010000075.1 GCA_024227975.1 Actinomycetes bacterium
GTTGACGTCGCGGGCGAAGCCATAATCAGTGCCCGTTTTCACCGCGGCGCCGGCGTGCCGCTGGCTGGATACCGGAGTGACTTGCTCGTAGAACACGGCTTGTCTGGTCATGTCGCACTATCTCCTGTGAATTCTATCCCATTGTTTTGATTCTACGGGGCACGCAGCGCATGCCGGTCGACACCATAGAGCACCCAGCCGGTGTCGTCGTCCAGCACCGCGCCGGACTGGTCTTTCCGGTCAGCGAGGATGATGGGGGCAGCCGGCCCGCTGCTCGATGAGGCCTGCAGCGGGGTCAGACTGCCGTCGTCGTTGAACAGCAGCGTCTCCGCGGCAGGCGTATCGTGAGCGATCTCCTCGATCCGACGCAGACGATCGGTGCCCTCGTCACCGATGCGGTCGCGTACTATGGTCGTACCCAGCCACCAGGCGTGTCTAATGTCGTAGTCGGATGACGGCCCTGGGTAGAGCGCGACATCGAAGCCTCTGCCGCCGTCGAGATAGTCATCACCCCGGCCGCCCCGGAGCCGGTCATTGCCCCTCCCGCCAAACAGGAGGTCGTCTCCCCTGCCCCCATCCAGCAGGTCGTCGCCAGGCCCGCCAAAGAGCCTGTCGTTACCGCTGCCGCCCGCAAGCGAATCATCACCGCGCCCGCCGAAGAGGATATCCTGTCCCCGGCCCCCGTCCAGCAGATCATCACCAGGCCCGCCGAAGAGGAGGTCGCGCCCGTTCCCGCCCTGCAGCGTATCGTCGCCGCCCGCCCCGAAGAGCCGGTCCCTCCCGGCGCCGCCCGCGAGGCTATTGTCGGCCTCGTTGCCCAGGATGACGTCGTTTCTGCGGGTGCCGATCACATGCTCAAAGGTGCCGGTCAGGCCCAGCTGTATCTGGGACGAGCCGAGCGTCTGCAGGGCACCGGAGTCCCGAGACAGGTTCAAGTCAATGGATGACGGCAGGGCCGAGAAGTCCAGGGTATCGGTTCCCGCCTCGTCCTGAAGCTCGATCCGGACCCGCGAGGCATTGAAGGTGTAGGTCTCATCCCCTTCTGAATCCTCCACCGTGATCCGGCGCAGCGCAGCGGCGGCAGGGTCGCCCTCGACAAAGAAATCGATCCGATCGTCGCCAGCACCCCCATCGATGATCGCCGGGGCCGCGAGGTCGCCGGAGATCGTGATCCGGTCGTTCCCGTCAAACGTCCGGATCAGGATGGAGTCGACCAGAATGTCCGGTTGAAAATACCCATCGATGCTGGATTGCACCTGCGGCACGCCGAA
>JAAETV010000076.1 GCA_024227975.1 Actinomycetes bacterium
CCGCCAGCGGGCAGTGGTCAACGCCGTGCTCTATGACGGGGCTGGGGCGGTCGATGTCGGCTTCCTCGATCGGGTGGTTGCCCCCGACCAGGTGCTGGCCGAGGCCGTGGCCGAAGCAACCATCCTGGCCGAGCTCGACGCCGCGGCCTACGCCAAGACGGTGGCCGCCTTCCGACGCTCGACCCTTGCCGCCATGGCAGCCGACATCAACGGCTGAGGTCGATGAGCCTGCTCGATCCCCTCCCCATCGGAACCCTGCAGGCCCCCAATCGGGTCATGTTCGGTCCCCACGAGACCAATCTGGCTTGGGGTCGACAGCTCAGCGAACGCCACCAGGCCTACTACCAGGAGCGCGCAGTCGGTGGCTGCGGGATCATCGTGGTCGAGGAGGTCTCCGTTCACTCCTCCGATTGGCCCTATGAGCGGGCCCCCAGCATCGATGACGCAGCCCAAGGGTGGACTGCCATCGGGGCTGCCTGCCACCCGAACAGGTCCCTGGTCATCGCCGCAATTGGTCATGCCGGTGGACAGGGCAGCTCCGCGTTCTCCCAGAGGGAGCTGTGGGCCCCCTCCGACGAGCCGGAGGTCAACAGCCGTGAAGTGCCGAAGATCATGGAGCTCGAAGATATCGAAGCCGTCGTGGCCGGGTTCGAGCGGTCCGCTCGTCTAGCTACCGAGTCCGGCCTGGACGGGGTCGAGGTCAACGCCGGCCAACACAGCCTCATCCGCCAGTTCCTGTCGGGGCTGACCAACCGGCGAGACGATGGCTATGGGATCGATCGAACCCGGTTCGCCGTCGAAACCCTGGGCGCGGCCCGAGCTGGACTCGGTCCCGATCAGGTACTCGGCCTGCGCCTGTGTGCCGATGAGCTGGCCCCCTGGGCTGGTGTCACCCCCGACATGGCCGCCGAGGTCGCAGACCGCCTGGCTGACCTCGTCGACTATCTCGTGGTCGTGCGAGGCTCGATCTTCTCCGTAGCCGAGTCCCGTCCTACCGGCCACCACGGCACAGGCTTCAACCTCGAACTGGCAAAGATGATCCGCCACGGGATCGGGGCTCGTATTCCGGTCTTCGCCCAAGGTTCCATCGTCGACCCTCAGGCCGCGGCGGAAGCGGTTGCCGACGAGGTCTGTGACGGGGTCGAGATGACCAGGGCCCTGATCGCCGATCCTCGCCTGGTGGCGAAACTGGAACAGGGCCTCCACCCTCGCCCCTGCCTGTTGTGCAATCAGCGGTGCCGGGTCCGAGACAACCGGAATCCCATCGTGAGCTGCGTCGTCGAGCCCCGATCCGGGTTCGAGACGATCGACCAAGCCGAAGGATCCAGGAGCCCTTCACCAGCCCAGGTGTTGGTGGTCGGGGCTGGGCCAGCCGGTCTCGAAGCGGCCCGGGTGGCGGCAGGTCGAGGTCATCAGGTGACGGTGGTGGAGAGCCAGACTATGGCCGGCGGCCTATTGCGGACCATCGCGGTGATGGCCGGGTTCGAGCGGTTCGCCCTCCTAGCCGACTGGTTGACCGAGGAGGCCATCCGGGCCGGGGCCATGATCGAGTTGGACCGGGTTGCCGATGCCGACCTGATCGAGAGGTGGCCTGGTCCGGTCTTGTTGGCCACCGGAGGCCGCCCGGGGCCCCGCTCGTTCGAGACCGAGGCAGGGGCCGTCGTCGTCGACGCCAAGACAGTGCTGGTTGGGGAGCGAACGAGGACCACCGACACTCTCATCGCCGGGCAACGGCTCCCAGAGTCGGTGCTGGTATGGGATCCGGTCGGAGACGGTGTCGGGGTCGGAGTGGCCGAGCTCCTGGCCAAGACGGGACGGACCGTCACCCTCTGCACCCCGGACCCCATTGCCGGGACCCTGCTCGCCCTGTC
>JAAETV010000077.1 GCA_024227975.1 Actinomycetes bacterium
GTGGTCGAAGCCCAGGATCAGCTCAGGACCTTCATGGACGAACATGTCTTTCCACGCGAACGTGAGCATCACGACTTCGTCACGAACCAGGCCAACCTGTGGCAGCAGCCGCCTGTGGTCGAGGAGCTGAAGGCCAAGGCGAAGGAAGCAGGCATCTGGAACTGGTTCCTCCCCGCTGAGTACGGGGAGTGGAGCCCTGGCTTCACCAACCTCGAATTCGCCCCCCTGGCCGAGATCATGGGCCGCCTCCCCTGGTCGTTCGAGGTCTTCAACTGCTCCGCCCCCGACCGGGGCAATATGGAGGTCCTGGCCAAGTTCGGCTCAGCCGACCAACAAGACCAGTGGCTCCGGCCGTTACTGGCGGGCGAGATCAGATCCACCTTCGCCATGACCGAGCCACAAGTCGCATCGTCGGACGCCACCAATATGCAGCTCACCATCGAGCGTGACGGTGACGAATATGTGCTCAACGGCCGCAAGTGGTGGAGCAGCAATGTCATGCATCCGCTCAACGACGTGTTGATCACGATGGGGGTCACCGACCCCAACGCTCCCCGACACCAACAACACTCGATGGTGCTCGTGCCGCGTGACACCGATGGACTAGAGGTGGTTCGAGCCCTCGAGGTCTTCGGCAACTACCACTCACCGGGCGGACACGGGGAGCTCAGATACACCGACGTACGAGTACCGGTCGACAACATCATCCTCGGCGAAGGCCAGGGATTCACCATTGCTCAGGGTCGTCTCGGCCCCGGTCGTTTCCAGTACGCCATGACCAATGTTGGTATGGCCCAGCGAATGCTGGAATTGATGTGCACCCGGGCCGAGGCCAGAGAACCCTTCGGCCGAAAGATCAGCGAGAACTCCTCGGTTCGCCAAGACATCGCCCGAGCCCGCTGCTCCATCGAGCAAGCCCGGCTCCTGGTGCTCAAAGCAGCAGCCGAAATGGATGTCTCAGGAGCCAAGGGCGCCCGCGACTACATCTCGATGGTCAAGATCGTGGGGCCCAAGCTCGCCCACGACGTCGCCGAGCGGGCCATGCAGATCTTCGGCGGCAAGGGTGTGAGTGGGGACACCCCAATCGCTGACATGTACATACTCGGCCGGCTGATGAGGATTGCTGACGGCCCCGATGAGGTCCACATGAATCAGCTGGCCAAGCTCACCATGGCCCAGGTCGAGATCGAACGCCGAGCCGGCCGCGGCGGCATCGATTGGTATGGAGACTGAGTGCGGCGGGCTGAAGCCCGCCGCCTGGAGTTTCGGCCTTATGGCCGAAACATCCCGGTGCGGCGGGCAGCCCAGGAGGCGCGCGACCCCACCGCGAAGCGATCCCACCGGCGACCGAGCCTCAGCGAGCGACCCCGTCGGCGACCGAGTTTCGCCTCCGGCGAAACTCGCGAAGCGAGCCTCAGCGAGCGACCCCGTCAGCGATGGCGGCCAGGCGTACAGCCTCGGCTACCCGCATCGGGACGGACTTGTCGAACACGGAGGGCACGATGTACTCGGGCGAGAGCTCCTCGGCCGTTACCGACTCGGCAATGGCCTTCGCCGCCGCCAGCTTCATCCCCTCGGTGATGTCACTGGCTCGAGCGTCGAGGGCTCCACGGAAGATGCCGGGAAAGGCCAGCACATTGTTGATCTGGTTCGGGTAGTCGCTGCGCCCAGTGGCCATGACGGCCACCATGCCCTCTACCTGCTCGGGCAGGATCTCCGGGTTGGGGTTGGCCATGGCGAACACGATGGGGTTGGCGGCCATGGCCTTGACGTCGTCGGGGCCGAGTAGGCCGGGACCGCTGACTCCCAGGAACACATCAGCTCCCGCCATCACATCGCTGAGCGACCCAGTCTTGGCCGTCACATTGGTGTTGTCGGCCAGCCACTGCTTAGCCGGGTTCAGATCCTCGCGACCCTTGTGAATGGCTCCGGCCCGGTCGGTGCCGATGATGTCCTTGGCTCCTGCCTCGCGAAGGATCTTGGCAATAGCGATGCCGGCCGCTCCGGCTCCGGCGATGACCACGGTCACCTCCTCCATTGTCTTGCCGACGATCTTCAGTGCGTTTTCCAGCCCGGCCAGGGCGACAACCGCGGTGCCATGCTGGTCATCGTGAAAGACAGGGATATCGATCCGTTCCTTGAGCTGAGCCTCGACCTCGAACGCTCCGGGGGCGGCGATGTCTTCGAGGTTGATGCCTCCAAAGGTGGGAGCAAGGCGGACCACGGTCTCGATGAGCTCTTCGGTGGTGTCGACATCGAGGCAGATCGGGAAGGCGTCGACGTTGCCGAACTCCTTGAACAACAGGGCCTTGCCTTCCATGACCGGCATGGCGGCCTTGGGACCGATATCACCGAGCCCGAGCACGGCTGTCCCGTCGGTGACAATGGCGACCGTGTTCTTACGGATGGTATGGGTGTCGGCCACGCCCTCATCGGCGGCGATGGCATTGCAGACCCGAGCGACACCAGGGGTGTAGGCCATCGACAGGTCGTCGCGGTCTCCAACGGGAAAGAGGGGCAGGACCTCGATCTTGCCCCCCTCGTGCATGCGGAAGGTTCGATCCCAGGAGTCGATGACGGTCACACCGTCGACGGCTTGGGCCGCTTCGACGATCTGTTCCTGGTGATCTTCGTCGGTGCAATTGACCACGATCTCGCGCTCGAGAGTCGGGCCCTTGGCCACGAACCCTTCGATGGCGAAAATGTTGCCACCGGCATCGCCGATGGCCGAAGCCAGGCGACCGAGTACACCCGGTACGTTGTCGAGACGGACTTGCAGGTTCACGGAGAACTGAGCGGCAGGTCGAGCGGTCATATGGAGGCAACCTTAGTTCCGTCGATCTCCAAAACGGCTAGAGGCGGTCGAGCAGCTCCGTCTTCTTCTGCTGGAACTCGGACTCGGTCAGCACCCCTTGGCGGTAGAGATCAGCCAGCTTCTCGATCTGATCTGGGATCGAGGCCGATGAGGGAGCGACGACATGGCGGTTGATCCGATCGAACTTCCGGTTCTCGTTGTGCTCCATCTGGCGGTAGATCTCGTTCTGGACGTTGAGGGGCCGCCGGATGTCGTCGACCAGCTGGGCTCCCTGCTCCCCTGCCGACTCGATGATCAGATCACCCGAACCGATGATCCGTTCGAACAAGGTCTGCTTGAAGAACACAGTATTGACCCGTTCGAGGGGGATCTCGATCCCCTGACGACGAAGCACCCCTGATCGGTTGATCAGCCGGTCGGTGGTGATGACGAAGTTCGTCGTCGTCCACACCGCATAGCGAACCAGGAACCAGCCGAGGACGACCAGGATGATCACAGCCACCGCCAGTTGGACCTCTTGGCGCAGCTCGAGTACCAAACTCAGGACCCCAATTACAAGAACAAGGGTCAGGACCGAAACCTGGGGGGCGAAGTACCACCAGTGGGGCCGAAGGTCCAGGACCACCTGTTCGTCATCGTTGAGGTTGGCCTGAGGAAACGACACGAAGTGATCGTAGCCACAGATAGTGACCCGAAGCCATCAGTCAGCAATGCAGATAGTGCCATCCCCACTGTCATAACCCCCCGCTAGCGTCGGTCCGGTGCAGAGTAGTGATCTTCTTGCCGGGCTCAATCAGGCTCAGGTCGATGCCGTGACCACGGCAGGAGGCCCAGTGGCCGTCCTAGCCAGCGCCGGCTCAGGCAAGACCAGGGTCCTCACTCGCCGCATTGCCTGGCGGGTGGCCGAAGACCAGACCGACCCCAATCGGGTGCTCGCCCTCACCTTCACCCGCAAGGCGGCCAACGAGCTTCGCCAACGCATGAAGACCCTCGGGCTGCGAGACCAGGTCGCAGCGGGCACGTTCCACGCAACCGCCCTACTCCAGCTCCGCCAGCACTGGGCTGAGCGCAAGATCACACCTCCAACCCTGCTCGATCGCAAGATCCGTTTCGTGGCCAAGCTCCTACCCCGCTCCCCCCGTGTAGACGCCGCCGATGTCACGGCCGAGATCGACTGGGCTCGGGCCCGCCTTGTTGCCCCTGAGCACTATGGCGCCGCGGCCCCCGAGGCCGGTCGTACGCCGCCCATCCCAGCTGAAGCCATCACCGAGGTCATGGTCCGCTTCCAGCAGGAGAAGCAGAGGCGCCGCCTGGTCGATTTCGACGATCTGCTGATGCTGGCCATTCGTGATCTTCGGGCCGACAAGAGCTATGCCGAGGCCATCCGCTGGCGCTACCGCCATCTATATGTGGATGAGTACCAGGACGTGAACCCGCTCCAGAACGAGCTGCTGACCGAATGGCGGGGGCCGAGCAACGATCTGTTCGTCGTCGGCGACCCGAATCAGGCCATCTATGGCTGGAATGGGGCCGACCCGAACCTCCTCGGTCGTTTCGTCCGCCGGGAGCCGGCAGCCACCATCATCGAGCTCAACACCAACTACCGGTCATCGCCCCAGATCTTGTCCCTGGCCGCATCGTTGACCAACGCCCAGACTCTCGAAGCCAACCGGGGCGACGGCCCCTCTCCCACCATCACCGCCTACGCCGATGATGAGGCCGAGGCCGACGGCATCGCCCAACGAGTCCGAGAGGCCCACTCGGTAGCGGGCTCATGGTCGGATCAGGCCGTCTTGGTTCGCACCAACGCCCAACTCCTCCAGATTGA
>JAAETV010000078.1 GCA_024227975.1 Actinomycetes bacterium
ACCATGGCCCTGTTCGCCGTGCTGGTGGTGTTGACGTCGTTCTCGTCGTTCAGCGAGCCAATCATCTGCGGTGCCGTGTTGCTTGGCCTTGTCATCGTCGGTGCCTCCAGCGTCGGCGACGCGGTTGGTGCCACAACCGGTGGCATCGTGTGGCTACTTCTTGGCTCGTTCGTCATCGCCGGAGCGGTTCGTGTCTCGGGGTTGGCCGAGCGAATGGCACTGTCACTGGGGAGGAGGGCAACGACGGTGCACGGCCTGTTCTGGCTCGTCTCGGCCGGGGTCATGGCCACCGCCTTTCTCGTGCCCTCGACTGCCGGGCGGGCCACCCTTCTCCTACCCGTATACATAGCCATCGCCGATTGGCTGCCCTCGTCGGCCGCCCGGCGGGCACTTTCGCTACTCATCCCCAGCGTTGTGCTGCTCAGCGCGTTGGCCACCCTGTTCGGAGCCGGTGCCAACCTGGTCACCGCCGAGCTGCTCGTCTCGATGGGCAACCAGCCCATCGATCTTGTGCAGTGGACGCTCTACGGCTTCCCGTTCGTCGTGGCCAGCACAATACTCACGACCTTCGTCATTCTGCGCCTGTTCATGTCGGCCGACGATCGTCGAGCACCGGTGGAGGTGAAGGCGCCATCGGGGCCTTGGACCCGGTCGAGCCGGATCGTCGTCGGAGTCGTCGTCGTCATGATCGCGCTGTGGCTGAGCGAGCCGTTCCATGGGGTCAGCCCCGGGGTGGTGGCCATGGCCGGCGCCGGTGTGGTCCTGGTCGGCCCCCTACGGCTCATCACGCTCGCCGAGGCTCGCAAGGCGATACCCCTCGACCTGCTGGTCCTCCTGATCGTCACCGCCGAGGCTGGCGCCGCACTGGCCCGGACCGGAGCCGCCGACTGGATCGCCAACTCGCTGCTGGGGCCAGTGATGAACGGCCAGAGCTCGACTCTGACCGTGGTAGCGGTGGTGGCCACCGTGTCACTGGTCGCCCACATCGTGATCACGTCCCGCACGGCGCGGGCATCAGTACTGATCCCTGTAGTGGTGATCGCGGCCGGGGCTGCTGGTCTCGACCCCCGCGGCCTGGCCTTCCTGGCCACGGCCGCCGTTGGCTACTGCATGACCACCACCACCAGCGCCAAGCCGATCCGGGTGTTCGCCGATGTCGACGAGGGGTACACCCCTTCCGATCTGCGCAAGTTGAGTGCTTGGCTCATTCCCCTCCACTTCATCCTGCTGTTGGGGTTCGCTTTCGTGGCCTGGCCCGCCCTGGGTCTGCCGATCCAGTCCAGTTCTGCTGAGGTCACCGTTGACGACGGTGACGGGCACGCACGCGACTCGTGGTTCGACCTGTCGATCGTCGATCTCGGGGTCAACTCCGTGAGTCGCATGGCCGAACGGCCGTAACCAAACGTCGGCGGGACCGACAAACCTCAATCCCCGAAGGAGACATGACCATGAAGATTCTGATTGCCCCCAGTGGTTACAAGGAAAGCCTCGACGCTGTCGAAACGGCGCGGGCAATGGAGCTCGGTGTCATGGACATCCGACCAGATGCCAGGGTGCAGGTTCTACCCCTCCTCGACGGTGGCGAGGGCTTCACCACCGGCTTGGTCGCCGCCGTCGGTGGCACCGTCGACCATGTAGAGGTGACCGGCCCGGTCGGCCAGCCGATCACCGCCCCGATTGGCGTGATGGTGATCGATGGCATCCGAACGGTGGTCATAGACCTGGCCTCTGCTGCCGGCTTGTCGCTCGTGCCGCGAGAACAGCGCAACCCGCTGCGCACCACCAGCTACGGATTCGGCCAGCTCATCTCGGCCGCCCTGGATCGGTCCCCTGATCGGATCCTCATCGGCTGCGGTGACTCCGGCATCAATGATGGGGGTGCCGGAATGGCAGCGGCCCTCGGGGCTCGTCTACTCGACGAGAAGGGAAACGACCTCGGTCCCGGCGGCGGCGAGTTGGTGAAGTTGGCCTCGATCGATCCCACCAACCTCGATCCTCGCCTCCAGACCACGGCCATGATCGCGGCCCTGAATCCCCACAACGTGTTGTGTGGTGAGCGGGGCGTGGCCAGGGTCTTCGGCCCCCAGAAGGGGGCGACTCCAGAACAGGTGGAGATACTGGCCGCGGCCATGGACCGCTATGCCGCCATCATTGAGCCCACCTTCGGTGTGACCGTGGCCGACCATCCCGGAGGTGGAGCTTCTGGGGGTGTTGGTGCTGGGCTCCTGGCCTTCTGCAGTGCCGACCTTCGACCCCGTTTCGACGTGGTGTTCACCTTCCTCGACATCGATTCCGCTCTCGAGGGCGTAGATCTGGTGATGACCGGTGAAGGTTGTCTCGACGGCCAAACCCCGAAGGGCAAGATTCCGGCCGAGGTGGCCGCTCGGGCCGAGATCCGGGGCATCCCGACCATTGCCGTCGCTGGCACCATCGGCCGGGGGGCTGAGTCGAACAGCGAAGCCTGTATTGATGCCTGGCTCAGCGTGGCCCAGGGACCGGGCACCCTCGACCAGGCCCTTAGCAACGCCGCTGAGCTGGTCCGGACCGGAACGGCCCAGGCCATCCGCCTGGTCGATGTGGGCCGTCGGTTGCAGGCAGCCAGGGCCGCATAGAGCCCGAGGAGATTGATCCGACTACGCCGGACCAGCAACCCGGCCTAGCGAACCTGGATCGAGCCGGGGGGTGCCAGCTCAATGAAGGTCTGGCCGCGGGTGAGGGGGATCTCGTTGCTGTTGCCGTCCTTGATCTTGATCACATCCGATGACTGGCTGCGGCTCCACGTTGCCGTGATGCGCTGACCGCCAGTGAAGATGTGGGCTGTCCCCGCTCCGACGGTGAGAGCCTCGGGGGAGTTGGCGTCGATATGGCTCACCCCGTAGGGCACTTCCAGCACGACGACATTGGCGGGAGCGAGTTGCTTGCCACTGGCGGTGACGTGGGCCGACCCGTTCTGGCTTCGCCTCCAGCCCCGCTCTTGCTCGGACCAGGTGAAGTCGATATTGGCCGAGCCGAAGTTGATGCTGACCCCTGAACTGGCGACCCCACCGGTGGGGCCTGTCCCTGGCGTGCGGTATTGGAAGATCTGGGGAGGCTTGCCGCCGCCCTGGCCGTCTCCCGCTGCATAGAGCTGCACCGGGCGTGTGTACATATTGTGAGGAGCTGACCGCCGGTTGTCTCGGAAGTAGGCGCCACCGGCAACGAGGGCGTTCACATTGACCAGGTCAGCCGCGGCCACCGCGGCCAGGACCCCACTGTTGGCTCCTGATGCAGCCAGGAGGGGAGTATTGAACTGGTCGAGGAGATCGATATCGGTCGTTCGCACTGAGCGGACAGGCCCAACGACATCGGGGATCTTGGAGTGGAAGACTGCGACCAGGCGGGTCAGCTGACCCTCGACCATCTCCTCGTAGACCAGGTCGGCCCTCTCCAGATTCGTCGGGGGCCTAGCAGCGTCGACGTTGTCGATCTTCACCGCCAGGGCCGGCCTCAGGGGAAATACTCGGGTGGGGACACCGGTGAGGGGGTTCACCTTGTTGTAGATCTGGTCGATCCGGCCGCCGTACTCAGGGGCCCCGAGGAAGCCGGCGATCACGTTGCGGTAGGGCGTGCCGTCTTGGACGACTTGAGCCCAGTAGTCCAACCCGGAGGTCTCCGGTGCTCGTCGTAGCATGCCGACATAGAGCATGGTGGCCAGCACCCGTCCACCGATCAGCTCCCGGTACTCGGCCGAGTCGGAAAAGCTGACCATCAGCTCCCCACGGCTCATGCCCTGGGCCAGGCGACTGGTCCAATGGGCCAGTCCACCTGCGTCAGCCGAACGACCCAGCACATTGGTGTAGACCTGATTGACATATTGCTCGTTGGTCAGGGTTCCATATCGGACCTGGAACTCATTGGAGAGCACGAACTGCTCCGAGATCTGATTCATCGACGATCCGCTGCGTGCTACCTGGGCCCAGTAGGTCATACCGTCGTAGTCAGGTGACCGTTGGAAGTGGGCGTAGTAGAGCCTGACGACAGGGGCCATCGTCCCCTCGAACTCCGGGCTCTGGGCCAGGGACTCGACCAGGGCCGAAGGGTCCAACCCGCCTTCGACCAGGGCAGTCCAGTAGGCCAAGCCGGCAGCATCAGGCGGGCGCGACAGGAAATCCTCGTATTGCTGGGTGACGAAGTCCTCGGTGGTTGGCAGGGCTCCAACCGGTGTCTCAGCCGACGCTGGGCTGGCGGCGACAGCTGGGCTCATTGCTGCAGCCAATAGGAGGGCGAGGAGAGTTAGGAGCCGATTCGACATCATCTCCCATCGGCACAGACCTCGGCGGCTGTACCTATTCGGGCCGGTGCCGCATCAGAAGGCTGACCAGCCTCCGTCATAGCCGACGACCTGACCGGTTTGGAATCGTGACGACCCATCGAGGAATCCCCCGCAGAACTCGGCGAACTCTGCCATCGTCCCCAGCCGACCGAGGGGAACACTGGCCTCGATCTTGGCCATTACCTCAGGGTCGTCGGCCCCGGTAGCCGCCCGGAACCCATCGAAATCCATGAAGTTGGTGCCGATCGCATTGACCTGCACCCCCTGGCCGGCGACCTCGGCCCCAACATTGCGGACCAACATGTTGGCCCCCGCTCTGGCTGCGGAGTAAAGGGGAGCGTTCGGAGTCGGCCGCAATCCAGCGGCGCTGGTAATGGCCAGAACCTGACCCGCACCGGCATCGACCAGGGGAGGGACGAAGGCCCGCAGTGCCCGGTACACGGCCTCCAGACAGCCGGACATGGCCCGTCCCATGTCATCGGCTGAGCTGGTGAGGAACCGTCCGGTCACGATCTGTCCTGAGAAGAACACAACCGAGTCGATGCGGTGGTATGCGTCCATGGCCATATCAACGAGGCGGGGGGCGGCGGTCGGTTCGTTGAGGTCGCTCACCCCATCGACGGTCCACGACTCGGCCCCCAGCTCGGCCAGCTCGGCTCCCAACTCGGGGGTCGGGTCACCGAGCACGAGGTCGAACCCACGTCGAGCCAGCATGCGGGCCAGGTCGGGCCCGACATAGTGCTTGGCATTGGCCACGATGGCCACCGGGCGAGACTGAGGATCATTGTTGGTCACGGGCCGAGCCTAGACAGCCTGGGCCGGGTAGGACGGGTCGTTTGACGGTTCGCTACGGTTGGCCCGTGGCAAACACCCGAGCGCGCTATCCCGAACTGATGACGGTCAATGACCCCCCGACCATTCGGGGTCAGGAGTGTGGGGCCTGCGGGCGTCGCTTCTTCCCTCCCGATCCCTACGGGTGCGAGCAGTGCGGGGCCGGAGCCGAGGATCTGAGCCAGATCGAGCTTGCCGCCACCGGTTCGATCCACGCCGTGGCCACCGTCCACCGCCACCATCACCCCCGACCCGAGACCCCGTTCACGGTGGCCACTATCGTCCTCGACGATGGCATCACCCTGAAGGCCGTGCTGGAGGGTGACACCACCCAAGCCGGGGTGGGAGCCCGAGTGCACGGTGTCGCCGTCGGCTGGGACCACGAAGATGACGGGACTGAGATCGTCGACCTTCGCTTCGCCATCGACGATGGGGAGGCGGTCTGATGGGGCGCAATCTCTTGGCTGACCGTCCGGTCTATGTGGTCGGGATCGGATTCCACCCTTACCAACGAGCCAGCGACACCACCTATGTCGAGCTCGGCCTCACCGCCGTCCGCCGAGCCCTGGTCGACGGCGCACTCAGGTGGTCCGACATCGAGACGGCATATACCGGCACCGCCCTGCTCGGAATGGGGGCCAGCCGGATCATGCTCAGCCGCCTGGGGGCCACCGGGATCCCCATGGCCCAGGTCGAGAACGCTTCGGCTTCAGGCTCGACTGCGGTAGCTCAGGCCAGCCTCGATGTGGCCTCGGGTCGAACCGATGTCGCCCTAGCCCTCGGGGTCGACAAGCCCGTGGGAGGGTTGCCCATGGCCCCGACTGAGGCCGGGATCAAGAACCTCGAAGGGGGGACCGTCGTACCCTTCACCCACTTCGCTCTTCTGGCCTCGGAGTATATGGCCACCCACGGGGTCAGCCCCGAACAGGTGGCCGGGGTCGCCCTCAAGAACCACCGCAATGGAGCTAGGAACCCCAACGCTCAGCGCCGTCGGGAGCGGACACTGGAGGAGATCATGGATCAGCCCATCTCGGGCTCGATGACCAGGCTCCAGTGCTGTCCCGTCGGGGAGGGAGCAGCCGCCGTCATCATTGCCTCCGATGATGGCATCGACCGTCTCGGTCTCGACCGCTCCCGTGCGGTGCGGATCTTGGCCTCGGCCACCCGTAGCCAGAGGCTTTACGGGCCTGGGGTCGGTATCGACGCCGCCCTCACCGTCGAGACGGCCCAGGCCGCCTTCGATCAGGCTTCGATCGAACCGACCGACATGGATGTGCTCGAGGTCCACGACGCCTTCAGCATCGAGGAACTGCTCTACACCGAAGCCCTCGGTTTCTGCGGCCCCGGCCAGGCCGCATCGCTGGTCCAATCCGGTGAATTCGACCTTGGTGGGCGGTGTGCCGTCAGCCCGTCCGGAGGCTTGCTGGCCATGGGCCATCCGATCGGCCCGACCGGGGCGGGGCAAGTAGCCGAAGTGACTCGCCAGATGCGAGGAGAAGCCGGCGACCGTCAACAACCAGGGGCCAGGCTCGGTCTGGCCCACATGGTTGGGGTTGGCGCCGTCTGCGTCGTCCACGTCCTGGCCAAGCCCTGATCAGCTGAGCGGCCCAACATTGGTCTGTACCGATCGTTGGTCCAGCCCCCAGTCCGAATCGGCCCGCTGGAGATAGCCGGGCTACGCTGCCAGACCATGAAACTGGGGATGAGCATCAACTATGTCGGTGATTTTGCCAAGTCGGTCGATCAGGTCGTCGAAATGGAAAAGGCAGGTCTCGACGTCGTCTGGGTGGCCGAGGCCTACAGCGTCGATGCTGTAAGCCAGATTGGCTACCTGGCGGCCAAGACTGAGCGGGTAGAGATCGGCTCTGCCATCCTCAACGTCTACTCCAGGACAGCTCCGGCCATGGGCCAGACGGCGGCCGGACTCGACATGGTCAGCAATGGTCGTTTCATCCTCGGGCTCGGAGCCAGCGGCCCCCAGGTCGTCGAGGGCTTCCACGGGGTGCCCTACGAGAAGCCCATGGCCCGTATCAAGGAATACATCGACGTGGTGCGCATGACGTTGCGCCGCGAACCCATCGTCTACAACGGCAAGACCGTAACTGTGCCCCTGCCCGAGGGCCAGGGGACCGGACTGGGCAAGCCACTCAAGCTGATCAATCATCCCGTCCGCAACGAGATCCCCATCTGGTGGGCCTCCCTCATGCCACTGTCGGTCAAGGCAACCGCTCGCTCGGCCGACGGCTGGCTTCCCGTGTTCTTCGTGCCCGATGAGTTCCAGCGGGTGTGGGGTGAAGACCTCAAGGCGGGAACCGTCGACCGTGATCCTTCACTCGGTCGGCTCGACATCGCGGCCGCCGCCACAGTCGCCATCGGCGAGGAATATGTGGGCGAGGGGGCCGATCGGGTTCTCGACATGGGTCGGCCGCCAACTGCCCTCTATTGGGGCGGGATGGGAGCCAGGGACAAGAACTTCTACAACACCATCGCCCGCAAATACGGATACGAGGAAGAGGCCATTGAGATCCAGGATCTCTACCTCGACGGCCAGAAGGAAGCAGCGGCAGCCGCTGTGCCCCGCGACTTCCTGGAGCGGTCCAGTCTGGTGGGCCCACCATCGATGGTGAAGGAGCGCCTCGGGGTGTGGAAGGAGGCGGGCGTCACCGTGCTGAACGTCAACATGGCCCCCGGCCAGGACCCGGCAGCCACCTTGGGCCAGCTCCGAGAGATGATCGAAGACTGAGCCCTGCCGAGGGCAGGCCCTGAGCTAGGACAAGAGCCAGCCCCCATCGACATCAATAGTGGTTCCGGTGACGAAGTCGTTGGTCACACAGAACACGATGGCCTCGGCTACCTCTTCGGGGGTCCCAGCACGGGGAATGAGGTTGTTGGCCGTTGCCCTCTGGTACATCTCCTCCCGCTCGGGACCCTGGACCGGATTCATCGGGGTGTCGATCGAACCGGGAGAGACCACATTGATCCGCCGAGGGACAATCTCGGGGGCGACCGATCTGACCAGGGTCTCGACCGCGGCCCCGACCGAGGCCAGAGCTACTTGGCCCGGCTTGCATTTGCGGGCCGGGGACCCGCTCACCAACACGATGGCCCCGTCGTCGCTGAGGTGGTGGGCCCCGTAGCGAACCACATTGGCGTAGCCCCACAACTTGTCGAACGATCCCTGATAGCCGCCCATGTCCATATCCAGGAACGGGCCCAGTGCCCGCTCGCCCCCGGTGGCAGCGCTGATGAGGATGTCGATCGGGGCGTTGGCCGCCGCCAGTTGGGCCACGGCCTCACCATCGGTCACGTCGCAGGCCGCCAGTGTGATCCCATCGGGTACCTCGCCGGCCCGGTCCGGGTTGCGGCTGGCGGCGATGACGGTGGCCCCCATCGCCGCCAGGTGTTTCGAGGCGGCCAGGCCGATACCAGATGTGCCGCCGAAGACCAGCGCCTTCTTTCCAACTACGTCCATGGTCATATCCTCTCATTGGCTCGGACCCCCGAGCGACAGGGATCCCTGGGATAGCATGAGCGGACAACGAGAATCTAGGGGGATCTGTCTTGTGGATCGGCACCCGCCCACCCTTCAGTCCATCGCGGTCTGAGGGCTGTTTGACACCATGACTTGGGAACCAGGAAGTCCAGATAGCGCCCTCGATGCATTCCGGGTGACCCTGCGGCGCTACGCCCTCGATGAGCTGGCCCCCGACTATGCCCGTTGGCAGGATGAGCCCTTTCCTCGACCAGGCCTGGTGGCACTGGGCGAGCTCGGTGTGTTCGGGCTCCTCGCACCACCCGAGTTCGGGGGCACTCTCGGCGCCGGTGGCGGCTACCTGCCTCTTGGAGTGGCGGTCGAAGAGGTGGCGCGGGGCGACTTCAATGTGGGCTACTTCCTCCAACTCCAGGCCATTGGCATTCGCCTTCTCCTGCAGTCAGATGTCCCCGATGTGCGGGATCGCTGGGTGCCAGCTCTGGTCAGTGGTGAAGCTCTGGCCAGTTTCGCCCTGACCGAACCCGGTGTCGGTTCCGACGCCGCCGCCATTGCCACCAGGGCCGTTCGGGACGGATCCGACTGGATCATCAGTGGAGAGAAGTCGTCCATCACCTTCGCCGGCAACGCCGATGTCTGTACCGTGTTTGCCCGGACCGGACCCAAGGGTGGCAGCGGCAAGGGGCCCGAGACGGCGGCCGGCGGGATCAGCCAGTTCTGCGTTCCCCTCGATCGGCCCGGTGTCACCCGCCAACCCGTGGCCAGCTCCACCTCCCATCTGACCGAACGGGGGTCATTGTTCTTCGATGAGGTACGGATTCCGGCGGATCATCTGATCGGGGCCGAGGGAGGGGGATTCAAATCGGCCATGGCTGCCTTCGATTTCAATCGAGCCCTCATCGCCCTGGCCTGTATTGGGGCCGCCCAACAGAGTCTCGACGAGACCATGGAGCACACCCGGACCCGCCACACGTTCGGTGAGCCACTGGCCCGCCGTCAGGGTGTCTCGTTCCAAATAGCCGAGCACCTGGCCCAGGTCCATTCGGCCCGATTGGTGGCCTACGAGACCCTTCGTCTCGCCGACGAGGGCCAGAAGCATGCAACCGAGGCGGCCATGGCGAAGTGGTTGGGGCCCAAGTCCTCGGCCGAGGCCATCCATGCCTGCATGGTGTTGCACGGCTGGTCCGGATTCAATCTCGAGCTGCCCCTGTCCCAGCGGCTCAATGATGTGATCGGGCTGCAGGTCGGCGACGGTACCCCAGAGATCATGAAGGCCATCATCGCTCGTGAAGCGATTGGGGTGGTGAGTCACCGGTGACCAGCGACGGCCAGCCAGAAGATGTTGTCGGCTACCACCATCGTGGAGGAGTGGCGACTGTGACCTTGGCTCGTCCTCCGGTGAACGCGCTGGGTGAGCCCATCATTGCCGGCCTGGCTCGTGCCTTCGATCAGGCTGAGGCCGACAGCGCCAAGGTGTTGGTGATCGGCTCGAGCGTCGAGGGGTTCTTCGCCGCTGGAGCCGATCTGACCCTCTTCGATGGGCTGGAGGTCGACGGGTTCCTCGACTACCTGGATCGGCTGCGAGCCCAGATCGAGAGGGCGGCTAGCGGTCCATGGGTGTCCATCGCCGCCATCGAGGGCCAGGCCCTCGGCGGTGGCCTCGAATTGGCGTTGGCTTGCACCCTGCGGGTGGCTTCGATGACAGCCCGGCTCGGAGTTCCCGAGGTGAAACTCGGCATGCTCCCCGGGGCGGGTGGGACCCAGCGCCTGCCCCGTCTCATCGGTCGGGGGCCGGCACTCGATCTTCTGATCACCGGACGCTCCGTCGATGGGACCGAGGCGCAGAGACTGGGACTCGTCGATCGCCTGGCTGACCCCGGGGAGGCTTCGGGGCTTGCGGCCGAACTGGCAGCAGGTTTGTCGTCGGGGCCGAGAGACGCCTTTGCCGCGATCAAGCGTTGTGTCGATGCCGCCGACCGGCTCGACCTGGTCGAAGGGATGAGCTTCGAACGGGCCCAGATCAGCCCCCTGTTCGACTCCGACGATGGGCGGGAAGGACTTGCCGCCTTCCTGACCAAGCGCCGCCCCGAATTCGGGCCTTGAGGTGACGGACCCAGACCGGTCTCCGCTCGCCCCATGGGGTGTGATGTTGCCCAACTTCAATCCCTTCACCCTCGATCCGTGGCCATACCTCGATGTGGTCCGAGCGGTCGAGGAAGCAGGTTTCGATGCCGGTTGGGTCGGGGATCATCTGGCCTTCCATCCGCCGATACTGGAGGCCACCAATGCCTTGGCTGCGGCGGCCGCCGTCACCAGCCGGCTGAAGCTCGGCTTTGCCGTGTTGCTGGCTGCAATGCGCCAGCCGGTCTGGTTGGCCAAGGCCATAGCCACTATCGACCACCTGGCCCCGGGGCGGCTGATCGTTGGCGTCGGGGCCGGAGGAGAGCACCCCCAAGAGTGGGCGGCGGCTGGGGCCGAAGTCGTCAATCGGGGTCGTCGACTCGATGAGATCCTCACCGTGCTCCCCGCCCTGCTGGGGGGCCGAACAGTCGATCACCAGGGTCCAACGCTGACGGTCCAGGCTCCGGCACTGAGGCCTCCAGTCTCGGCCCTGCCACCATTGGTGGTTGGCGGGCGATCCGATGCTGCCCTCCGGCGGGCCGCTCGTTTTGGCGAAGGCTGGCTGGGGGTCTGGGTATCGCCCGAGGGCTTTCGCCGCAGCTGCGATCTGCTGGCTGAGCTAGCAGCTGAGCTTGGTCGGCCGTGTCCTGAGCCCATGCTGTTGGCCTTTACCGCCATCGGTGACGACATGGACGGGTGCGGGCGAGACGCGGCCCGGCTCTATCGGGGCCAATACAACCTCGACTATGAGTCCGTGGAGCGTTGGACCCTGACGGGCCCCGTCGAGTCCATTGCCGAGCAGCTCGACGCCTACCGTCAGGTCGGGGCAACCAGCTTCGCCCTGATTCCCAGTCGACCAGATCTGATCGGCCAGGTTGAGCAGCTCGCCGTCGTGCGCTCCCTCTTCGGTCAGGAGTAGCCGATGGAGAGGAGGTTCTCCACCGGCCGGTAGAGCTCCTCGAGGTAGACGATGTCTTCATCGGACAGGGTGATGTCACAGGCCTCGACCAGCTGGTCGAGCTGGCTGATCTTCGACACCCCGACCACCGGGGCGGTGACCTCGGGCTTGTTGAGCAGCCAAGCCACGGCCACCTGGGCTGGGGTGACTCCGAGTCGGCCGGCCACCTCGACTACCCGCTCCGCGATCTTGAAGTCCATTTCGCCCCGGTACAGGCCTTCGGTTCGCACCCGGTCCTGACCCGACGATCGAGTGGTCGAGCCGTCGTCGAAGCTGCCTCGATATGAGCCAGCCAGGATGCCTCGGGCCAGCGGCGACCATGGCATCAGGGCGATGCCATTGCGGGCACAGTAGGGGTTCATCTCACGCTCCTCTTCGCGGTAGATGAGGTTGTAGTGATTCTGCATGGAGATG
>JAAETV010000079.1 GCA_024227975.1 Actinomycetes bacterium
CCAGGTGAGGGGCTGGTTGATGACCTCAGCCGAGATCCCGGCCGGAAGATCCAGTGTGGCCCAGAACTGGGCCATGTCCGGGTCGAGATGGTGATCGGCCAGATCCTCGACGGCGCTGACCGGCACCCGGACCGCCCTCAGTGCCGCCACGATCTCCTCCCGGGTGTGGTTTGCCGTCCAGGCCGCCGTGTTGTCGTTGGTGGCTTCGGCCCCGATGAGGGTGGCCAGGGCTTGACGTTCGGTGTCGTTGCGAGCGGCGATGGCCACCCATCGGTCTTCGCCGCAGGCGGCAAACACACCGTGGGGCCAGTGCCAGGGTGAGCGGTTGGCTCGCCGCCCAGGGTTCGGACCCCCATTGAGGACCTGGGCCAGCTCATTATCAAGGAGGCGGACAGCTGACTCATACTGCGACATCTCCAGGAACGCTCCCTCCCCGGTCCTGTCGCGATGGTGGATGGCGGCCATGATCTGGGTGGCTGCGAAGTAGGGGACAGTGAAATCGGTGTGGAGGGTGCCAAGGCATTCAGGCACTCTCCCGTCGAAACCGGTGTGGGCTGCCAGCCCGCACATGGCGACCAGGCCGCTGCCGTAGGATCGCCAACCCGAGTCGGGACCCCAGGTACCCATGACGGCCAGGTTGGCCACGATCAGACCGGGCCGCAGCCTTTGCAAGCTGTCCCAATCGAAACCCCAACGATCGAGCCGGTCGGGGGTGTAGTTGGCGGTGACGACGTCGGCGGTGGCGATCAGGCGTCGGGCCAGCTCCCGCCCCTGCTCGGTGTCGACATTGAGGGTCACGGCCCGCTTGTTGGCCGAGCAGTCGTTGAACACCCCGTTGGTGTCCACCGAGCCCTCGCGGTCAGGGGGTTGGGGCCCGATGTAGCGGATTGGGTCGGTCCGGTTGTCGGACTCGATCTTGATGACGTCGGCCCCCAAGTCGGCCAGGAGCCGGGTCGACAGAGGCCCGGCGATGGCCCAGCAGAAGTCGACGATTCGCATCCCGGCCAGTGGCAGCGTGGCCTCTGTAGCGACCCGGCTTCGGCCTTCCACCGATCCCTTTCCTGGGACAGTTGTGGCGGGGCCGATGGGGGTCGGGGCGAGCTGATCGAGCAGGCTGTTGTCGGCTCCGAGCCCGGGGGCGGAACGGCGGCGGCCTCGCCCCAGGTTGGACCGGAAGGGGGAACCGGGGAGGCAGGTGGAGCCGGCCTCGGTCCAGAACTGCCGCTCGGCCAGGTGACGGTCGACGGCTATGTCTGCGACCTCGTTGACGGGA
>JAAETV010000080.1 GCA_024227975.1 Actinomycetes bacterium
GAGCCGGGGAATACATATGTGTACGATGCAGCGGCGGGAGCGGTCACACTCTTAAGCCACGCCGTTGGGCTCCCGACGACCGGAGCGAATCGACACGTTCGACCTGCCGGGATCTCCAGGGACGGAGGCACGGTGTTCGTCCAGTGCTATGCTAGTAACATGACCAGCTCCTTGCTCACTGCTAGGAGCTCGCTCTTGGCGATCGACCCGGGAACAACTGCAAACTCACTCGTTTCGCCACTTCTGGGCACGATGTCGTCCACATCGAATCATGAGTCCGAGCTCGACGCGGACTCTAACATCAGCGACGATGGCCGCTACATTCTCTTCGACAACGAGTCATCGGATCTGATCGTGGGCCTCCTGCGCCAGAACAACGGGGACAACCTATTCCTGGCGGACCGCTCCGCAGGCACGACGACCTTGCTGAACGACAATGGAGATGGCACAACGCCGTCCCTCGAGTCTCCGGGCTCCGATTATGCGATCAGCGGAAATGGGGAAACGGTCGTCTTCCGATGCGATTCGAACGACCTCGTCGCCGGCTTCACAGGGAATGGGGAGGACAATCTGTACGTCTACAACGTCGCCACCGATACGCTGACGCTCGGCTCGCACGACTCCAATACGGTGACTGCGGGAGGCAACGGGGACACGGATGACAACGCCACGATCAGTGGCGACGGAGCCTGGGTCGCGTATTCGTCCGCTGCCACGAACATTGCCGCGAGCGTCACCGACGGGAATGGCGCGCGCGACGTGTTCCTTCTCGAAGTCGCAACGGGATCTAGCATCCTTGTCAGCCATGCAAGTTTGTCCACTTCGACAGCGGCAAATGGCGACTCCTGGGAGCCGCAGATCAGTAATGATGGCTCAACCATCATCTTCACCAGCGAGGCCACCGACCTCATCGGGGGGTTCATCGACAACAACGGCAGCTCCTCGGCTGACGTCTACTCCTACGACGTGGCGACTGGAACAGTCACGCTGCTGAGCCACGGCGCGGCCAATCCGCTCGCGGGGGGGAACGATCTTTCGGACCGCCCGAAGGTCAACGGAACAGGCACCATCGTGACCTTCGATAGTGAAGCCACGGACCTCGTTTCCGGCTTCGTCGACAACAATGGTGGGTCCTCGGATATCTTTGTCAGCACCTCGGGATTGGTTGCGCTTGTCACCCACGACGCGGGCAGTGCGGTTGCTGGCGGCAACAGCTCCTCGTGGCGTACCCGGGTCAGTCGTAACGGCAGCACCATCATATTCCATGGTAGAGCAACAAATCTTGTTGCGGGATTCATCGACAACAATGGAAACGGCAAGGATGTTTTCCGCTATTACGTGGCAACCGGCACGATCGCGCTGGTTAGCCACCCCTTCTGCTCGCCAACGACGACTGGGAATGACTATAGCAGCGACCCGCGTATCAATGTGTTTGGTTCTCGCATTGCGTTCGAAAGCGCAGCGACCGACCTCGTCGCTGGCGTGATCGATGATGACGATGGGAGCGATGATATTTTCCTGTATGAAGTCGGTCTGGACGAAACGATCCTCATAAGCCACGTGCCAAACCAACCGACCTTGGCCGCGAATTACGCGGATAGGACGGCCCACATGAATGCGGATGGCACACTGTTGGCCTTCGAGAGTCAATCAACGGACTTGGTCGACAACGATCTGAGCACCCAGGATGACATCTTCGCCTACGAGTACCCGCTCCCGCTCGTCGGTACGAGCTTTTGCGATCCCAACAATGCTAACTCCAGCGGTGCATCCACGACCTTGTCCGGCTATATGCTGACCCGTGGAGGAATCGCAGGCGGCATGTCGGAC
>JAAETV010000081.1 GCA_024227975.1 Actinomycetes bacterium
AATCCGAACCCGCCTGCTCCTCGGCGCACCCGACCGCGGACTGTTCGTAGTCGGCCAGAGAATCACCATCGCCGAGGAAGCACAACTCGAGGTTGATCCCGGCCTCTGGCACATGCACGTGGGCGTCTTGAAAGCCAGGCAGCACCATATTTGCGCCCGCGTCGAGCACGACAGGGTCGTCGCCAGCCGCCGCCCTCACGTCAACCTCGCTCCCGACGGCGACGATCACGCCGGCTGCGTCAAAGGCGAACGCTTCCACCCACGCCGATGACCCCTCGACTGTGTAGATCTGAGCGTTCACCACCACTGTCACACGCGAAGCGTTGTTGGTCGGTGGTGCTGCCGTGATGGCATTCGGTGCGGCATCCGAGGAACACGCAGAGGCCAGGGCCGAAACCAGGAACAAGATGCTCATGGCTGAATGGCGCAGACTCATCTGCAGATCCTGAGTCCGTAGAAATCCGCGTTCGGCTTCCAACCGGCATCGGCACGACTGCGGGCGACCAAGAGCTCCATGAGATCAGATGATGTTGTGGGTGACGGCGATTGCGGCGGCGTGTGCTCGATCGGTGGCGGAGAGTTTGGCCAGTATCCGGCTGACGTGGTTTCGGACGGTTCCGGTGGAGAGGTGGAGTTCCTGGCCGATTGCGGGGTTGGAGTGGCCTTGGGTGATGAGGCGGAGGATGTCGGCCTCTCGGTCGGTCAGTCCGAAGTTGGTGCGTTTGGTGTTCGCTGTTGAAGCGTCCGGTCTTTGTCGGGTGAGTGCTGCGTCGACGACGACTCGGCTGATGGCGGCATCGAGCGGTGCGCGTCCCTGGGCTGTGTGTTTGATTGCGGCGGTGATCTCGGTTCTGGGTGCGTCTTTGAGGAGGTATCCGTCAGCTCCAGCTGCGAGTGCGCCCATCACCGTCGGTTCGTCGGCGTAGGTGGTGAGCACGAGGATCCGAGGCGGGCGTTCGGTTGCGGTGAGTCGTCGGGTCGCTTCAGTGCCACCGATTCCGGGCATGTTGAGATCCATGAGCACGACGTCGGGGATGAGTTCGGCGCACAGCTCGATGGCGGTCTCACCGTCGGACGCAACCCCGACGATGGCGAGCTGAGGTTCGGCGGAGAGGATTGCTTCGAGTCCGTCTCGGACGATGGCTTGGTCGTCGCAGATCAGGACCGTTACCGGTGATTCGCTCACGGTCTGGTTCCGATGGGAATGGTGGCCTCGACGGTTGTGCCGGTCCCGGGTTTCGATTCGATGGTGAGCTTCCCTCCGAGTGTGGCCGCCCGTTCTCGCATCGATTGGAGCCCGTTGCGGTCGGGGTCGAGATGAGCCGGGTCGAAGCCGATGCCATTGTCGTCGATGGTGACGCAGAGGCCGGTGTCGACAGGGCGCACGGTCAGGTTGAGGGTCGTAGCGTTGGCGTGGCGGGCACTGTTGCGGACGGCTTCTTGGATGATGCGATAGACCTGCAATTCCGTGGCGCCGTCGAGATCGGGAAGCTGACCCCATGCGATGGTTGCGACACAGCTGCTGTCGACGGTGTGCTCGATGTCGACGGTCACAGCCCGACGGAGGCCCAGGTCTTCGAGCGGGGAAGCGGTGAGCGCCTGCATGGCGCGTCGTGCCTCGGAGAGACCGACTCGGGCGTTCTGTTCGGCCTCGTTGAGTTGATGTCTTGCGCCAACGGGGTCGCTGTCCCATCGGGCGTCGATCGCTCCGAGCTGGATAGTGAGGCCGCTGAGGCTATGGGCGAGGGTGTCATGGAGGTCGCGGGCGAGGCGGTGGCGCTCTTCGACCGCGGCTGCTGTCTCGACTCTTGCGGCGTAGCTGGTGATGCTTCGGTTGGCTTCCAGAAGATCTTCGGTGCGACTTCGGAGCCGTCCTGCGAGATAGACGATCATGGCACAGATGATGACCGTGAAGATGCTGGAAAACGCCAACTCCTCCAGTGTCTGGGTCGCGAGCTCGCTCCCCAGAGGCACGATTCGTCGGATCAGGATCAAATCAACGACCACGGCCACAGCCTGGGTGGCGACCACCACCCCGAGTCCAAACTCCCAAGCGACAAGGACTTGGATGACCAACAAGTCGAGGCTGAGCGGGAGCGACCCGACCGTCAAATCCTCCTCGCCTGGCCAGAGGCCCACACTGTCTTGTAGCCACGCGGTGTCCATGAACACCGGCACGGCTGCCGCCGCGAGCAACATCGCCATTGTGGTCCTCGATGACGAGCCGTGCCGGTAGAGCGTGAGCACGACGACGAGCAGAACGAGGTCGATAGCGATGAGCGCAGCGCCTTGTTGGACCGACCTGATGTCTGTCCCGGTCGGGATCCGATCGCCGGCCGCAACATAGGACCAAACCACAAGCCTGGCGATGAGGATGGCACCGAAAGCAGCCAAAACGCTGCGTTCGACACGGCGAGATGAGGTCACACCTCGACTGTAACGAGCCTCGAGGTCACCAAGAAGTGTCACCCGACAGTGTTGATCGACACTTCTCACCAACAACGAACTGGCAAAGAATGGGTCCATGCGGACACGCCGAGACAGATCAAACGCGAGCGCAACCAACGCCCAGCCGTCGCGTCACACCAGTCTTGATCTGATCCGTGGAGTGGCGGTGATGGGCATCCTGTTGATGAACGCGGTCTCGTTCGGCCTGACCGACGCCGCCTACGACGATATCAGCGCCGACGGGATGAGGACCTGGCTGGACTGGGTTATCGGCGTATTCGGCGAGGTGTTCGTCGACCAGAAGTTCATGGGCCTCTTCTCGGCGCTGTTCGGTGCCGGAAT
>JAAETV010000082.1 GCA_024227975.1 Actinomycetes bacterium
CCACAGTCGGGTGGAGATCGACTGTAGCTCGCTGGCCCAGCCAGAATCGACGACGATAGCCCCCCTGGGATAGTCGGAGTAGGCGGTGCCGATCCCCCAGTAGGCGCCGTTGCGGATCCCGGCCTTGTATTCCGAGACCAACCCCTCCCTCCGCAGCGACCGAACCTGGTTGTCGGTGACCTTCCAGGCCCGGATCATGTGACCGAGCCAGTTGACGGCCACCGAATCCTCGTACTGGAAGGGCCCACCCCCATCGCTGACCATGAGGGTGTGGTAGGAGTCGACCGGCTGGAGCCCAAGGTTGTCGTACACCCCGCCATCTGTCAGCTCGAGGCGGTGGGGATAGGGCTTCTGGCCGGCCAGCGGCGGAGGATCCCGGTCGGGTGGGTCATCGAAGACTTGGGTCAGGGCCGATTCATCGTCGAGCTCGATGACCATCGGAGACAGGAATGGTGGGAAAGCGGCCGAGGCAGCAACGACGGTTCCGAGGGACAGATCCAGGTGGTCTCGCTTCCCGATGCGATAGTCGGCGGTGTAGGTCTTGGCGAAGCGGACCACTGAGCCGGTACCCATGTTGGTGGCGCAGAACACGAACCGGGGCTCGGCCGGCACATCAGCCAGCCGAGCGCCTTCGAAGAACCGGTCATAGGCTCGGGCCACACGATCAGCGATCGAGGTTCGCGGCGTCAGCACACCGGTGATACCGCTGAAGGCATCGAGCCGGGACGAGGCGAAGGCCACCAGTGGTTCCTGGATCAGCTCAACGAAACGGTCGGTGCCGGCCCCGGGCCGGTGGATCGCCTCCCAGTGGAGAGCCAGCTGGGCCGCGGTGATCGAGCCTCCTGAGACGCTCGACACCCGAGCCACGTGACGGAGGGCCCCGATCTCGTGGAGGCGACGGAGGGTGCCCACATGGAACAGCATGGCGCGGAACCCACCCCCGGACAGGGCCAGGCCGGCCCCAGCCCGGCGGCGGTCGAGTCCCAGCTCGGCTGCTGGGAAGGAGGCCGACCTTGCGATGGCGGCGGGGGTGCGGGCCAGGATGGTGGCGAAGTCGGTCATTGGTTCCTCCGATGGTGAGTCAGGTTGGGGGGCTTGGATGCCGGCCGGGTGATTGGCCGCAAATCAGGACGAACGGGGCCCACGCCCCGGTCTCGTGTCCGCTCAACCGATCCGAGCCACCATCGATCTCGTCGCCGTCGTCGCGGTCGACGAACTCCTCGGGCAGGGTGAGCCGACGGCCTCGGGCCGCCGGAGCGGTCGAGCGGCCCCGCCGCTTCCGGGCCGCGGACGGGTCGCCCCCCAGCCGACGGTAGGCCTCGTCGATGGCGTCGGCGGCGAGGGACCGGATCTCCCGCTGAGCGTTGGCCAGCGCCGGGGCCGGAGCGTGGCCGGCAGCCAGTTGCCGGTAGAAGGCCTCCATGATCACACAGGCGGCGATGTCGTCGACCGGCCACAGCGAGACGACGGCGGCCCTAGCGCCGGCGGCCAGGAGGCCGCGGGCCAGGCCGACGACGTCGCCTCCCAGAGTGATGGCACCACGGCCGGTGTCGCAGGCGCTGAGCACGACAAGCTCAACATCGAGCCGCAGCCCGATGAGGTCGGAGACGGTGAGCTCATCCCGGCCGGCCAACACGATCGACGAGGCCGCCGGAGCAATCTCATCCAGGCGGCCGTGGGCCGCCAGGTGGACGATCGACGACGTTCCCGAAGCGATCTCGTCCCTGACTAGTCGCTCGGTGGCCTCGCCCTTGAGTAGGACACGGGCCGAGGGGAGCAGTCGGCCGACCGCCTGGGCCTCGACGACGGCGCCCGGCAACCTCTCCAGATCCGGATGCTGGTCCGGCGCGAAGGCCGGATCGCCGACCACGACCGCCGAGCGGTCTGCGATGGGTCGGTCCAGGGGGCGGGCGAGCAGCACTGAGGCGGCCGGGGCGTACGAGACCACGTGCGACTGGCCGAGGGGGACGCCGTCGAAGGGGAGCACGTGGAACGGCACCTGGTGTAGCGGCCCGAAGGGCACGATCACCAACCGGCGGTGACGGCGCAGTACCGGAGCCACCGGGTCCAGTAGCAGCCGGGCCAGTCGTTCGGCCTCCAGATCCGGATCACCCCGCTGGCAGGCCTCGATGAGAGCGCTGACCAAGCTTTCGACCGAGCGCTCCAGGGTCGAGGCCTCCCCGACCACCAGTTGCCGCCGGCCGGCGCCGTAGGCGACCAGGGTCCGCCCGACCAGCTGGTACTCGACGACGGCGGCGTCGGGGGGCAGTGCCTCGAGCACGACGGCAGCCGGAATGGGGGGATCGAGCCCGAGGACCGAGCGCAACAGCTCTGGATGCTGCTCCTCGAGCTCGGCCTCGAACCTGACCAGTCGGTCGTCCGCCTTCGCCAACGCCCGGTGGCCCCGGTCGATCCCGTCCGGGTCCCCCGTGTCGTAGGCTCGCAGGAGGCGGTCGGATTCCGTGGCCCACACCGCGGCCACCTCCTGCCATCGCCGGAACGGCCGGTCGACCGTATCAGGTCGGCGCTCCAGCAGTTGGCCGATGGCCAACGAACGGCCCCGCTCGCTCCAGGTCAGGGCATCGAGGATGGCCTGACGGCTCCCGGCCCTGTCGTCGATCCGATCCAGGCTCCAGGCCCGAGCCAGCTCGATCCTCGATGCCGTCAGATAGGTGGCAGCCGCCGATGGGTCGTCGCAAGCTCCGACCCGGTCACCGTCGAGTTCCAGATCGGCCACCAGTAACTCGAAGCCCTCGATGGCGAGGCCAATCGAGTACCGGGCCTCCTCGATCGACCCGGCGGCCAGCTGGGCTTGGGCTCGATTGGTCCACTCGGTCCAGCCGAGACTGTCGGCCCCGTCCCGCCTGTGATCTCGATCGAGGTCCCTGTACAGGGCGACAGCCCCCTCGTGGTCCCGGGCCATCGAAGTGAGGCGGGCCTGCATCCAGCCTGGCATGGTCTGGCGCACCGCTGACGAGGCCAGTCGTCGGCGGGCCTCGTCGAAGCGGCCCCAGACGCACAGGATCAGGACCCCGAGGGCAGGCTGGGCGGGGGCGCCCCGATCGACCTCGGCCAGGGCCGCCTCCAACCACCGGTCAGACTCAACCAACCATCCACCGGCCCGCGCAAGCTGACTCCTTAGCAACATGGCCCGGATGTGCAGCAGCCCAGCCTGCTCTCGGAGGGCTTGGGCCGCGAGCTGGAGCACCTGCTCCTCGAACCCAGTCCGCTCTCGGGTCGAGTCGTCAATCACCTGCTCCAGGTCCCGGCCTTGGCCGGAGGCGGCGACTTCCGACAAGAGGTCCGAGGCGTCGACCAGGAGCCGATCGCTGACGTCACCGGCCGGCAGATCAGCGACCTCGACCAATCCCTGCATGGCCTCGATGATTCGATCCAGGGTCGGCAGCGCCTTGGCTGCCGACCCTGAGCTGGCCTGCCGGACGAGGGCGAGGGAGGCCGTCATCAGGGCGTCACCCTGGGCCAGCCAGGTCACGCCATCGCCGCCGATCCGGGAATCGAGGCGCCACAGCCGCAGGGCCTGCTCGAGGCGAATCAGGGCCCGGCTGACCCGAAACCGGGCGAGGTCGACGATGGCCAGGAAGCTGAGCAAGGGAACGACGGCCTCCGGCCCGAGCCGGGCCACCAACGGAAGGGCCAGCGAGGCTGCTACCTCGGCCCGGTCGTTGTCGCCCTCCCGATGCCAGGCCTCTGCCGCCCGCTGGAGCAACCGGCCGAGCCCGGTGGCATAGCTGGCGCTCCCATCGGTCCGAGCCCAGGCCAGCAGCTCGGCGATCTGCCCCCTGGCCTCCAGGCTCATGCCCGTCCCCGAGGCCAACCGGACCGCGGCGGCCTCACCGCTGGCGATCCGGTTCAGCAACACATGGACCCGGGTCAGCCACTGCTCGGCGGCGTGGCCGCCAGCCTCCCAGGCCCGCTGGGCCTCAGCAGCCAAGCGGCCGTGGTCTTCGAGGCGGCCGTCGAACCAGGCGATAGCAGCCCGCCGCATGGCCAGCTCGGCCCGGAGCCCTGGCTGGTCGAGGTCGGCTACGAGCACCTCGGCCTCCCGGTAGCTGGCCGAGGCTCGGGCCGTCGCCTCGGGACCGGGATCGGGCCAGCCGAGGACCCCGCTGTGGAGGTCGAAGCCGAGCGTAACCGGCGAGCCCGCCAGGGTGAGGTGCCAGTCACCCTCGAGCAGGTAGGTCGAGGCTATCCCGACCGCATCGTCCACCGAGAGGTAGGCGTCGCGGATCCCAGCCAGTCCACCGACATGATCGAGCTCGACCCCGGCCCGGCGCAGCAGGTCGATCTGGGCTGCAGCCGACCAGCCGGCTGCGCCATTGTCGCCGTGCTCGATGGCCACCTCCATGAAGCGCTGGAGGTCGCCGGCGAAGACGGCCGCCAGCTGCTGGACCACCTCCGGCCCAAGGCTGGCACGGGGCCCAACCAGGTCCCGCTTTGCCGGTGTCGGGACCGGGCCCCAGGTCACGGCGGCCTCGATGAGGCGGACCGGGACTGGCCCGTCGGCAGGGACGACGTCTGGTGGCCGCGCGACCAGCTCCTCAGGGACCAACTCGCCGCCAAGGAAACCAGGATAGTGATTCTGGTCGATGTCCCAAGCCCACAACCGGCAGGCTGCGGTCATCCGCCGCAGGTCTGGATTGGACACCCCTTCCAGCCCGATCAGATGGGAACGGGCCCTACCCGGTTCCCCGGCCAGCAGAGCGGCCACAGCGGCCTCGACCAGGTGCCTGGGGTTGCCGTCGCGGTCCAGGGCCTCGGCGGCCGACGCGCTCAGGACCGCAGGGCTGGTTCGGCGGGCCTCGGCCACCAGGTCAAGGGCGCCGTCGGTCATCGGGCCTCCAGCTCGAACCGCAGGCCCGGCCCGTCGGCAGGGGCGAACCCGGTACCGAACCGCCAGCGGTTCTGGAGTCGAGGCGAGCTCCATCGCCGGTTGGGTGCACTGTCGTGGTTGAACCACAGCATCGACCCGGGGGGACTGGTGGTGGCCACCCGGGCCAGAGCTACGTCGTCGGGGTGCTCGAACCGCTCGCCGGTAGTCGAGACGACATAGTGGTGAGCCGGGGCCAGCTCGAGGAGAGCGAGAGAGACGTTGCCCTGGCTGCCGTGGTGTGGCAGCTTGAACAGGTCGAGCTCGATCGGGCCACCCCGCCGGTCGGTCAGGGCGTACAGGGCGGCCCCCAGCACGCTCACGTGGGCGTCGGCAGCAAACAGGCACCGTACCCCGCGATGCTCGAGTAGAAAGGCGATGCTGCTGCCGTTGGGGATAGAGCGGTCGGCTGGCACGGCGGTGGCGGCCAGGGCGTCGAGGTCATCGAGTGGTACCGGCGGCTGCCTTGGTTCCGGGTCCTGGGACGGCTCGCCACGCTTGAGTCGGTCTAGGTACCGGAACCAGCTCCGCTCCAGGGCTCGGAGCCGCCGGTCGGTCGGGGACAAGAGTGTGATCACCGGCCCGCCGGCCCCTACCTCGACGGTACGGAGGCCGGCATCGGGTCCGGTACTCACAGCACAGCCGGCGAAGGCTACGTTCCACGGCAAGGCCAATCCGGCCCCGGCCCCGACTCCGGTCAAGATCTCGACCAGAGCCTGACCCTGAGCCAGGCTCCGCCGGCGGGCCTCAGCGGCCGACGGCAGCAGTGGTGGGCCGTTGAACCACACGTCGCCGATGTCGAGAGCCAGGTCGGTCCACTCACCGCTGAGCAGAGGAAGCAGGCCCCCGATGTGGTCGGAGTCGACGTGGGAGACGACGAGGACGTCGATCCTGCGGCGGTCGTCGTCGATGGCGGCCAGGCGTCGCCGGAGCTGCGGCCAGAACTCGGGTAGGCCTCCGTCGATCAGGAGCCGCCAGGGCGGCCCGATCCGACGATGACATTCGACCAGGATGCAGTCCCCCGGTCCGGCGGTCAGTACCTCGACGGTGACCGCGGTCTCACTCCTCGCCACGTCGACCCGGCCCTGCTCGTCCGGCATCGCTCAGCCAATCGGGATCGTGAAGTCGATCCGGATGGCCTTGGCTTCATCCTCTCCAGCGGCATCCTCGTCGCCGTTGTGGGCTGCGGAGTCGGCGGCCGGGATGACTCGCACTTCGGACCCGTCCCGGTCTTCGATCGGGGGCTGGTCGCTACGGACCACCCTTTTGGGCCCAATCCGCTCACCGAGTGCCTCGATCAGCTTGGGCTCGGGGATCTCGGTGAACCGACCATGTGGGGTCACCGACACGGCGGCCACGACCGGGCCTGCGTCGGGCAAGACCTGTCGGACGAAGCGGGTCGGGGTTGCGTTGTGGCTGCCGTGATGGCCCACCTTGTAGAACTTGGTGCGCCGAAGCAGGTCGGTGACTCGGGGATCGTCGAGGTTCAGCTCCCAGGTTCCCCACTGGGAGTCTCCGGGGAACAGCAGTACCGACTCCCCGATCTCGAACGCCAGCATCAGGCTGGTGTTATTGACCGCCTTCTCCAGGGCCACCGCTCCCAGCACCGCCGCCTCGATCGACATCCGCTCCAGTCGCTCCCGCAGTCGTTCGGGCAGGGGGTACCGGTCCTCGAAGTTCTCGACGGGCCAATCTGGGAAGACCTGGCCCCGATCACCATTCCCGTCCAAGCCATGTCCCGCCAACCGGAGGAACCCCTCGTCTGAAGGAGGATCCATGTCCCTGATGACGGCCTCGTCCCGGGACGGTCCCAGCACGTGCACCGTGACGCCGGGCAGGGCAGGGCAGCCGATGGATCCAGTCTCCCTCTCGGGCAGGAACCGACGTCGGGCCCCGTTGCGACCGTCCCGGAAGCCCCGGTGGAGGGTGGCCATGGCCGGCTCGTTACTGAGGCCAAGTGTGTTGTCGATCACGTGGCCGAGCAACTGCTCCTGGTCCACCGAGAGCCCCCGGAGCCGGGGTTGCTCCTCGGCTAGGCTGGCGGCAAAGCTGGCCATCTCGTTCAGGATCCGGACTGCGTCGTCATCGTCGGGGTTCTCGGTCCAGGGCAGCCACACCTCCTCGACCGCGACATCCCGCCAGGCCGGATCGGCGAAGCCCGAGACATGGTCGCGGTGGCGATGGCTGGCCACAACCACATCGATCCGGGCCCCGTCGTCGTCGGTGACATCGTTGATCAACTGGGCCACCACGGCGTCCGTCCCACCTTCGATACCGCGCTTGATGGAGCCACAGTCGATCAGGACCCGACGCTCCCTTTCGCCGCCGGGGAGGCGGAGCAGGAAGCAGTCGCCGAAGCCGACGTTGTACATCGAGACCGTGATCGCATCATCGGCCATCGCTGGACCTCTCTTCACCATTGTCGGCTTCCCTGCCCTGGCCTACGGCGTCGACCACCAGGTCGCTGTCGCGGGCGGCATTGCGTCTCCTGGCCGATTGGGCGCCCTGATGGAGCAGGGCGAAGCTGAACCGTCGCCGCATCCGATCGTCCTGCCAGCTTCGATCGGCCCAAGCCGAGTGCGGGTCGACTCGGTCGCAACGGTCGACGAAGGTCCGCATGCGGACCAGGCGCTCGTCGTCAGGGGCCGGAACGCCGAAGGCATCGAGCCCGAGGGGCTTGGAGATCATGTACTTGGGCGTCCCTTCACCAGTGAACACCACGGTCACCCCGGCGCGGGCAACGAGGCCGCCCAGGTCGACTCCGGCCTCGTTCTTCGGCGTCTGGACGAATTGCACGCTGGCCTCGGTCAACAGCTGGCCGTCTTGCCCGACGTTGAACATCGTGTGGAAGCCCTTGACCTGGATCTTGGCCTCGTTCGTGTGGGGCTGGAGGCCGAGGTGGACCGCGTGCTTCACCGCGTACCCATGGAGGGTGGTGCTGATCTCCCAGGCGTGCTCTCTACCACTGTCGTCGGCGCCGTCGCCCTCCGAGTCGGACCGGCGGCTGGCCTCGTAGGCTGCCAACCGGGCAAAGAACTCGCGCCCCAGCGGATCGTCGACCATGTCCCGGTGAGGCCGGTCCCACAGTAGGGAGCTTTCGTTGAGCGAGAACGCTCCCTCGGGATGGATGCCCCGCTCCAGGAAGGCATCGACCAGGTTGGCCCGCAGGTCGAAGGGATCATCGGGGTTGAGCTCGGTGTCGGCGGTGACCAGAGCCCGGAGAAGGTCCCCGAAGGTGATGTCGATGGGCGGCAGGTACTCGAAGGCCCGGATGCACAGGTCGAGGACCCGCTGGGCGGTGTCGCCCGCCTCCTGGGTGAGCCGGTTGACCAGGTCGGGATGGAGGTGACCGTCGCCCAGGATCCCGGTGCCCCCGGTCGCCAGCCGGATCAGGTCCGCCACCCGGCTGGTGTAGGTGGCAAAGAAGGCGGCGAATACCGCTCCGACCAGCACCGACCCCCGGTCGTGGGGCTCGAAGGTCCGCTTGTAGAGGGTGGGATCGGGGGTGCCGGCGTCAGCAGCGGTGCGCAGAGCCTCCCCGCTACCAGTGGAGTGACCGAACTGCCGAGCCAGGTCGAGCAGCGGGCCGGGCTGTGAGAGGTCGCCCCGGCCGGTCTGGATGGCGTCGGCGAGGACACCGGGGAACGAGAAGTGCTGGAAAATGGCCACGATGTCGGCCATGGCCTCGTGGAAGGCGTACACGTCCTCATTGGTCGGTTCGAGGTAGAGGGGCCGCAGCCGATGGATGATGGCGTGGGTCATCTCGTGGGCGATGATGTCGGCCGAGAGGCAAGTGAAGATCCACTGGTTGGGTAGGTTGTCGCCGGGATTGTCCTCATCAGCGGTGAAGTAGCCGAAGCACAGCGAGTCGGTCACGGGATCGAAGAAGGCGTTGTGGCCGTAGAAGGCGTGGGGCAGGGCGGTCACCAGCTCGACATCGAGCCGCCGGCCGAGGGCCCGCTCGAAGTTGGCCACAGTCTTCATGGCCACTGCGTAGACCATCTGCTGGTGGAACTGGGGGCTGTCGACCGTCGGCTCCAGTCCGCCCCCGTAGAGGATGCCGGGATCGTCGAGATCGATCAGCTTGTAATGGCGGTCGGTGTGGGCGTCGTAGTCGACGATGGCCAGCAGGCGCCCCTGGGGTCGCGATCGTCGTCCCTCGTCGGCGCCCTCGTAGGGGGCCAGTGGCTCGTAGGGGACCTCGATCGAAATCCGGTGCTTGCGCCGCCGGCCCAGCTGGGGGTCGAAGGCGTAGATCTTGAGCCGACGGGCCGCCAACTCGCCATGCCCCCGCTCGACGGGCTTGGAGGTGACATAGTCCTGCCGGGACGGCTGGGGCATGTATTTCATCTGGGACATCGGCGGCGCTTCCATGCGCTTGTTCTCCAATCGAGGGTGCCACAAGGGCGGGGTCGGGCAGATTAGTGACGGTCTTGTCGGCCATCTGATACTCCCATCTGGGACGAGGCGCTGCGAGCGCTCGGCGGATGCTGGGGCCGGCAATGATGCGTCGTGAGTTCGATTCCTGCCAGGGGCGCCCAGATCAGACACTCCAGCACCGCGTTTCCTCTGGTTGGAGGTCTGCCGTCGATTCCCCGTGGTTGACCTCCGACGGCACCGTTTGACCGCCGTTCGCGGGGCCACCGCGGTACAGACAGTCGAGAAATCGTCAGCCGGAGAGTCGGAGCCGATGCGTTCGAGCTCGATGTGTTCCTCCGTCACAGCAGCGCCGACAACTACATGGTCGACCCTCTGGCAAATCAGCTTCGAGATCGTGGCCTGACTATCTGGCTCGACGAGTGGGCGATCGCCCATACCCCTCGTTCCGATGCCATCGATCGGTTCGTGGTGGCGTGGTGGGCCACTGTGGTGATGGTCGGTGTACGTAGATGGACTCCAGTGCAGCGAACCGGTTGCGTAGGACAGAAACGAGGGCTCTCACTATTCGAATGCCTCGAGAAGCTTCAAGACATCGAGCCGGCCGTAGCCGAAACCCTCATGCCATCGACCAGTGAAGTTCTGGAGTTCCTGGCGGAGAGCTGCCCCGACCTGGGCGGCATTCAGCTGGTTTGCTGGATCGGTCTTCTTGCGTCTCGACAGGAGAAGCGCGACGGCACCAGTCACGTGCGGGGCCGACATACTCGTTCCCGAGAGTGAGATCATCCCGGTTGATACATGTCCGCCCAACGCGGCAGTGATTCCAACGCCAGGGGCCACGAGATCCGGCTTGTGGCGCCCATCTCTGGTCGGACCCCACGACGACGTCTTGGCGAGCCGGAGCGGATCTCTGACTTCACAATTCCCGACTGTCACGACGGTCCGAGCTGTGCCGGGAATACTCAGGGTCTGGTCGTTGACGTTCCCTGTTCGGAATCGCACGGCCCGTGCTCCCATCCGCTCCGCCCAGGCGTCGACAACCCCCTCGGACCTGACCTCGCTTCCTACGATGGTCATCAGCCAAACACCGGGTTGGATCACCGACGCTCCGGTTGGCTCAAGGGTGACGGCGAGGCGGCTGTCGCCGTTGTCGTGGTGATAGCGCTCAAGGACCATCCTGACCCGCGTCGCACCCAGGACCGTGTCCTGACTCGTGCCCTTCCCGACGCTCACCGGAGCAGTCGAAGCTCCGGTTGGGTTCTGCAAGGTGAACTCCAGATCGTCGCTCGACCGGTACCAGAACTCGATGTAGTCGTGCGTCCGCGGGGTGTCCTCCGACAGCCATTCCACCACGCTCACCCCACCATCGAAAGCCCTGGCCTGGGTATGACCGTCGAACCCCCGTTCGTTTCCGGCCGACTTCACGATAACGAAGCCGGGATCGCGACCACCGCTGGTGAACTCATCGAAGGATGCTTCGAGGAGCGACGAACCGTCGTGGGCGCCGGCATTCATGCCAAGGCTGATGTTGACCGCTGCGGGTGTCTCACCGGGATCGTCGAGCACGGTTGCCTTGATGAAGGCGAGAGCGTCAACGTGGGACACCGAGTAGCCAAGACTGAGGGGAGAACCCGGCTCCGACTCGAAGGCCGGAATCACCACGATGAGGCGGGACTCCGGTGCGACACCCCCGCTCCAGTCAAATGTCGGACCGGCCGTTAGGCCGCCGAATCGGTCGTCGTCGAACAGCTGCGCCGCGTCGACCGGAGAGCCAGCGGCAATGCTGGCCACATGGGTCCCGTGACGAGCAGGGTCGCGCAGTCGAACAGAGGGGTTGTCCAACCCGTCGACGAAGCGCTGGATGTCGTCCGACCGATACAGCCGCCCATAGCTCTGGGTATAGACCTTGCCATCAACGGTCGAGGGGCTCGGGCCCACAGTCTCCCGCTGGTCCCACAATGCGTGCAGTCGGGTGCCGCCGTTCTCATCAAGAAACGCTCGGTGCAAAACGTCGACCCCTGTGTCGACGATCCCAATGAAGGCAGAATCACCCCGTTCACCGAACCCCGTTTGTGCCTGTGCGTTCGTAGCTCGTATCCAGTCCGTCGCCGCCTCAGTCTCGATGAATCCTGCGTCTCGGCTCGCCTCCAATGAGGCGATAGCTGGGTCGTCGGTCAGGACCTCCAGGGCCTCGGGCGTCGCAACGGCAGTCACGATGTTGCCCAACCGACTGAAGATCGTAAGTCCCTCGATGTCCCGCTCCCAGTCGGGCGTGCGCAGCTCAATGAGCAGTGGGATCCGGCGCTGCACCGGTGGATGGGGGCTGATTGACTCGAATCCATCGAGTGAATCCGAGCTCTCCGTGGATTGGCCAACCCAATTCAGATTCGGATCAATATGTGGGTTCACGATGAATCTCCCGTCTGCATTGCTTCTCGTTCACAGGCGTGTTGCTCGGCTGTCTCACCTGGAAGTGATCCGCCACAACTCAGGACAACAGATCGTGCTGCCCTGGCCCTCCTAGCCAGAAGCTCTGGTGTCGTATGGACGAGGCCAACCAGGTAGGACTGGAGGGTGTCGGTGGTGACCTGGTCGTCATCATTGGCAGCCCTCCCCTGGAAGGCATCAATAAGATGACTGGTCAGACCCTTGCTGGACTCGACCCAAGCGCTTTCTGACGCAAGGGCAAGGAGGGTGCAGCGATCCGGCAATTGCCGCTGGGCGAGATGCGCTGTCACCTCACTGGAACACCCGTTGATGACTCCACAATCGAGCGTAATAATCCGCTGGCCCCAGCCGCTGAGATCAACGAGTTTGAGAAGCAGAGAGAGGCTCAGACCTCGACCATCCTGGCCGATGAAGAGGAGTTCCTGGCGCGAGCCGTCCCTCGCGCTTCGAACGTGACCGGCGAAGTGGAATAGCAGCACATCGGAGGTCTTCGAGAATGCAGTCGAAGCGAGACATCGGATCCGCTCTGCTGTCACCACGAGCCGGTCCGAGGGCGTCAACAACTGACAGTCGAAGCGATGGGCCAGTGGTAGCCGGCCCGACTCGAGAAGCGATGTCAGATGTCGCACGTCAGCGACCGAGCCGGGCGGGGAATCGAACACCGCCCTCGGGTAGCGGTCAATTCCGACCACCAAGGCCGAACGCGTTGAGTGCTCTGTCATGATCGGTCGACTACGAGGAGAGCACGGTCGCCCAATTGTGGACAGCGCCACAGATCGGTCGGGCTCACCCAGCGACCGGGCAGGGAGCTCGGATCATCGTCTCCCGCGCCTTGGCCGTAGGCCTTGGCCACCTGGAATACTATCTTGGCCGCCGCCGCCAGTTGGCTCGTGGAAACCCGTGAGCCATTCATCGACTCGAGAAGATCGAGCTCCTCCTGCGCCTCGATGATCGACCATAGGGTCGCGGTCTCGAGGTAATAGGCTTTCATGGCTTCGTCAGCATCCCAGAAAGCATCGATTCTGGCTGGTTCACCGCCATCGATCATCGCAACGTCAATGGGCGGTTGGGGGAGCAGGACCTGGAGTGAGCACAGGTCACCGCCCAACTGAAAGGCACGGTGGACGAACGCCGAGCAGGTGAGCGTTTGGGCCCGCAACTCACTGTGGCGCTCCGCGACCTCCTCGAGCGCCTCCCCGAGATCCTTGATGACAGTGACGGGGAACGAGCGGCGAGTCAAAAGGAAGACCGCAGCGAACAGAAGATCGTCCCATGCATAGATCTGCGCCCCATCAATCTGGTCGCGAGCCCAGTTCGCTGCGTCCATGATGCAGGCATCGGTGAGAGCGGTTGGCGTGGCTACCACCGCGTGCGTGTACGCCCCTACGGCCGCCTCCAGCTCTCGACTGAAAACGTGAGCGGAGGTGCCGGC
>JAAETV010000083.1 GCA_024227975.1 Actinomycetes bacterium
CCCGAGCCTTGCATATAGCCGGCGCCGCCGAAGATCTGCATCGTCTCTCTGGCGCAGTATTCGAACGTGGTCGTCGCCTGGATCTTGGCCAGGGCGATCTCAGCGATCACCTCGTCGCCATTGTTGACGCGCCATGCGAGCAGGTCCAGAAGGGACTGGGTGGCGAGGACGTGGCGGGCCATTTCGGCGATCTTGTGCCTTATTGTTTGGTGATCGACGAGGCGCATCCCGAACGTGTGGCGCTCGCGTCCGTAGGCGATCGCCTCTTCGAGACAGAGTCGGGCCGATGTCGTGGCCAGGGCGATGACATCGAGGCGTTCGAGGTTGAAGTTGTCGACGATGGTGGCGAACCCACGGTTCTCCTTGCCCAGCAGGTTGTCGGCTGGTACGGCACAGTCGTCGAAGTGGAGGGTCGCAGTGTCGGAGCAGTGCCAGCCCATCTTGTCCATGGCCGTACGGGATAGGCCCGGATTGTCGGCGTCGATGACGAGGATCGAGATCCCGGCTGCGCCAGGTCCATCGCCGGTACGGACCGCAACCGTGAAGTGGTCGGCTCGCATGCCGGAGGTGATGAACACCTTGGACCCGTTCACGATGTATTGGTCCCCATCGCGGACCGCCCGGGTCGTGATGGCGGCGACATCAGAGCCGCCCGATGGCTCGGTCACGGCCAGAGCCGCGATCTTGTCACCAGCGAGAACTGGGGGCAGGACCCGTTCCTTGAGCCGGTCGGATCCTCCCTGGAGGATCGGGGGGAGGGCGATGTAGGAGGTGAGGAGGCTGGCATTGACTCCGCCCGCTCCGCATCGAGCGACCTCCTGCCCGATCAGCACCCGGAGCAGAGCGTCGTCGGTGCCGAGACCTCCGTAGACCTCGGGGAACCCGACGCCGAACATCCCGATCTGGGCGGCCTTGCGGTGGAGGAGGCGCGGCAGCTGTCCATCCCGCTCCCATGCGTCGACGTTTGGGGTTATCTCGGAATCAACGAAGGCTCGCAATACGTCACGAAACGCTTCATGGTCCTCGGAGTAGAACGGCCCGGTGCTGGTCATTCCTCTGGTCGCCGGGGGTTCAGGGCCGGTAGCCCTTGGTGACGGCCTCGAAGACCATCTCGCGCTGGAGCTCGTTGGCGCCCTCGCCCCACTCATTGATCTTGCAGTCGCGGTAGAAGCGCTGGGCGGGGCTGTCGAGCATGTAGCCGTTCGCTCCGTGAAGGTGCAGGCATCGCTCGCTGACCCAGGTGGCCGTCTCGGACGACACCAGCTTGGTGATGGAGGCATCGGTGTCGTACGGTTCACCCTCCGCCAGCTTGGTGGCGGTCGAATAGACCAGTTCACGGACCCCGCGGAGGCGGGCTGTCATCTCCGCCACCGTTAGTCGAACCGCTTGCTTGGCCGCCAAGGGTCCACCGAATTGCTGGCGGGTGGTCACATGGGTGACCGCGGTTTCCATGGCGGCTCGCCCCAGTCCGAGAGCAAGTGCGCCGGCGTATACCCGCCCCTGGGACAGGACCGCGAGACACTGGCGGAAGCCAGTGTCGACTTCGCCGACGAGACGGTCGGCGGGCACGATGCACTCATCGAAGTGGAGCTCGGCAATTTCGGAGGGTCGCATCCCGAGCTTGGCCATCGGTGTGCGGGTGAGGCCTTCGCTCTCTCCGTCGACGGCGAGAACGGACAAGCCTGAGAGCTGGCCCGGCTCGCCGTTGGTTCGGACGACGACGAGGATGACGTCGGCGAAGGTGGCGTTGGTGATGTACATCTTCGTACCGTTGAGCACGAAGTTGTCACCGTCGCGCTTGGCCGAGAGTCGTACCTGGGTGACGTCAGCGCCAGCATCGGGTTCGGCGTAGGCCCAGGCCCCGGTCAGTGTTCCGGCGAGCAGGGGCGGAACGAACTGCTCGATCAGCGCCGGGTTGGCAACAGCCCCGAGCCCGGCGGCGGCCAATGAGGTGTGGACATAGATGCCAAGGGCTGCTCCCGCCGAGCCGCGGGCGAGCTCTTCGAACATGATGCACCGTTCGATGGGCCCCCCACCTGATCCGCCGAGCGACTCGTCGAACCCGACACCGAGCCAACCCAGCTCGCCGAGCTGGCCGAAGAGATGCATCGGATACGAATGATCGGCGGGGTCGCGGTCCCAGGCCGTGGCGTTGGGGGTGATCTCCGACTCGACGAATCGTGCTACCTGGGAGCGGAACTCCACCTGTTCTGGAGTGGGTTCAGACACCGCGATACTCCGGCCGACGCTTCTCCTGGAATGCTTTCACACCTTCACGATGGTCTTCAGTCTGGATGCAGGTCACCTGAGCGAAGATCTCGAACTCGAACTCAGCGTCCATATCGACCCCGAGGGAGCGGTGGATGGCCCGCTTGGTCCAGGCGTGGGCGATCGGAGGGCCAGCGGCGAGCTGGGCTGCCAGGGCTGCTACTTGCTCGGCGTGGTCGTCGGGCGAAGTGACCCGGTGGATGAGCCCGATCTCGAGGGCTTCGGCTGCCTTGACCAGGCGGCCGGTGAACATGAGGTCCTGAGCCATCGTGAGCCCCACCATGCGGGGAAGGAACCAACCGGCCGACATATCACAACCGGCCAGCCCGATCCGGGTGAACGGAGCACCGAGGCGGATCCCTTCAGCCGCGACACGGAAGTCGCAGGCAAGGGCGAGGCCGAGACCTCCGCCGACCGTATCTCCGTGGAGTGATGCGATGACGGGCTTGTCCATACCAACGATCTCACGAACCGGATCGAGGTAGCGCCGCACGATCGGCTCCCACTCCTGTGGGATGCGATTGACCATCTCGGCCTGGTCGGCACCGGCGCAGAATGTCTTACCGTTGCCGGCTAGCACCACCACCCGGACATCGTCGGAACGGGCGACCTCCTGGAGGGCGTCGACGAGGTGGTCGACGGTCGTATTGGCCAGTGTGTTGAGCCGGTCGGGTCGATTGAGGGTGACGGTGCCGACTCCATCGGCAATGTCAACAAGTACGTCATCGGGTGGGGTTGCGTTCATGAGGTCTCCTTCGTGTCGGGGACGATGACTGTTCGCGCCGGTCCGAACGGTTGGGTGAAGATCGGAGCGGCCTCGCTCAAGGGCACCTCGCGCTGAACTGAGCGGGACACATCGAGACGTTCGCTGGCGATGAGGGTCAGTACGGTCTCGATCTCACTCGGCGTGGAACCAAATGAGCCCAGAACCGACAGCTCTGAACCGATGAACATGGCCAGGGGAGGGAGTTTGGGTCGACCGGCGCCTACACCGACGACCACGAGCCGCCCCCCGGGGGCGAGGACACCGAGGCCCAACTCGACCGTCTCGGTCCGGCCGACGCATTCCACGACCAATGACGGACGGCGGGCGACACGGCGAAGGGCTCGGGCCGGGTCGTCCTCGCTTGCGGGATCGAAGGCCGCATCGGCTCCGACCTCAATGGCGGCCTCACGAGCCTCGGCCACTGGGTCCACGGCAACCACGCTGGCCGCTCCGCAGAGCCGGGCCAACTGTACGGCGTGGAGGCCGAGACCACCGGCACCGATGATGACCACGGACTCGCCGGCCTGAAGTCCACCGACAGTGGTCAGGGCATGGAAAGGAGTGGCAATGGCGTCGGACGCAATTGAACCGATCGGAGCGCCGATCGACTCTGGGAGGGCAATGAGACACGATGTCGGTAGGGCGACGTTCTCGGCGAATCCACCCTGGCGGGCCATGCCCAACACCGCGGGACGGCGGCAACGGTTGACCCTCCCGGCTTGGCACGGTGAGCACTCTCCGCAGGAAACCTGACCGAACGATGCGACCCGGTCTCCTGGCGTCCACCCATCGACTCCGGTCCCCAGGGCGGTGATGGTGCCGGCGATCTCATGGCCGGGCACGGTCCCCGGCGCCACTCCGAGCTCACCGGCCACGATATGGCGGTCGGTGCCGCACACACCGGCTGCGTCGACCGAGATCAGGACCTCACCCGGGCCGGGCTCGGGGTCAGCGATCTCATCCAGGGCAATCTGACCCGGCCCTTGGTAGACGAGGGCTTTCATCGCAGCCCCATGTGGTGGGCGATGATATTGCGTTGGATCTGGCTGGTGCCCCCACCTAGTTCGCAGCCGCGGACCTCGATATTGCGGCGTAGGAAATGGGAGTCGCGTTCCCAACCTGCGGCCCCGGCCACCTGTAGGGCGGCACTGGTGGCACGGGCGGCGACATTATTGGCCAGCATCTTCGCCATGGATGCCTCCATTGGACACGGCCCTTCCACATCGCGCTTCCTGGCTGCGGCATAGACGAGCAGCCTTGCCGCCGCCACCTCGGCCTGGGCCTCAGCCAGGGGGTGTGATACTGCTTGGAACCTCGAGATCGGTCCCCCGTACTGTTCGCGGGAACGAGCGTATTCCACCCCGTCGTCGATCGCGGCCTGGGCGATCCCGATGGTCTGGGCTGCATTGGCCAGGCGTTCGGGGTCCATGAGCTTGGACAGGTTGAGCCAGCCGTCGTTGACCTCGCCCAGGATGGCGTCGTCGCCGACGATGACATCGTCGTAGTGGACGTTGTTGACCATCAGGGCCTTCATGCCCGGGAACTTGCGTTGTTGAAAGCTGAGCCCCGGGGATGGGTTGTCGACGAGGAACAGGGTGATGCCATTGCGGCGGGGCTGGTCAGAGTAGGTGGCGGTACGGGCCGCGGTGATGATCACTTCGGCTCGCTCGGCTCCCGAGATCGGCCCCTTCACACCATTGATCCGCCAACCCCCGTCCACCTGTTCGGCCGTGGCTTCCATGCCGGCGAAGTCGGATCCGGCACCAGGCTCGGACATCGAAAGGGCGAAGCGCTTCTCGCCGGCCACGATGGCGGGCAGGTACCGGTCGGCCTGCTCCTTCGACCCACAGATGTGAAGGGCGTGGGAGCCGAAGATGGTGCCGGTGATGTAGAGGGTCGACATGGCGACCGACGTCTTGCCGACCTCTTCCACGAAGACGCACAGGTCGAGTACTGACCCGTCACTACCGCCCTGCTCGGTGGGAACCGGGATTCCCGTCCATCCCCGTTCTGCACACTGGCGGTAGAACTCGTCGGGGTATTCCTCGTCGAGCTCCATCTGGAGGATCCGATCGGGCGGGTAGTTCTCGTCGAGGAAGGCTCGCACTTCGGCCCTCATCTCGAGCTGTTCGGGTGATAGGTAGACGTCCATCAGGCTCCTCGAAAGGTCGGTTGGCGCTTCTCTCTGGTGGCGGCCAGGCCCTCTCGGAAGTCGGCCGAGCCGATCACCTCCGCCTGGATAGCGGCCTCGTAGTCGAGGTGCTGGGCAAACGTTCGACTCTCGATCCCGAGGAGAGCGAGCTTGTTGGTCCTCACGGCGAGGGGGGCGAGGGCAGCGAGCCGATCGGTGAAAGCCGCTACCGCCTCATCGAAGGAATCGGCCGCCGTGGTCTGGGTCACCAGGCCGTTGGCCAGTGCTTCTTCGGCATCGAATACGGCACCAAGGGTGATGATCTCCATGGTCCGGACCGGGCCGACCAGCCGATTGAGCCACCAGGTGGCGCCCGTATCAGCTCCGGAAAGACCCAGGCGGGCGAAGACGAATCCGAGGCGAGCGGACTCGCTCATGATCCGGAAGTCGGTGCTGAGCGATACCGCAGCCCCACCACCAAAGGCGTCACCATTGATGGCGGCGACGGTTGGAACCTCGAGCTCGGCCACCGCCCGGATACCAGCATTGGCATGGCGTAGCTCCGCTTCGGCGAAGGCACGATCGCCATCGAGGAGAGCCTGTAGTGCGTCGAAGTCGCCTCCGGCAGAGAAGGCGACGCCCTCACCGGTCAGCACCAGGGCCCGAGCCGATGAATCGTCGGCGACCATGGCACAGGCTTCAGCCAGCTCTGTGAATGCCTGGGGGTTGAGGGCGTTGCGCACC
>JAAETV010000084.1 GCA_024227975.1 Actinomycetes bacterium
ACTACTTCTTTGGCGTGCCAGGCGGTGCGGACCTCTCCTTTGGGATCGCCGGCCTCGAGCAGCCCAACGAGGCGGTCGCGGCCCGCGTTGTTGAGACGCTCGTCGGCTCGGGTGAGCAGTCGGCGGGATCGGTAGAGGGGGTCGTCGCGGCGGCCTCGGTGGCCCAGTGTCTCGTTCTGCACGCGGCGGCGCACGTCGTCGAGGCGCTGGTTGGCGAGGTGAGGTCGGCCCGGAGCGCCCTGCCTGCCTTTCGGCGGGTGAGTTTCTCCGGGCCGTCTCCCGAACCGGACGTGCGGCTTCCACCGCATCCGGCTCTCCACGAGTCCATGCCGTTGGTCAAGCGGCGATGGTGTTCTGGTCCCACGGTGTCGGGATCTTCGTTCCGCGGTAGCGGTAACGGGTGATCGGCACTGTTCCGCAGTTGAACAGTGAGACACCGTCGTGCTCTGGCCACCAGTTGTTGGCCAGGTAGCGACGTTTCAGCCACCTCCAGGTGGCACGTTTGTGTTTGCGCCGGAGCCAATGCACGATCCGTTCCCAGCAGTACTGGTGCAGGTGCGAAAAGGTCCGACTCGACACGCCGTGCCGGAAGTAGCCGGTCCAGCCCCGCAGCATCTGGTTGATGCGGCGGAGCAACTCGGACAGGGGCTGGTTCGTGCCCATTCTCGTGATCGTCTTCACCTTCGCCCGGATCGAAGTCAACGACTTCTTCGAGGGCCAGGTGTAGACGAAACGGCGGTTTGAGCCCTGCTGTTGTTGCCGCTGGATGCGGAACCCCAGGAACTCGAACCCCTCGTCGATGTGCGCGGTCAACGTCTTGTGCTCCGACAGGCGCAAGCCCATTGGTGCGAGCACCGTCGCGACCTCGCCCCGCAGGTCCTCGGCGTGAGCCTCGGTGCCCGCCACCATGACCACGAAATCATCCGCGTATCGCACGAGGCGATAGGTGGCGTGTCCGTGGTTGCGGCGGGTGGCCCGCTGGGTTCGGGTGGCCATGTCACGCTGCCAGGCTTCGGCGAAATGATCGTCGAGGACCGACAGCGCGATGTTGGCCAGCAACGGCGACAAGATGCCGCCCTGGGGTGTGCCCATCTTGGTGTCGCGGGTGACGCCATCCTCGGAGAGGACACCGGCACACAGAAACGCCTTGATCAACGCCACGACACGCTTGTCTCCAATCCGTTCCCGGACCCGACCCATGAGGGCCGGATGCGAGATCTCGTCGAAGCACGCCTCGATGTCACCTTCAAGCACCCAGTGATACTGGTTGGATGCCAGCATGTGGATCTCGGCGATCGCGTCATGAGGTCGACGAGACGGACGGAACCCGTAACTGCACGGGTGGAAGTCCGCCTCGAAGATGGGCTCGAGGACCAGCTTCAGGCTGGCTTGCACGACCCGGTCCCGGACCGCAGGGATGCCCAAACGCCGGAGCTTGCCCGACGCCTTGGGAATCATCCGCTCCTTGACCGGGAGCGGCTCGAAACTGGCGGCCTTGAGCTCTGCTCGTAGCCGGTGCAGCATCGCGTCCCCGAAGACAATGGAACGTGCAGTGACGCCATCGACCCCGGCAGATCGTGCCCCTCGATTCCCTCGCACCCGATCCCACGCAACCACAAGGAACGCAGGATCGGCGACGAGGTTGAACAGGTCATCGAACCGACGATCACCGTCGTCGTTCGACCATTGGTGCAACTTGGTCTGGATACCCAGTACCCGCGCCCGGGCCTCATCAAGGCCCGGCCACAGCTCGCCGGTATTCACCAGCGGACTCCTGGCATTCCATTGCATCGACTGCGAACTCGCTGGGTCCCTTCGCCATGTGGACGGCTTTCCCGCCCTCGGACTACTACGGACCCTCCGCCCCATTCCGGCGTCATGAGTTGACGGTGAACCGGCCCGCCGGCCAGCAGGCTGCTGGCCAGGGAGGGCAACACCGGAATGGTTCCCACGTTCACTGTGTCTCGGTTGACAGGATCGGCGCCCAGCTCTGCCGCTACAGCCTCGCCACCACCAAACCCGCAGCATCGCGGTGATGGCCTCCCCACCGACGTCAATAGTCGGCTTCGGAGTCGACGCTTCCCACAATAGAAACCGTCGCGCGCTGTTGCCCGGCCCGCATCCACCAGGTTGGAGCCGGTTCCACCCTTGAGCGGGTTCAACCACTGGTTCACTCTCGTTACACCTCTCTGCCTCGCTTGCCGGACCCGCTGCCATCTGGCAGTACTGGCACGCCCCGGCTTTGTCACCGCTGCTTCCCGCCCTCCCCCACACCTCTGGGATCAGACTGCGGTCAGCTTCACCGATCTGCTGCGACAGACCGACAGGGTGGGCCTCTCACCCGCCCCCAAACACACAGCGCCTCGTGGCGCACCTTCACCACGTGGAACGGGTCCGCGATCTGGACCGCGTGCGGGAGCATCGTGTCGAACACCTTGCGATACGGGCCCGACAGATCCAACGTCGCCCAGCAGATCAGAGCCATCCATTCGACGGGCTGCTCAGCGAACCACGCGCACGTGCTCGCAGCGTCACGGCCCCGCACAACGTCGAGGAGTTGGCCTCGGGCGACATCGAC
>JAAETV010000085.1 GCA_024227975.1 Actinomycetes bacterium
CGCCGTTTCGTGTCAGAGATCGCCTGACGGCTGTCTGATGGGAGTGCCCGACGGGGGGATCGGGATCAGGCCTTGATGATGGCCTGGCGGATGGTGTGGTGGTCGATTGATTCGTAGTCGGGCTCAGGGGCCACCCCAGGACCGGAGGGGACCGAGACGGTACCGTCGGTCATCGACAGATCGGGCCAGGGGTCGCTGGCCAACCAGCGTCCGGCGGGTGAGATGTCGCCAGTGAGGGTGAAACCGGGGAGACCGGCCACTGCGGCCAGGGAATGACGCCCAAGCCCACTCTCGACCATCCCGCCGGCGGTCAGAGCCAGCCCCAGCCCCAACGCCCGATCGTGCATCGAGATGGCGGCCCCGATCCCGCCAAGACCGGGTGGTTTGATCGAGACACCGCTGAGGACCCCGTGGCGGGCCAGCCGGTCGACGGTCACAAGGTCGGTCGCCGCCTCGTCGGCCACGATCGGTACCGGGCTGGCCTCGACCAGGACCGCAGCCGTGGTTTCGTCACCGGGAGCGAAGGGTTGCTCGATGGAGGTCACCCCTGAGGTGGCTAGCTCGGTCAGGAGAGAGACATGATCCCGCCGGTATGAGCCGTTGCCGTCGAGCTGGATCTCGACTCCGGGGACCTGAGCCTGGATCTGTTCTACCACCTGTTGATCGTGGCCAGGTTCGATCTTCAGCTTGACCCGGGCGAACCCCTCGGCCACCAGGTCGGCAATCCGTTCGGTCACCTCGTCCCGGGAGCCGAGACCGACAGCGGCTCCCGCCTTCACTTCAGTTGTGCCATGGCCCAGGTGGTCGGCCAGGGAGGTCCCGTCGGCTCGCAGTTCGGCATCGAGCAAGGCCATCTCCAGGGCCGCCTTGGCCATCGGGTTGCCGCCAACTACGGCCAGTCGGTTGAGGACATCACCCGCCGTCAGACGATGACCGACGATGCGGGGACCGAGCTCATCTTCGAGGATGATGAAAGCCCCGCCCGCGAACTCGTCGGAATAGGTCGGCTCGGGCAGGGCCGAGCACTCGCCCCACCCATGGCCGCTATCGGTCTCGATCCGGACCACAACCAGTTCGCGGGTGGTCATCGTCCCATGGGCGGCAACGAACGGCTCGACCAGGGGAAGGTTCAGCAGGCGCAACTCGATGCGATCGACCAGCATGGCTCGCCAAGGTAGCCGCCAACCCCGGTCCCACCGGTCGATGGGGGAGGATGGCTACCCAATCGGGTCCAGGATCGAGCTCATGTTCGATGCCGGATGGTGACCTCACACACCGCGTCGAGGCTTGGGTTCGCTCAGCCAGTTGAGTGGGCTGTGACTGCCCGGGCTGCTTGATTGGCGAGGTTGGCCCCGATGATGATCAAGGTCAAGGCGATGATCATCCCGATCGACAGGACGACCGTCCACAGAGTCAGGTAGCGGGTCGTGGCCCAGGCACCGAGGAGGGCAAGGACTGGAGCCAGCATGATACTGAGGATTCCGGTTGTGATCAGGACAAAGGCGCCCCGCCGAACGGGAGCCCAACCCGCCTTGTGGCCCACTTCCCATGCCTGATCGGAGGCCAGGGTGGCCTGGGTGCGGATCCCGGCCAAGCCGTTTCGGTCGAGCCGCCCAGTTGCCGCTCGCCGGGCGATCGTGCGCACGGTGATACCAGCCCCGATCAGAATCAGAGAGGTGCAGGCAGTAGACGCAATTGCCCCCAACCATGGTTCTTCACTCCCCAGCAACACCACCAGTCGAAAGCTACCAGCCCCCCGTAACCAGTCGATATCACCCCCAACCGGGGCCGGTCCGGGTCACGCCGTCCGGGTCTGTTCAAAGCCAACGGCCCCGCGTCGCCTTGGCTCTTGACGGGGCACGCTGACTAACGTGGATCAGAGTCGACAAAGGGGGCTCCGTGAGCGAGCACGTCCGCTATATCGATCGTACCCGTGACTACTACCTGGGTCAGGGCTACGAGAAGCCCTATGCCTGGGCCCATCACACCGACGCCCCATTCGCCACCCTCGACAAGCCACTGTCGGAGTGTCGGGTCGCCATCGTCTCTACCTCCGACATCGCCATCCAGGGCCCAGACGGCAAGCGTGACCGGAGCCATGAGTTCTCCGTCGGGAACGTCTACTCCTTGCCGGCCGACACTCCGTTGGAGCTCCTGTACTCCCGGCAGGAGCACTACGACCAGCACGCAACCACTCTTGAAGATGTCAATGCCTACTATCCGGTTGCTCGGCTCCAGGAACTGGTCGAGCGGGGACGGCTCGGTTCGCTGGCCCCTCGCTTTCATGGGGTCTACACCGGCTACTCACAGCGCAAGACCGCCGAGGTCGACGCTCCCGAGGTGTTGCGTCGCTGCCAGGAAGACGAGGTCGACCTGGCCATCATGACTCCAGTTTGACCGGTCTGTCACCAGACCGTGAGTCTGGTCGCCCGCTATCTCGAAGCCAATGGTATTCCGACCGTGGTGTTCGGGACGGCCAAGGACATCGTCGAGCACTGTGGGGTCGCCCGCTTCGTCTTCGTCGACTTCCCCCTGGGCAATTCGTGTGGTCGTAGCTTCGATTCTGAGCATCAGCATGAGGTGTTGGAGCTCGGCTTGCGTCTGGTCGAGACGGCGGTCGCTCCGCGGATGACGGTCCAGACTCCCGATGTGTGGAGCGACGACGATCGCTGGAAGCAGCTCATCTTCACCGAAGAGCAGCCATTCTTGAGTGGGGAGGCGCTGGAGAATTGGCTGGCGGCCAAGCAGCGTTACCGCGACCAGAAGCAGACGGGAGCGTCGTGAGCGGATCAGGTGCCCCAGAGGAACCTGGCGCCAAGCCGACCTTGACCGTCTATTCCTCTCCCCTGTGCGGACCGTGCGAGCGGATGAAGGCTTGGCTCAGTGAGCGCGACCTCGACTTCGAGGTGAAGGACGTGATGATGGATCCCGACGCCGGCGAGCTATTGGAAGCCAACGACATCCGGACGACGCCCGTGCTCCAAGTCGACGACGAGTTCATCGTTGGTTTCGATGTCGGCGCCATCGAGAGGGCTCTGGCCGGCGCCTCGGAGTCAGGCTCGTAGGCAGAGACCTCGGATCGATGAGTGGTCCCCGGGGATCGCGTGGAGTGTCAGCATCAATTGAGCACCTCGTGAACCTTCGGCTTCAAAGCGCCGCAGCTCTCGACCGTCTTCGTCGTCGCCTAGGCCCCAAGATCATCCATATCCGCTATTGACAAGATTATTTGTCAATACGAGAATTGGCGAATGCAAGAGCTCCAGGTCATCGACGAAACCCAGGTTGCGCTGGCACTCCTCGACCCCGTGAGGGCCAGGGCTTTGGCTGCCCTGGCTGAGCCCGGCTCGGCCTCTACGGTTGCCGCTGCGCTGGGGGAGCGGCGGCAGAAGGTGAACTATCACCTGAGGGTGTTGGAAGAGCACGGCCTGGTCAACTTGGTCGAGGAGCGTCCTCGCCGTGGGTTGACGGAGCGGGTGCTGGTGGCATCGGCCCGCTCCTATGTGCTGTCACCGGTCCTGCTCGGAGATCGGGCGGCTGATCCGGCCCGTACCGATCGGCTCTCGACCCGCTATCTGATTGCAGTTGCTGCTCGCATGGTGCGGGAGGTGGCCCAGCTGGCCCGACGGGCCGAAAAGGCAGCCAAGCCGTTGGCCACCCTGGCCATTGACACCGAGATTCGCTTTGCCTCGGCTGCCGACCGGGCTGCCTTCACCAAGGACTTGAGTGCCGCCGTGACCACGCTGGCTGGTCGCTATCACAGCGAAGCTGCAGCAGGCGGGCGCTGGCACCGTCTGATCGTTGCTGCTCACCCCCATCCCAATCCGCCTGAGGAGGCCTGAAGTCATGTCCGATGATCGTTCGATCGAGCTGGAAGTCGAGGTTCCCGGTAGTCCCGAGGAGGTGTGGCAGGCCATCGCCACCGGGCCCGGGATCTCATCGTGGTACGTGCCCCATACCGTCGAGGAACAGGAAGGAGGAGCGGCTGTTGCCCGTTTCGGCCCTGGGCCCGAGATGGAGGTCGGGGGTCGGGTGGCGGCCTGGGACCCACCACATCGGATCGTATTCGACGGTGGTGAGGGGGTCGACGGGTTGGCCTTCGAGTGGCTGGTCGAAGCTCGCGATGGTGGAAGCTGCGTGGTCCGGCTGGTCAACACCGGGTTCGGATCGGGCGATGACTGGGATGCTCAGTACGACGGGATGAGCGAGGGCTGGCCCATGTTCCTTCGCAACCTCCAACTCCACCTGGAGCACTTTGCTGGTCAGGGGGCGACACCGGCCCTGCCTTCTGGTGTCTGGGCCGGCCACCGTGACGAGTCCTGGCGAACCCTGACCGAGGCCCTTGGCCTCCCGAGTGCTCCGGGTATCGGCCGGCGAATCGAGGTGTCAGGAGCCGACACCCCAACCCTGGCCGGAACCGTGGTCGACACCACTCCCCACCGGATCTCACTCCTGGTCGATCAACCGGCGGCGGGCACAGGCTTCCTGGCCGTCGAAGGTACCGGCGAACACATGAGCATCTCCATCTGGCTCTATCTCTACGGAGCTGATGGGGCGGCCGCGGTGGAGCGCGACGAGCCCCGATGGAGCGACTGGCTGGCCAAACGAGGACTCTGAGTTCGAAGGTCACCCAGGGAGGGACCCAGACCGGACCGGAGGCTAGAGGGAGCGGGCCAGGTCCCTGAGCTGTTGGGCGCCCCCACTGGTGATCGGGTCGCCATGGCCGACCAGGATGGCCTCAACCGTCTCCGTTGCCAGCGCCTTGACCGATTCGTGAGCCAGGTCCAGATCGTCGGTGAACTCGGCGACTGGGCCATCGAGGTGACCGTCGTTGGTCACCACCGCGTCGCCGGCCACCAACAGCCCACTACCAGGATCGAGGACTGAGATGTGGCCAGGAGTGTGACCGGGTGTGCCGATCACATGGAGACCGAAGACCTCGTCACCGTCGGTGATCGACACCAGGTCACGGGGTGCAGCGAGTGACTCGACGTCACCGGCGCCGGCGTAACCAACGGCAGCCGGGGCCAGGGTCAGCACTTGGTCGAGGCCGCCGACATGGTCCCCATGGGCGTGGGTCACCACCACATGATCGACGTCGTGCCAACCGAAGCTGAGGGCCGACAGGGCGTCGGTGATCTTGTCGGCATTGCCAGCCGTGCCCGTATCGACAATGGCCACCTCATTGCCCCGAGCCAGCACATAGGCCGACACGAATCCGAAGCTGACCCGTTCCCACTGGAGCCCGTCTCGTCCGGCCGCCCCACCGCTGGCCTTCTCGTCATCGTCACGCTCGGTGCCCGCTGCCTGGCTGGTGGAGCTGGCACCGGGCTCGGTCGCGTCGCTGGTCGACGAGCTGGACCCGGAATCGTCGCCGGGAGAGTCCGAGGCTCCGTCATTCCCGGTTCCCGAGGAACAGGCGGCAACCCCGGTGCCGAGGACGGCTACGGCCAGGGTCCCTTTGCCGAGCTCTGACAAGAACAACCGGCGACTCAGACTCAGACGATGGAGACGGGTCATGGTTTCGGAGAACCCCCGAGGCTGGTGACAACTTCCGGCGGCGCTCGTCGAAGGCTCGGCGCTTCCTCAATCAGGTGGGTTGCAGCTAGGCCTCGACGAGGTCGCTGGCTTGTGAGACCAGGCTCGTCTTGGCTGAGCTGAGGTCGATGGCGTCGGTCATCGTGAACCCGCTCATTGCTTGACCCAATGCCTTCATGGCGGCACCGGGATCATCGGTCTCGAGCTCGTAGATGGCGACATAGGCGTGCTCGGTCACGCCTGGCATCAGGTCAGCCACCTTGAAACGCTGAGCCCTGACGAACCCGTCGACCTGGAGCACCTCACCCAGGTGCACATCGTTGTACCAGGTGTTGTAGTCATCGTCGCGGCCTTCGACCGGATCGGTGAACACGAGAAGCACATGCTTGGTCATGTACCGATCGTAATCCTCGATGCTCTTCGACAGCGAGCCGTTGGCGCACCTAGCGTTTGATCATGGTGAAGAGCGTGAAGGAAGCGACCAAGGCCGAAGTAGACGGGGCTAGTGACGCCCTGATCGAGTTGTCCCACCGGATTTGGGGCCACCCCGAACTGGCTTTCGAGGAGGAGCAGACATCGGCCGCCTGCGCCGAGATGCTCGATGATGTCGGTTTCAAGGTCACCACCGGGGTGGCTGGCCTGCCGACGGCTTTCGTCGCCGAGTACGGCTCGGGTCCGTTGACGGTCGGGATCTGCTGCGAGCTCGACGCCTTGCCCGACATCGGTCACGCCTGTGGCCACAACATGATCGCAGCGGCCGGGGTCGGGGCCGGCCTGGGGTTGGCTCGGGTCGCCGACGAGCTCGGCCTCACCATCCGGGTTCTCGGCACTCCGGCTGAGGAGCTCGGCGGCGGCAAGATCATCATGCTCGAAGAGGGGGCCTTCGACGGCCTCCACATGGCCATGATGGTTCACCCCTCACCGAACGAGAACGACGTCTTTCCCACCCTGGCCATCAGCCAATCTGACTTCCACTACCACGGCAAGACGGCCCACGCCTCGGTCTCCCCCCATGTCGGTATCAACGCCTCCGATGCCATCACCGTGGCTCAGGTCAGCATCGGTCTGCTCCGCCAGCACCTCAACTCGGGCGACCAGATCCATGGGATCGTGCTCAAAGGGGGAGAGGCGGCCAACATCGTTCCTGCTGAGACCACGGCCCGATTCTTTGTCAGGGCCCCCGACCTGGAAGCCCTTGCCCGCCTGGAGCCCCGGGTCAGGGCCTGTTTCGAAGCGGGGGCGCTGGCTACCGGATCCAGTCTCGACGTCGAAGCCCTCGGACCCCCTTACAGCGAGTTCAACCACGACCTGGAATTGGCCGACCTCTACCGGGCCAACGCCATCGAACTGGGGCGTTGCCTCGGTGATCGCCCGACCGTGGGAGCGGGTTCGACCGACATGGCAAATGTGTCGCTGCTCATGCCAACCATCCATCCCATGCTCAGCCTCGACTGCCTCCCCGTCGTCAATCACCAGCCCGAGTTCACGGCCCAGTGCCGGACCCCTCTGGCCGATCAGGCCCTGCTCGACGGAGCGGTGGCCATGGCCTGGACCTGTGCCGATGCCGCAACCGACGACACCATCCGCCGTCGTCTCCTCGACGCCGACACCAGCTACGGGGGTCGGTCCCAGTACCCCTGGCGTTTCGAGGGTGACAACCAGGCCACATGACCGCGTCAACCACGACCCAGCTGACCTCTAGGCGATTCACGGTCGACGATCCCGTCTCGGCCCAGGAGCTGTTCCACTCCCGGGGTTGGACCGACGGCCTACCCGTCGTTCCCCCGACCCCTGACGCGGTGGCTGCCCACCTGGAGTGGAGCGGGCTCCCCCCGGACCATCTGGTTGGCATCGAGCCGGTCCGCCAGCGGGCGGTCACGGCCGAGAAGGTGGCGGTGAACTCTGTCATGGCCGGCTGCTTGCCCATCCACTTTCCGGTCGTGGTCACCGCTGTCACCGCCATGCTGGCCGAACCCTTCCTGCTACACGGCTCGACCGCAAGTACCGGGGGATCGGCCGTTTTGTTGGTGGTCAACGGCCCGATTCGCCTCGAGGTCGGAATGGATCCGACCTTCAACGCCGCCGGCCCCAGTGATCGGGCCACTACCTCCATCGGGCGGGCTGTCCGCCTCATCCTCGGTAACCTCCTCGACGTCCACTCCGGTGGGATTGACCGCTCCACGTTCGGCCATCCCGGCAAGATCAGCTTCTGTATCGCTGAAGACGAGGAGAGCTCACCCTGGCCTTCGCTGGCCACCGAGCGCCTCGGTGACCCCTATGTCTCGGCTGTGACCGCCATGGCCGCCATGGCCCCCCGCCAGATCATGAACGAGTGGACGACCAACCCCGAAGAGATCCTCGACACCTTCGTGGCCGAGATCAGGGCAAATATGCGCCACTACTCCATCTGGCCCGGCAACTACGCCATCGTCATCCCACCCCAGCTCCGCACCCACTTCGCCGCCGCCGGCTGGTCCAAGGCCGACATCCGCCACTATGTGTTCGAGCGGGCCGCCATCCACCGGGGAGAATGGGCCGAGGTTGGTAAGGCCTCGATCGTCCACGACAAGGGGGAGCGCCGCTATGCGGCCCTGCCCGACGAAGACCATCTGCTTGTGATCGCGGCCGGTGGCCCTGCTGGCGGGTTCGGGCTCGTCATCCCGCCCTGGCTGGGGCACAAGAGCCGAGCCGTGACCGTCGCCGTCGGCGCTTGCGTCGACTGTTGAGAGCTGACCGTTGAGAGGGGTCTACCCATGAGCTTCGAAGTACTGGATCCGACCAACGAAGAGGGGAGCGGGCCCTTCGAGCTGGCTCCCCGCCTCGACAGCCTGACGGGAGCCACCGTGGGGATCATCTCCAACGGCAAGCAGGGAACCCGACGATTCTTCGACTCCCTGGCTCGGGAGCTGATCGAGACTCATGGAGCAGCCGAGGTGGTCCGCGTGACCAAGACCAACTACAGCGCCCCGGCCGATGCTGACATCGTTGACGGGGCCAAGCAGTGGCAGGCACTGGTGGCTGGGATCGGTGATTGAGGCAGCTGTTCGTCGTGCAGTCTGCACGACGCAGTGACCGGTGAAGGTCTCGGCCTCCCCTCGGTGGGGATCATGACCACGGCTTTCGCCAGTGCCGCCGAGCTGATGAGTCAGGTGTTGGGGGCCGAGGACTACCCCTTCATCGTCATCGACCATCCCATCAGCAGTGCTACCACCGAACAACTGGCAACCCGGGCGGTGGAGGCAGCCGCCGCCTGCGTGACCCACCTGGTTGCCTCCTGACCGACCGGCTGATTTGTCTCGACCGGAGTTTTTCATCGGTGGCCAACTAGCCTGGCCCCAACGGCAGCCCCAATGCTGTCGGACCGAGTACTTAGCGAAGCCCGGTGAGAATCCGGCACTGTCCCGCAACTGTGATCCCCAACCAGGGGTAAGTCAGGTCGCCTGAGACTCGGGGAAGCGAAAGGTGTCCTCGGAGGAAGGACCGCTCGCAGGCTCCCGCCTCGATCACTACCTCCGAGCCAAAGGAGGTAACAGATGAAGAGCCATAGCCGACTGACCGCCCTCGTACTCGGGCTCCTACTGGCGCTTGCTGCCTGCTCGGGGTCGTCTGATGACGATGCCGAGGGTGCAACCGAGGCCGGGGCCGCCGAAGGCTCGGACGAATCGGCCGACGATACCGCGACCGACGAAGCGGACGAATCTGAGCCAGCCGATTCCGAGACGGCCGATGATGAGCTGGCCGCCGAGTTCCCCCGGGTAGTGGCAACACCAACCGGAGATGTGGCGATCGAGGCCCGACCGGAGCGCATCGTCTCGCTGTCGGCAACCGCGACTGAGATGTTGTTCGCCATCGGAGCGGGCGAGCAAGTCGAAGCCGTCGACTCGTTTTCCAACTACCCGGCCGAAGCCCCAACCACTGATCTGTCGGCCTTCGAGGCCAACCTCGAAGCGGTTGCAGTCCACGATCCTGATCTGGTCATTCTCGGCTGGCCAAACGACGAGGTCGAGGCCGGCCTGACCCAGATCGGGGTTCCCGTACTAGTGCTAGCGGCGGCGGTCACCATCGACGGTACCTATGAACAGGTCGCCATCTTGGGTGAGGCCACCGGCAACATCGACGCCGCGGCCGATACCAACGCTTCCATCCGGGCTGGTATCGACGAGATCCTGGCCAGGGTCTCGGTCACCGATGAGCCAGTACGCGTCTATCACGAGCTCGACGACACCTTCTTCAGTGCGTCGTCGGCCAGCTATATCGGTCAGCTCTACGAGTTGCTTGGCTACGAGAACATCGCCGATGCCGCTGATACCGACGGGTTTGGGTATCCCCAGCTCCAAGTGGATCAGATCATCGACAGCGACCCCACCCTGATCGTCTACACCGATGCCTACGACTATGACGCCACCGACATTGCCGCTCGCCCCGGTTGGGATGTGCTGAGCGCGGTCAGCAATGGCAACATCGTCGAGGTCAACGACGACATCTCCTCACGATGGGGGCCCCGAGTGGTCGACTTCCTCGAGCTGATCGTAGAAGCGATGGTCCCGGCCTCGTGATGGTGAGCGGTGCCGATCGAGCCTTCCGCCTCCCGCCGGTGGCTCTGGCCATCAGTGGGGCCTTGGTGATGGGCTCGATGTTGGCGGCCGCAGCCATCGGTCCCCTGGATCTTGGTGTTGGCGCCATCCTGGCTGAGCTTCTTGACGGGCTCCCGTTCCTCACCATCGATTCCGGGCTGTCTGAATCCGAGCAGGTGATCCTCTGGCAGTGGAGGCTTCCCCGAGCGGTGCTGGGGGGATTGGTCGGGGCTGCCCTGGCCCTCAGCGGAGCCACCTATCAAGGGGTGTTCCGCAACCCGCTGGCTGATCCCTATCTACTTGGCGTGGCCGCCGGAGCCGGTCTCGGCGCCACCCTGGCCATTGTCGGAGGGATCGATCTCGGTTGGGGTCCATTCGACACGGTGGCTGCTGCCGCCTTCATCGGAGCCCTCGTCGGGGTGACGATGGCGTCGGCCATCGGGCGCGGACCGGGTGCTACCCCGGCCACTCTGGTGTTGGCCGGGGTAGCCGTCGCCTCGTTCCTCACTGCGGTGCAGACCTACGTCATGCAGCGCAACAGCGACACCTTGCGCCAGGTCTACACCTGGATCTTGGGTCGGCTTGGCACCGCAGGGTGGGGCGAGGTGATCCTGCTCGCCCCCTATGTGGCGGTATGCGGGGTTGTGATCCTGGCTCACCGCCGCCATCTCGACGTGTTGCGTCTCGGCGATGAGGAAGCGATCGCGGTTGGGGTCCGTCCCGGTCGGGTCCGCCTGGTACTGGTCGTTGCTGCGTCGTTGTTGGCGGCGGCTGCGGTATCGGTCAGCGGCCTCATCTCCTTTGTCGGGATCATCATTCCCCACCTCGTGCGCCTGGCTGTCGGCTCCAGCTACCGGATCGTGCTACCCCTCTCCGCCATCGGCGGTGCGGCCTTCTTGATGCTGGCCGACCTGGCGGCGCGCACCATTGCCAGCCCGGCCGAGCTTCCCATCGGCGTCGTGACCGCCTTTTTCGGTGCCCCCTTCTTCGGCCTGGTCTTGCTGAGCAGCCGTCGGTCACTGGCATGAGCGACATTGCTTTCACCCTCGAGGAAGTCAGCGTCAGCTACCAGAGAGGTGTGACCGTCGTCGACGCCGTTTCGATCGTGATCGAGCGGGGACGCTGGCTCGCCCTCATCGGCCCCAATGGGGCGGGCAAATCATCGTTGCTGAAGGCCATGGCCGGCTTGGTGCCCCACGGCGGTTGGATCAGGTTTCCGGCCCGCGACCATGAGAAAGCCAGCCCGTCCCTAGCCAAGCTGGTGGCCTATGTGGCTCAGGCCCCCGTCCTCCCGCCGGGCATGAGTGTCGCCGAATACGTCCTCCTGGCCCGCACCGCCCACCTGGGCTGGCTGGCATCGGAGAGCGACAGCGATCGCCGGATCGTCGACGAGGTGCTGGAGCGCTTGTCGTTGACAGGGTTCGCCCATCGGCCTGTCGCCGAACTGTCGGGAGGAGAGATCCAGCGAGCCACCCTGGCTCGGGCCCTGGCTCAACAGACCCCGATCCTCCTACTCGACGAGCCGACCAGTGCCCTCGACATCGGCCATCAGATCGCCGTTTTGGAGTTGGTCGACGAGCTTCGAGTCGAGCACGACCTCACCATCATCTCGGCCATGCACGACCTCAGCACCGCCAGCCGTTTCGCCGACGAGCTGGCCCTCATGAACAAGGGCACCCTGGTCGCCAGCGGATCCCCGGATGAGGTCCTGACCGAGGCCACCCTGTCACACCACTACCAGACCCCGGTTCAGATCCTGACCGGGGCCGACGGAGGGGTTGTGATCGTCCCCCTTCGTTCCTCCTCGCCGACCTGTCCTCCCAATTCTCGAGCCGGAAGCAATATCGCCCATGACCTCACTGCCTGAATCGTCTGAGACCGTCGAACCCCCGATTGAGACTCCCGACAAGCAGGGCCTCAAACCGGCCAGGTCGTTGGTGATCGTCAACACCGGTCACGGAAAGGGCAAGTCGACGGCTGCGTTCGGGACCCTGCTCAGAGCCGTGGCTCGGGGGTGGCCGGTGGCGGTCGTCCAGTTCCTCAAGAGTGGAGATTGGCGGGCTGGGGAGGAGAAGATCTGCCGCCAGCTAGGTGTCGACTGGTTCACGGCTGGCGACGGATTCACCTGGGACTCGACCAACCTCGACGAGTCCCAAGCCACCGCCCGCGCCGCATGGGCCCTGGCCAACGATCTGATCGCAGGGGGCCAGCATCGCCTGGTGATCCTCGACGAGGTCAGCTACGCCATGACCTGGGATTGGATCGACACCGAGGCCGTCTGTGAGGCCATCGCGCACCGCCCGGAGGACGTCAATCTGATCCTCACTGGGCGTGATATGCCCCAATCCATCGTCGACCTAGCGCACACAGCGACAAAGATGTGCAACATCAAGCATGCTTTCGATGCCGGATACGTGGCCAAAAAAGGAATCGACTACTAGGTTCCAGTCGTGAGTGAATTCGATATCGACACCTTACGGGCCGAAACGCCTGGCTGTAACGAGGTCATTCACCTCAACAACGCGGGGGCAGCACTGTCCCCAAGGGCGGTGCTCACAGCTTCGATCGACTTCTTGGAGTCCGAGGCGCGGCTGGGGGGCTACGAGGCGGCAACCTCACGAGCGGGTGATGTAGACCGGGTCTACGAGGCGGGGGCAATACTCCTCGGCTGTCGTCCCGGTGAGCTGGCCTTCATGCCGAGCGCTACCCACGCATGGATGAACGCGATGTACGCCGTCCCACTCGAGGCCGGGGATCGTGTCCTGGCCTCGACATCGGAGTATGTCTCGAATGCCTTCGGGCTCATGCGACTCCGGCAGCGTGGCGTTGAGGTGGAGCTGATCCCGAACGACAATCAGGGCCAGACTTCGGTCGAAGCCCTGGAGGACATGCTCGACGAGCGGGTCAAGCTCGTATGTGCGACACACATCCCGACCGGGGGCGGCATCGTCAACCCTGCGGCCGAGATCGGACGAGTGACCAAAGCGGCCGGTGCTCTCTACCTCCTCGATGCCACCCAGTCGGTTGGCCAGATGACAGTGGACGTCAAGGAGCTGAGGTGCGATTTCCTGACCATTACTGGTAGGAAGTTCCTGCGCGGGCCGCGGGGCACAGGTCTGCTCTATGTCCGCCCGACGTTGAGGGGGTTGAACGATCCCGTGTTCATGGACGGCCGCTCGGCTCGCTGGACCGGTGACTGGAGCTACTCCCCGGTCAGCGGGGCCCGCAGGTTCGAGACCTTTGAGGCGTCCATGGCTGCCAAGGTCGGGCTGGGGAGAGCCATCGAATACGCCCTGGATATCGGCCTGGACACCATCTCGAGGCGGATCCAGGAACTCGGCGAGTCACTGAGGAAGAGGCTGGCGTCCGCCCCATTCGTGCGGGTGGTCGAAGCCCCGGGGCCCCAGAGCGCCATCGTGCCGTTCTTCGTCGAGGGTCGCGGTAGTGAGGCCGTCGTCGCTGCTCTGCGGGCGTGGGGGGTCAACACCTCGGTCATCGAGCCCCTACCGAGGGGCTTCGATCCTGACGGTCGAAACACCCATAGCCTGATCCGAGCATCGGTCCACTACTACAACACCGACGACGAGCTCGACGACGCCATTGCCACCATCTGATCGTCTTCGTGGTCGCCCCTTCGTCGGAGGGCGACCACGGTGGCGGCGAGCCAGATGGCTCCGAATACCGCAATCGGGCCCCAGAACCAGGGGTGCCACCGCCCGATCAGCTCATAGCCGAGAGCCCGGCCGAAGGCCATGGCTGCGGCCAATGTCGTCCCCACCTGCCAGCGGACGTGGTAGCGGAACCAGCCCAGGGCTTCACCGACGTAGGCGACAGTGGCCGGGATCGACAGGACCCAGATGGGCCAGGGGTCGATGCTGGCCGGCCATGGCGGGTAGCCCGCGGCGGAGACAATGGCCACCAGGAACCCGAGGGGATAGAGAGAACTGCAACGGCGGCACACGGGCCGCCCCCCGATGAGGGCACACCGATCGTGGTAGTCGGCGGGCCAGTGGTGCGCCAGCCACAGGTTGCGGCGACCCATCCGCCGGGTCTCGCGGACCCGCAGCTCAGCTAGCCGGTACTCGAAGAGGGTCAGAGCCACCTCGTTGCCGGTAGCGGGGGCCCCGTGATTGCTGGAGCGGTCAGGCGCGTCAAACCCTGGGTGATCGTGCTCATTGGGTCCAGTCGACCCATTCTCGGGAGCCATCGATACCTATCGGCGGTTGTCCACGCCGCCTGATCGTTCAGGTGTTCCCCTTTGACGACGGTAGGAATCGGCTGATGGCCGCCACCCCGGCCGCGACCACGGCCAGGGCCCCACCGGCGATGACGAGGGGCCATGACCGGTCACCTTCTTCAGCAGCTGATGTTGCTCCGAGTGCTTCGCTGCTGCCGGCAGTGGCTGGTTCGGGGCCCGTGGCTGGGGCCGAAGAGGTTGGCCCCGAGCCGTCGGCGGTCACGGTAGTGGGGTCATTGGCCGCTGGGTTCGAGGTCGGTGCCGAGGACGAGGCGGCCTCGGTCGTTGAGGTCGACGAGGTTGACGAGGTTGACGAGGTCGAGCCACTAGCAGCGGCGGCCCGGACAGCCGACACCGCATCTGGGATGTCTTCGGCCAGCAAGGGGTAAGCGAAATCGCCAGGGCAGGTGGTGGTCGACATGTCTCGATGACCGGAGATGGTCCTGGCTGTCACCTCGGTACCGGCCGGCCAGCGGCTCGATCCGCGGGAGGTGAAGGTGGTCATGGATCCGGCCGTGGTATCGACCCCATAGGTCGCCCCCAGCCAGGCCAGAAGGCTCACCAGGCTGGCCTGGGTCTCGGCCGTCACCGGCTGATCATGGTGGTTGCCGATCAGGCTGCACAACAGTGCGAATCCCTGGGATCCTCCGGTCGCGTCGCCCCTGATCGGGCCAGCCACACTGCCCTGACGGCCTTCCCAGATACCGCCGTAGCGATCGACGAAGAAGTTGTAGGCCACGTCGGGCCAGCCCTTGTCGGGGCCGGTGTGGAAGTCGTAGAAGCCACGGATCTGGTCGACCACCTGGTCCGGTCCATAGTCGTTGGTCGAGGCGGTGTGATGGACGAGGAGGAAGCGGACATCATCTTCGGGGATCAGCTCCCCCTTGACTGCGAGCTCACCAGCCCAGTCTGAGCGGGGCCGGATCGTGGGGCGAAGCTGATCAGCCTCACTGGTTTGGGCTGAGGCGGCCATAGAGGCACGAGGACGGGCTCCCACCGGGGGAACCGCGAGCAAGCTAGTGGTGGCGGCCACCGACGCTGCTGCGGCCCCCAGGCCGAGGACCTGGCGGCGGCTCAGCTCGATTGGGGCGTGCTCGCCCGGGGGTTTGGGTTCAGGATCGGCCACTGGACTCCAGGGTAGAGCGTGGCCGTTGGCCAACCAGGTCGCCTCCTCACCGGAAAGCTGAGTAGGGGGCTAGGAGCGGATCGTCTCGTTCCAGGGGCCGGTGTCGTTGCGGGGTTCGCGGGGCAGGGCCAGCACCCGTTCACCGATGATGTTGCGCTGGATCTCCGAGCTTCCCGAATAGATGGTGCCGGGGCGGGCCCCGATGAAGTTCGTGACCCAGGCCTGGGATGAATACGGGCTGCCTATGTCGTCGAGTCCGGCTCCCGAGGCAGCGTCGCGCCCGGAGGGGGCCAAAGCTTCGGCGCCGATGATGTCAAGGGCCAGCTCGGTGAGCTTATGGTGATACTCAGACCACAACAGCTTGTTGAGCGACGACTCGGGACCTTGGGCGTAGCCATTGAGAGCGCCGGTGACGAGCCGCATCCCCTGGTACCTCATGATCTGGACCTTGGAGTAGCACCAAGCCAGTCGTTGGCGAATGGTGGGATCATCGATCCGGCCGTTGTCCTTGGCCACGGCAATGAGGCGGTCGAGCTCATCCCCGTGGCGGATACCGGTGACGGTGGCATCGTCGCCCCGCTCGTAGGCCAGCAGGGTGTTGGCAACGGCCCACCCATTGTTGATCCCACCAACCGCGTTCCCCTTGGCCGTGCGAGCGTCAGTGAAGAACACCTCGTTGAAGTCATGGTGACGTGAAGCATTGACGATGGGCCGGACTTCGACCCCTGGCTGGTCGATGGGGCACAGCAGAAACGAGATTCCGGCCTGCTTGCGCACGGTTGGGTCGGTGCGGCACAACACGAAGATCCAGTTGGCCCGGTGGCCACCCGAAGTCCAGATCTTCTGGCCGTTGATGATCCACTCGTCGCCGTCGAGCTCGGCCTTGGTGGCCAGCGAGGCTAGATCTGAACCGGAGTTCGGTTCGCTGTAGCCCTGGCACCACACGTCGGTCCCGTCGAGGATGCGGGGCAGGAAGTGCCGCTGCTGTTCTTCGGTGCCCCACTCGATCAGGGTGTGGCCGAGCATCGAGATCGAGAAGACATCATTGTCGTTGCCGGCCGGAAGCCCGGCCTTGGCCAGCTCCTCAGTGACCACCGTGCGTTCCAGTAGGGAGAGCCCTGCACCCCCGAATTCGACGGGCCAGGCGACGGCCAGCAGGTCGTTCTCGGCCAGTACGTTGCGCCAATCCTTGACGAAGCTCTCACGATCCTCGGGGGACAGTGCCCCCATACCTGACCAGTCCTCGGGGAGGTTCTCGGCCAGAACACCTTGGATCTTGCGACGGAAGGCTTCGGCCTCGGGCGTGTAGTTCGGATCCATGGCGGGAGTCTGCCAGGTCCAACCCAGACAGCGCCATCTAGCCCTGCACGGAGGCGACCTCGACGATCCCGTCCTGGGTCCAAAAGGAGCCGTCGGGGAAGAAGGTGATGTAGTCACCAGGGAACGAGGTGAAGCCGGGAAGCTGGTCCAGGGCCTGGTCGCTACCGTCGGTCGGTAGCCCCCGACCGATGTCGAAACGACGGTCGCCGCCTACTTCAGCCAGCTCGCCGTCGATATGGATCAATTCGATGACCTCATTGTCGAGCTGGCGGGAGAACACCTTCCAGCGGTCGGTCTCCGGCTCGATCACCACCGCCACTGGTACGTCGTCGACGATCCCATTGGCCACCGATGTCTGGCGCAGCTCGGGCACCGGGAATGCGGTCGACTCAGGACCGAGCTCGACCACGATGACCATCGTCTCGAGGTCGAACCCGTCGGCCCCGCTCGCTACGTCGAGAGCCAGGGTGTCGGGGTTTGCCTCCTTCCAGTCGGCCCAGGTGGACAGGCTGCTAGTCAGCAGCTCCAGGCGTTCACCGGTTCGAGGACCGAGGATGGCCTCACCCAAGGGTTGACTCCAGACGCTTCCGGTGTCGGTGTCCCACCAGGTCATGGCGTTGCCCCACAGGGCGCCCTGGTTGCCGAACACGATCTCGGTGCCACCTACTTCTCGGCGATGGACCATCGCCGTTCCGCACAATGGTCACCAGGTGACGAGGGTTGGTATGCCTCGATGGTTGTCATTGACGATCTCCCGGCGGTTCAAGAACCCGACAGGGTAGGCCCGGGCCTCGCCTTCCAGGTCGACCCCGATGACCAGGCTCTCCTCCGGCCAATCGACACCGGAGGAAGCCACGAAGCTCGGATCGTAGACGGGGGCGATGGCATCACGGTTGAGGAGCTGGCGGTAGCCGCTTGGCAGCTCCTCACCACCGCCGACAGGATCGTAGACCGAGTCTGGAGCGGGGACCTCGAGGCTCAAGGGCGGTGGAAGGGCTCGCTCGGCCGAGGCCACCGACTCTGAGCCGCCGCCTTCTGAGGTCGCTCCAACATCTCGAGCGCCATCCGATCCCCCCACCCCGCTTGCCCGTTGGCCGTCGTTGGTCCCAACGGCATCATTGGTCGATGTCGCGTTGGAACAGGCTGAAACGATCAGGGCCCCAGCCACAAGCGGAACAGCGGGGCGCCAACGGGAAAGGGGAAGTCGGGGTCGGGGGGATCGGTATGGCATGGTCGAGGAACCTGACCGTCCCCGCTGGCATTCCTTGAAACCGCTGGCAACGTGTCTCGAGGGAGCCTTCGGAGGTATCGCCCAAACGCACAGACGAATAAATGGACCGTCCGGTCAAGATTTGGCACGATTATGCGACCGATTTTCTGCAATCACCCCCTTCCTCAACATCCAACTCGGTCATCCCAACCAACGGAGGCACCCCACTCATGGCTGAAGCCGTCATCGTTTCTACCGCCCGTAGCCCAATCGGCCGGGCCTTCAAGGGTTCGCTCATGAACGAGCGCCCCGACGACATCGCAACCCAGATGGTCAAGGCCGCCCTGGCCAAGGTCCCCCAGCTCGATCCCAATGAGATCGAAGATCTGATCATGGGGACAGGATCTCCAGCCGGCGAGCAGGGCTTCAACATGGCTCGCGTTGTCGCTCTGATGGCGGGGATGGACAATGTCCCCGGCGTTACCATCAACCGCTATTGCTCGTCGTCGCTCCAGACCATCCGCATGGCGGCCCACGCCATCCGGGCCGGTGAGGGCGACGCCTTCATCGCCGCCGGATCCGAATTCGTCTCACGCTATGGCAACGGGGCCTCCGACAACGGTACGGCCGTGAACCCTGCGTTTGCCGGTGCCCAGGAGAGATCGGCCTCCCGAAGTGGGGAGGGTGTCGATAGCTGGAGCCCACCCGAGGGTCTACCCGATGTGTACATCGCCATGGGCCAGACGGCCGAGAACGTGGCCCAGGTCGAGAACGTCAGCCGTGAGGCCCAGGACGAGTGGGGAGTCCGAAGCCAGAATCGGGCTGAGGATGCCATCAACCGGGGGTTCTTCGAGCGTGACATCACCCCGGTCACCCTGTCCGACGGTTCTACCCTTGCCGCCGATGACGGCCCTCGGGCCGGCACCACCCTCGAGAAGATCAGCCAGCTCAACCCCGTGTTTCGTGCTGACGGTTCGGTCACGGCCGGCAACGCCTGCCCCCTGAACGACGGGGCCGCCGCTGTTGTCGTCATGAGCGATACCCGCGCCGCCGAGCTGGGCATCACACCTCTGGCTCGCGTCGTCTCCTCCGGTGTGACTGGGCTCAACCCTGAGATCATGGGCCTCGGGCCCATCGAGGCCAGCCGTATGGCCTTGTCTCGGGCTGGCATGACCATGGACGACGTTGATCTCGTCGAGATCAACGAAGCCTTCGCCGCCCAGGTGTTGCCCTCGGCCGACCAGCTGGGCATCGATCACGACAAGCTCAACATCAATGGTGGGGCCATCGCCCTAGGTCATCCCTTCGGAATGACGGGGGCTCGGATCATGACCACCCTGATCAATGGCCTCGAAGACACGGACAAGACCATCGGACTCGAGACGATGTGCGTCGGCGGGGGCCAGGGTATGGCCATGATCGTCGAGCGTCTCAGCTGATCAAAAGGGTGGGCGGGGCGAGGAGCCCTGCCCACCCTCCGATGCAGCGGACAGGGGAAGGGCGCACGTCGGCCCGGTTTGAGGCACTCTTATGGTGTGGATCTAGCTGACCATCTGCGCTCATGGACGCCAGAAGCTCTGACCGGGCTGCTTGGGGCCCGTCCCGATCTGCTCCCCGCTTCCGATGAGGGGTTCGAGGCCTTGGCCCGCAAAGCCTCTACCGCCCTGTCCCTCGGGCGCTGCCTGGTCCGCTCCGACGTTGCCATGTTGGTGGTAGCTCAAGCCCTGGCCGTGGCCAGCCCGGCTACCGCCGATGAGATCGATGCCCTGCTCGGCACCAATGATGTCGACGCCGTACTCGATGCCCTCGCCCGCTTGGCCGGCCGGGGGGTCGTCGTTGTCGAAGACGGGGTCGTCAACCCTGTCGGTGCCCTCGATGACCTGATGCATCGTCCCATGGGCCTCGGGCCATCGTTCGTCGAGCTCGCTGATCAGGTCCCGCCGGAAGTGTTCGATGACATGGCCCATCGCCTCGGTGTGGTCGGGGCGGCCAAGCGTTCAGCCACGGCTCGGGCTATCGCCAAACGCCTTTCTCACCCCGACGGGCTGGCAGTGATCCTGGCCGGTGCCACCAGCACCACCGTTGAGCTGCTGGAATCACTGGTCGAGCAGCGCTCGCCGGCCGTCGGACTCCCAGTTGGCTACCTCTATCAACACCTCAGCGACGATGATCCGCTGGCCTGGATGCTCAACCGCGGGATCCTGGTCGCGGTCAGCGACGGCGGCGGCCGCATTGGTGGGGGCCGCGTTGGCGGCTTGGCCGAGTTGCCTCGTGAGATCGTTATCGCCAGCCGACCCGAGGGGTTGGCTCCGACCGCCGCCCTACGCCCCATCGAGGTCAGGCCAGTGGTTGGACTGGCCGTCGATGTGGTTGGGTCCGCCGCCGCCGATCGGGCCTCGACGGCGCTGGAGGCGGCCGAGTCGTTGTTGCGACTGGCCGCCGAGGGAGCCGTCAGTGTTCGCCGCTCAGGGGGTGTCGGCGTTCGAGAGGCCAAGCGACTGGCCAAAATCTTGGACCTGGAGGCCCGAGACGTTGGCCGACTTCTCGAGTTGCTCCTCGAAGCACGCCTCATCCAGCTCCGCTCCGACCGGGTGATGCCGACCGAGCTAGCCGCCCCCTGGTGGAGGCTCACACGTGGTCGTCGTTGGTTGGTCCTGGTCCGGGCCTGGGTCGGGTCGTCGGCCTTCATCTCCAGTGCCCTCAGCCTCGACGTCGACGGCCGTCCCGTCCCCGCCCTGATCGACCATGACATGGTGGCCGCCGCTTTCGCTGGCCGCCAGATCATGATCGAGGCCATCACATCCCTCGGTCGGGGCGAGGCATATGACCCTGACCAGCTGACCGAGGCTGTGGTCTGGCGAAGCCCCAACCTGTGGGGAACCGGCGATCCTGCTCCCGAGGAGCTGGTGACCTGGACGCTCGAGGAGGCTGAGCTTCTCGGACTGGTGGCCAACAACGCCGCCACTCCCACCCTGATGACCTTGGCCAGCGGCGACGATGCCCAGCTGGAGGAGCTGGTAGCGGTCACCTTGGGTCATGATCAGGACCAGCTCGTGCTTCAGAGCGATCTGACCGCCGTTGCCCTCGGCCCTCTCGATCCCAAGCTGGCTGGGGAGCTGGCCGAACTGGCTGATCGCCAACCCGGTTCGTCCGTCCCGATCTTCCGTTTCTCGGAGTCGAGTATCCGGCGGGGCTTCGATCGGGGTTGGACGGTGGCCACGATCTCGGAGTTCCTGACCGCCCACGCCCTGTCGGGTGTGCCCCAACCCCTGACCTACCTGCTGAGCGACGTCGAGCGCCGCTACGGGACGGTCAAGGTGATGGAGGCCACGGCAGTGATCGTCACCGCCGACGAGGCAACGGCGGTCGAGATTGCTTCCACCGCCCGGGCCGCCCGGCTCGGTCTGCGCCTCATCGCTCCCACCGTCTTGATTGGCCCGGCCGAAGCCCGCCAGTTGCTAGATGAGCTGCGGACCGAAGGCTTCTTTCCCGTCCTCCACGGTGACAACGACAACGTCGGCCCCGATGGCGAGGGCCAGAGCAGTGATGGGAACGACGATGGTCTTCCCGCCGATTGGACCGGGCCTGTGTTGACCGAAGCTGCCCTTCCCGGTGAAGTGGCCGACGCCGTCGATGCCCTACGCTCCAACGACACACCCTCAACGGTGGGGCCAGCGGCGAAGGGAGCCAAGCCCGGCTCGACTGATCATCGCCTCCATCTGCTTTGGAACCGGATGGCGGTAGTGACCTACCGGCGTGATGGCGAGCTGGCCGAAGTCCGGGGGGTTGTGGTGGCCATCGACGAGTCGCTGACCCTGCTCAGTGAGAACGGGGTCGAAGAGCTCCCCCTTGATGCCGTGGTCACCGTCGAGGACCCGACCCGTTGACCGAGCTACCAGCGTCGGCCCAAGAGCCGGGCCCCGTGCTCGTAGCCTCAGCCGACACCCTCCTGCTCCAGTTGGCCCACCCGGGAGCCGAGGCAGCCAGAGCCGAGCTGGCTGCTTTCGCTGAGTTGGAGCGCTCACCGGATCATGTCCACACCTTCCGCCTCAGCGATATCGGTTTGTGGAACGCCAGAGCGGCTGGTCTCGATGCTGAACACGTGATCGATGTGCTCGATCGCCACACCACAGGCTCGTTGCCTCACGCTACCCAGGTCGCCATTGCCGACACCATGGCCCGGTTCGGGCGGGTCACCATCACCGAACGCCAACCAACACCCGATCATGGCCAACCCACCCTGATGGTCCAGCTCGACGACTCGACACTGCTCGACGAGCTTCTGGCCGAGCCATCCATTGCTGCCCTCGTTGCCGAACGCCTCGGCCCCCAGACCGTGGCCCTCGAAGCCACTAACCGGGGACGGCTCAAGCAGACTCTGGTCGAGGCCCGCTGGCCTGCTGATGACCAGGCTGCCATCAGTCCCGGGATGCCGTTCGAGTTCGCTATCAAGGACCCCTGCCTCCTCCGTCCCTACCAGCGTCATGCTGTCGAGTCGTGGCTCCCTTCGGGCACTGGGGTGATCGTGTTGCCGTGCGGGGCGGGCAAGACGATCACCGCTATCGCCGCTGCCGCCGAGATAGGGGCCAACACCCTGATCTTGGTCACGGGGGAAGCCTCCATGCACCAGTGGCAGAAGGAGTTGAGCCGCTTCAGCGATGTCAACCCCGAAGATGTTGGCGTCTACGCCGCTCGCCGCAAGGAGGTGAAGCCCATCACCATCGCCACCTACCATGTGATGTCGACCAAACGAGGAGGCCAGTTGCGCCACCTCGGCCTCATCCAGAAGGGTGACTGGGGCCTGATCATCTATGACGAGGTCCACCTCCTCCCTGCTGCTGTATTCCAGCTCACAGCGGGGATTCAGAGCCGACGTCGTCTGGGCCTGACCGCAACATTGGTTCGAGAAGACGGCCGCCAGGGAGACGTCTTCAGCCTGGTCGGTCCCAAGCGTTTCGATGTCCCCTGGCGGGAGCTGGAGCTGCAGGGATGGCTGGCTCCCGCCATCTGTACCGAGGTTCGGGTCGTCCCCACCCAAGCTGAGCGGTTGGCCCACGCCAAGGCCACCGGTCAGGGCAAGGCCAAGGTGGCGGCCAAGGTCGAAGCCAAAGCTGAGGTGGTGGCCACGCTACTGGACCGCCACCAGGGGGAGCCCGCCATCGTCATCGGGACCTACCTCGAAGGTCTCGACGGGTTGGCCGAGAGCCTGGGGGCGCCCCTGGTCACCGGAGCCACCAGCTCCCCCGAACGGCTGGCCCTGTTCGACGATCTGCGTCAGGGCCGCCTCGAAGTGCTGGTGGTTTCCAAGGTGGCCAACTTCAGCCTCGACCTGCCCGAGGTTTCGCTTGCGATCCAGGTGTCTGGCACCTTCGGCAGTCGCCAGGAGGAAGCCCAACGGCTGGGCCGGATCCTGCGGCCCAAAGCCGACGGTCGCCAGGCCCACTTCTACACCATTGTTGCCCGAGACACCGTCGAGCAGGAATACGCTCAGCGGCGCCAGCTGTTCCTGGCCGAGCAAGGCTACGGCTACGAGATCGTCGACGGGATCGACCTATGACTAGCATCGTCGGTAGCCAACCGGTTCACCTCAAGCGAAGGATTTCGACATGGCCGTTCCGAAACTTCTCCACCCCTATGCCGTGCCTGCTCGGGAAGACTATGTGACCTTCGTCGAAGGTGACGGGGCGACCGTTACCGACTCGACCGGCAAGACCTATATCGATGCTCTGGCCAGCCTGTGGTACGTCCAAGCTGGCCATGGGTGCCAGCCCATCATCGACGCCACGACGGCCCAGATGAACAAGCTGGCCACCTTCCACACCTTCGAGCGCTTCTCCAATGAGCCATCTGAGGCGTTGGCGGCCAAGATCGTTGAGGTGTCACCGTTCGACGATGCTCGAGTCTTCCTGGCCAACTCCGGAAGCGAGTCGATCGACACCGCCATCAAGCTGGCTCGGGCCTCCCATGTGCGGGCGGGCCAAGCTGACCGGACAATCATCGTGACCCGTGATCGGGCCTACCACGGTGTCAACTATGGCGGTACCTCGGCCCAGGGTATCCCCCTCAACAAGGAGGGCTGGGGACCCCTCCTGCCCGACTTCGTGCAGGTTCCGGCTGATGACCTCGAAGCACTGGCCACCCTGTTCACCGAACACGGCAACCGGATCGCGGCCGTCATCACCGAACCGGTCCAGGGAGCGGCTGGCGTACACCCACCACCGGACGGCTACCTCGAAGGGTTGCGACGGCTCTGCACCCAGCACGGCGCCTACCTCGTGTTCGACGAGGTCATCTGCGGTTTCGGCCGTCTGGGAGCCTGGACCGCAGCCGAGTACTTCAACGTCATCCCTGACATGATCACCTTCGCCAAAGGGGTCAGCTCCGGCTATGTCCCGGTGGCGGGGGTACTCATGAGCCAGAAGGTCCTCGATCCGCTGGAGGATGACTCCTCGTGGATGTTGCGCCACGGCTACACCTACTCCGGCCATCCGGCAGCTGCTGCTGCCGCCGTGGCCAACCTCGAGGTCCTCGGTGACGGACTGATCGAGCGGGCAGCCAAGGTCGGAGCTCGCCTCAGTGAGGGGCTGAAGAGCCTGGCCGAGGACGGGGTCATCGCCGAGGTGAGGGGAGCGGGCGCGGTGTGGGCCGCCCAGCTCAACGATGGGGTCGATGCTGTCGCTGCGCGCGACGCCATGATGGACCGTGGTGTGATTCCCCGTCCCATCGGCACGTCAATTGCTTTCTGCCCGCCCCTGGTCATCACCGACGAGCAGATCGACACCTGCATCGACGTATTGGCCGAGGTGGCTGGCGGTCTCTAGTCACCCGGGGATTGGGGTGCGGATGCCGACGGCTCGTCGAGAGGTACTTTCGTTCCCAGGTGCTATTGGTTATCGGCTCCATGTTCTAGGCGGAGAGTGGCATCGAGTGAGAGATCCATGAGCCGCTGTCGGACAGTGGATGCTTGGAGCCGCTGGCGGTCACGCCAAACGGGACTGCTGACGTCGTCGCCGATGTAGAGGTACTGGCCAAATCGGATACCTCGGAAGGAGGCCACAGCTATCAGGGCCGCTGCCTCCATTTCGACTACAAGACATCCTTCGTTTCGGCGCCGTTCGATCTTGCCGCGAGTCTCGCGAAACAGGCCATCGGTTGTCCACGTCTTGCCGACGGTGTGATCCCAGTCGACTGCCTGGGCGGCCTGTATGAGTTCGTTCAGGTCTCGCTCTGAGGCGGTGGCTTCTCGGCCGGGAGCGAGGTAATGGTAGGAAGTTCCCTCGTCACGGAGCGCCGCGCTGACAATGACCAGATCACCAAGGGGGCGGCCGGTGAGGGTGCCGGCATCACCGCACGCAACGATGCTGGAACACCCGCCGGCGATGACTCGCTCGAAGGATGCCGCCGCCAGCGGAGCGCCCTGTCCTGGATAGAAGAGTCCGACCCACCGGTCCTTGTGCCTGATCCGCAACAACGGCAAACCACTTGGCAGTGACATGACGACTTCGGCGTTCTGTCGAGCGAGATTCACGAGGTCGACGAAGTGACATGCCACTGCGCAGCGGGGAACACTGCCGTCGGGGGTCTGACCTTCGGGGTCGAACACCCCAACGGGGTCAGGATCGAACTCCAGGATCGGTGCATCATCGGTCACCAACCCAGTCTGGACGCATCAGCTCCGTCAGCGAGCAAGCCGGCAGAGATAGCCAGCGTCACCTGCTCGGGTACGACGGCCTGACGGCACGGGCCCGGGTCCCGATCGGCCCGGCGTCAGGTGGCGAGCAAGGAGCTGTTTCGAGATCTACCAGCGAGTCGCGCCACGGCGGCGTGCTCAACGTTGCACCACCGGAGCCATGAGTACCCCAAGGGGGGTGAGCGCCGTCATGTTGGGCGACTTGTAGTGTGCGTCCATCCAGGATTGCTCGTCATGATTCTCGTCATGATCCCAACCAGCAGCTTCGCCTCCTCGGTTGACAAGTGCGTCCCCCATAGCTCTGCGATCGCTTCATCCACAATGGGGGTGCTTTGTTCTTGCGCGGCGCGTCCTGTCTGCGTTGAACTGACGATCAGAGAGCGTCTGTCGGTGGCGTCAGCCTGACGCTGTACGTATCCCAGGTGCTCGAGTCTGTCGACCACTTTGGTGATCCCACCTCGGGTCATGGCGAGCTGTTCGGCCAGCTCTGTCATGCGCATGGGGGCCTTGCTCGCTGCTAGGGCGAGCAGAGCTTCGTGGTCAGCTAGACGCAGCTGAGTCGATTCGCGAAGTCGTCGTTCGATCTCACTGGCGAGCAGGGGAGCGGCATGCATCGCCAGCGTCGCTGATCGTCTTCGGCTGGCGCTCAGTCGCACGACTTCTCCCTGGTTGTCGAGTCTCTCACCATATCTAGTCCGAGTTGGTATAGTAGAATACTAAGCTGGATTAGTAGATGAGGAGACTAGTGTGAGGGATCTGCTGTTGACGCAGGGCGGACGGATCTTTGTCGTCGTGTGGATCGGTCAACTCGTTTCCACCCTCGGTTCGACGTTGGTGGGTTTCGCCGTCGGCCTTTGGGTGCTCGCAGAGACTGGATCGACGATGAGCTTCGCTCTGGTTCTTCTCTCGAACAAGCTTCCGCTGTTGCTGGCCACACCTGTCGCCGGAGTTGTTGTTGACCGCTGGGACCGTCGCAAAGTCATGCTGCTCTCAGATGCGGGCGCTGCCATCGGGACGCTGGGTGCCGCGCTGCTGTTCGCGACGGGAACTGCAAGCATCTGGTATCTGATGGGTGCCCTCGCCTTCTCCGGGACGTTCCAAGCGTTTCAACAGCCTGCCTACGCGGCGGCGACCACGCTGCTAGTGCCGAAGGAGCAACTCCCTCGGGCTGCTGGGATGGTCCAGCTCGCAGGGAGCATCGGCTCCGTCGCAGGTCCCACCGCTGCTGTCATGGTGATGGAGGTCTCTGGCATGATGCTGGTGTTCGTTCTGGACTTCGTCTCCTTTGCTCTGGCCGCGTCGCTCCTGCTCACGTTGAGCTTCCCTGAGCTCCAGCAACGGAGAATCGTAGGGTCAGGGTTGCGCTCATGGTTGGGCGAAGGAGGCCAGGGCGTCAGCTTCATCCGACAACGGGAAGGACTCTCAGCCCTATTCGTTGCCCTCACGATTGCAGATTTCTGTTTCGGAGCGCTGTCCGTTCTCCTACTGCCTCTCTTGCTTGGTGTCACCTCAGAGGTGGCTGCTGGGTTCATTGTTTCTGGTACAGCCGTGGCCCTGGTGATCGGCAGCGGCTTCATGACCGTTCGACGCGCTCCCAGCAACACATCAGTCGCGCTGTTCAGCTCGTTGGTGGTCGTCGGCATCGGCTTCGTCATCACAGGTTCGGCTCCAATCGTCTGGGTCGCAGCAGTGGGCCTGACTGTGATCCATCTCGTATACCCCATCACCATGAGCCTGACCCAGGCGATCTGGCAGACAAGCGTTCCGCCTCAACTTCAAGGCCGCGTCTTCGCTCTTCGCCAGGCCGCGACCGCGACCGCAATACCGGTGGCAGTGTTCATGGCTGCACTGCTGGCTGACTCGTTCTTTGAGCCACTGATGGTGAACCAGAACAGGTTCTCTGACCTCGTTGGCCGAGCTATCGGAACCGGTCCCGGTCGAGGGGTTGCTCTCATGTTCATCATCACTGGTATTGCGCTGATACTGACCGTTCTGATCACGTGGTCAACACCCGGCGCAAAGCAGCTCAGTCTGAACGACAACGAGGGATCTAGATCGCTCGAAGTGAACCAGCCGGTTGCCAGCTGATGACAGTCCGATCGGGGACCGCGGATCAAGGATCGGTTCATGGCGAACCCCCCCAGCCCGTGCCTGATCGACAAGTCGCGATCCAGTCAAGTTCTGGGTGGGCTACAGATGCCGGATGCCTGGACCTCCCGGCGAGCGTCTTGGAGAGCTGGAGTCGCGCTCAGCGGCGGGGTAGGTACTCAGGGTGTTCGAATGGCCACGCCTCGGCCAACCACGTTGACACCGTTTCCCATAGCACCACATCGAGCTCGGCCTGGCTGGCCCGGACCCAGGAAAGGGCCTCGACGTCGTGCCCGTCGTCATCGGCTGGGTATAGGTAGACGCAGCCGATCACCTCCGCGCCGTCGAGTACCGAGTAGGTGAAACCGGTTCGGGCGGCGAAGTCCTCGGCGTGGCGCACGAGGTCGGCCAGGTTCTGCTCGGCCGACATCTCGACCGGCCATTTCCCGTCGGGGAACCCAGGGGTGGCGCGGATGTGGGCGATGCTCGACATCCAGGCTTCGTGGTCACGCTCGTTGTGCTCGGGTCCGAGGGGCTCCAGTCGGAACCGTTCGGCCTCCAACCCGAGCGGTACTTCGAAGTCATCGGGGACGAAGGGGGTCGACACGAGACCACATTAGGGCGCCGGCCCCCCTGCCGCCGATAGTTTCGCCACCATGGCCAAAGCAGCGGACGATGTTCAGGGCGACGCCGATGGTGATTCCGACCGTGGCCGAGCCGAGCGCTGCTCGCACAGTTGAGGGGTCCCTGGGCCTAGAGGAACCTCCGGAGGGTGCGGACGGCTCAGTACCACACCTCCCTGAGAACGCGCAGCGCGTTGGCACCGACGACCTGAGCGATCTGTTCGTCGTTGTATTTGTGTTTCACGAGCCAGCGCACGATGTTGTGCGATGCCTCGGTTGGGTTCTCGAGGCCTTTGACGTACTCGACTGGCTCGAAGCTCGGAGTGGTATCAGCACCAGCGGTGCGGCGCATGTCGGCGACTGACAACTTGGCTGCGTAGGTGTTGTGTAGGCCCACGTGGTCGCCGTAGGTCGTGTCGACGCCGAAGCCGACGTGATCAATACCGACCAGGTCCACGACGTATTCGAAGTGCTCCATCACCGACTCGATGTCGTGGGAGCGATGCTGTTCGGTCAGCGTGGTGTGAGGTGCCGCTTCGATACCGATGACACCACCCTTGTCAGCACAGGCCTCGAGAACATCGTCGGGAGCCATGCGGTTCGTGTTCCACAGGGCACGGGCACCGATATGGCTCAACACGATCGGCTTCGAGCTGGCCGCAATCGTGTCGAGCGTTGTCTGATCCCCAGAGTGGGAGCAGTCGATGAGGATTCCGAGGTCGTTCATACGTTGAACCGCCTGGTGGCCGAACACGGTAAGACCCCCGTCGGTTATCTCCCTGAGTCCGGAACCGAGGTGGTTTGCGTCGTTGTAGGTGACCCCGATGGATCGCACACCGAACCCGTAGAGGATGTCGAGCCGGTCAAGCTCATTCTGGATCGGGGCGGCCCCCTCCAACGTCGGTACCCACGCCACCGTACCTCGCTCTTTGGCGGCAAGAATGTCGGCGACCGTGCCCGCAGGTTGGACGAAATCCTGGTGGGCGATGTCGGCCAGTCGCATCCCGAGGTCGTGGAGGACGTCGCCCCACTTCCAGCCACTGGCCGACTCGATACTGCAGATGCCGTCCATCAGGTTGTCGAAGGTGCAGTGCCACGTCGACGTGGCCAGGCCCTCGTAGCCGGTGGCTACATGACCCTCACGAACGTAGCGAGGTGCCTCGCTGATGTCATCGGGGAACACGTTCGGGTGATCGTGCATCGAGATCATCAAGCACTCATCCGCCAGCCTCTCGACCCGTTCCTCCTCGGCCTCGGTGAGCACGACGAGGCTCGGCGGGACTCGGTCCACTTCTCTCGCCAACTCGAAGGGCCGATAGTCGACACCAGCCTCGAGGTAATCGAAGGAGCGGTAGTTGTCGTCTCGTCGTGACAGGGCCATGCCGAACCGTAACGGAGAGAGAGAAGACCTGTCACCGAAACCAGTGGGACCAGTTCCGATGAGCCAGGCTGTCCTACCGCTCCCGCGTCGGCTGCGACCCGCGGCTTGCTGAGTAGGTTGCGGCGGCGAGCACCAGCGAGACGCCGGAGATCTGGGTCGATGACAGTTGGCTACCCATGAACAGCCAGCCAACGCTGACCGCAACCACGAACTCGAAGCTGCCAATCATGGCGGTCGTCTTCCCACCGGAGCGCGAGGCACCCCAGGTGACGAGCAGTGCGGGAATGGCGAGTGTGCACAGGGCCAGCAATCCCATCGAGGTCACAGCATCGGTGGTGATCGGCATGAGAGTGCCGCCCGTTCGCCCGATCGTGAGGGGGAGGAGAGCGACAACTCCACCGCACGCCCCAGCGAACACCTTCGGAAGCGTCGGCATCGCGGCCGCCGGTCCACTCAGAACGAGCAGGTAGATGGCCCAGCCGACGGGTGCTGCGAACGCCGGGGCGAGGGCGGTGAGGAGATGGCTCGACATCCCAATCGGGCCGACCGCCAATACAACCCCCACCAGTACGATGGAACAGACGGTCGCTTCCCACAGCAGGAGTCGCCGACGCCACACGATTGACGCCAGAACGAGCACCACTACGGGATAGGTGTAGTACACGACCGTTGCTGCCGCCACCGGTGCCCGGTCGAGCACAACGAAGAAGCCGGTGAAGCCGATCATGCTGATCGCCCCGGCACCCGCCACGGTGGCCGCCTCCCGGGCCCACCCGCGCAGATGTCCAGCCCATGGCGAAAGAGCGATCATCAGCACCGCAACCCGCATGAACGATGCGGCCAAGGGCGAGATACCGCTCTCGAACGCCTTCGTGGCGAAGTAGGGGCTCAGCCCGAACCCGATCGCAGCGACCCCTACTGCGAGCGGCCCGAACCACTGACGCTCCCACATCCCCGCACGCGGGCTCTGTAGGGCGGCTCCCTCGCGCCACTTCACCGAAGAACCGAGGTCGAGCGAGGTCACGGATGGCGTTGTCACTCATGGAGTATCGGCTCGAACCTTTATACCGTCCAGCGCGTGTTTAGTCTATGACCGATGCATACTGTGCATGTGTCTTTGGACCGTTCACACCTCCAGCTCCTTGCCGCGTTCAAAGAATTCGGGCGCCTCGGTGATGCTGCTCGGTCGTTGCACCTGAGCCCATCGGCGGCAAGCCACCGTCTTGCTGAGGCCGAGCGGCGGGCCGGCACGCGCTTGACCGAGTCCGCCGGCCGTACCCTGCGGTTCACGCCGGCGGGCGAACACCTGGCGACGACCGCAGCCGAGCTCGAGCGGACTATCGAACGAGCGATGCTGGTCACTCGATGGATCGGTACCGGTGAGCCCAGCCGGATTCGAGTCGGTGTTGGCTTTTACGACACCGCGGGATGGCTCCTGGACACATTCGCCACACCACCGGGCACGCCGAGAATCGAGCTGCTGCGTTTCAGCGATGACGCTCTGCTTGACGCAGTCCGCAACCAGAAGGCTGATATCGCCATCGCCCCCTGGCCCAAACTCCCATCAGGGCTTCAGAACGTCCCGCTCGGGTTGGACAGGCTCGTAGCGGCCGTTCCCGCTGGGAGCGCTCTGGCCGATGGCGACCCGATCCACCCCTCCGAGCTGTACGAGCTCACCTTCTTGACGTCGGACTATCGCGCATCTCGTGGCTTCGAGTTCCACGAGTTCTTCTTGGCCGCAAACGTGGTGCCGATCACCGTCGTACAGGTGCAGTCACTCGAAATGATGCTCCGCCTGGTCGGCAATGGTGATGGAGTCACAATCCAGCCATCACGAGTCCTGACCTGGAACCGTCCCCACAGCAATGTAGAGATCGTGCCGCTCGAGGGCCGAGACATCGTCTTGCACTGGACGGCGACACACCGGCGCGACGCCGACGACGAAGTCGTTGCGGCCACGAACCGAATCGTCGAGGCGTTCGCGGCGGCAGTCGAACGAGGCGAAGGTGACGCTTCCTTCCACGACCCCGGTGCTTGTCTGCCTGACCGTGGCTAGTTGTTGGCGCAGCCGTCGACGATATTGGTGAAGGCCTCGTCGAAGTCGCTGACTCCGTCGGTGCCGGTCAATTCCTCGTAGTCAGCGGCGCCCGAGATCTTCCCCAGAGCCTCTTCGTCTTCGCCGTAGAGATCGAAGACGTTCTTGGCGATGCATTCGGCCTCACCCTGGCTGAAGGTGTCGTCGCGGGTCAGCGCGTTGACCAGGTCCTGCTGGTCGCCAGGTCCGCCGGTGCAGGCCGAAAGAGATAGGGCGCCGACGGCCAGTCCGAGCAGCATCTTGGTTGATGGAGTCGCCATGAAGGTTCCCTTTGTATCGGGAATCGGGCCCGATCCGTCAGCGTCGGGTGCCCTTAGTGGCGGCGGCTGTTGATCACCCCGGTGTTGAATCCGGCCAGGTGGAGCCCGCCGGCAAACCGGGCGTGTTCGATCTTGACGCATCGGTCCATGACCACATTGAGACCGGCCTCGAATCCGATCCTGGCTGCCTCGTCGTTGGAGATGCCGAGTTGCAGCCACAGGGTCTTGGCTCCCGCCTCGACAACCTCGGAAGCGATGGGTGGACAATCCTCAGCTTTGCGGAACACGCTGACCAGGTCGGGGGCCACCGGGAGGTCCGCAAGTGACGGGTAGACCTGGAGGCCGAGGATCTCGGTCTCGCGGGGATTGACCGGGTACAGGTCGAAGTCACAGACCGACGACTTGAGGTAGGTGATGACGAAGTTGGAGGCCCGCGACGGATTCGACGAGGCCCCGACGATGGCAATAGAGCGGGTCGCGTCGAGAATCCGCTTCCGCTCAGCGGCACTGGGTGGACTCCAGCTGGGACTGGTGGATTGTTCATCGGTAGTTGTCATGGTTTCTCACTGTTCGCGATCGGTTCGGGATCCGTCACCCACCGGCAACGGCGGCGGCCGCAGCCAGAGCTTGGTCGAGATCCCAGATGATGTCTTCCAGATCTTCCAACCCGACCGAGAGGCGTACCGTGTCGACCCCCACTCCCGCGGCGTCGAGTTGATCGTCGGTCAGCTGCTGATGGGTGGTCGAAGCGGGGTGGATGACCAGGGTTTTGGCATCGCCGACATTGGCCAGGTGGCTGACCAGTTGGAGGTTCTCGATGAAGACCTGACCCGCTTTGCGGCCGCCCTTGAGCCCGAAGGTGAAGATGGCGCCCGCCCCCTTGGGCAGGTACTTGGCGGCCAGGTCGTGATATGGGGAGTCGGGTAGGTCGGCATGGGCCACCCACGACACCCTGCTATCGCCCGACAGCCAGGCCGCTACCGCCTTGGCGTTTGTCACATGGTTGTCCATCCGTTGGGGCAGGGTCTCTACCCCCTGGAGGAGGAGGAAGGCATTGAACGGGGATAGGCAGGCGCCGACATCACGGAGCTGCTCGGACCGCAAGGCGGTACAGAATGCGTACTCGCCGAAATTGTCGTGCCACTGGAGGTTGTTGTAGGTGGCTACCGGTTCGGTGAAGCGGGGGAATCGGCCCGACGCCGACCAATCGAAGGTCCCGGCCTCGGTGATCACACCCCCGATGCTGGTTCCGTGACCCCCCAGGAACTTGGTTGCCGAATGCAAGACGATGTCGGCCCCGAACTCGATCGGTCGGCACAGGTAGGGGGTGGCGAAGGTGGCATCGACCACCAGGGGCAGGCCGTGGCTGTGGGCTACGTCGGCCAGGGCCGTCAGGTCAGCAACAGCTCCCGACGGGTTGCCGATGACCTCGGTGTAGAGCAGCTTCGTCCGGTCATTGATGGCGGAAGCGAAGGCATCGACCGAGGTGTTGTCGACGAAGCTCGTCTCCAGGCCGAACCGGGCCAGGGTGGTCCCGAACAGGGTGTGGGTGCCGCCATAGAGGCCGGCCGCCGCTACCAGGTGATCCCCGGCCCCGGCCAGGGTGGTGACGGCCAGGAACTCAGCTGCTTGCCCGCTGGAAGCGGCAACCGAGCCTATGCCCCCCTCCAAACTGGCCATTCGCTCTTCGAAGGCGGCCGTCGTCGGGTTCGACATGCGGGAGTAGATCGTGCCGTACTTCTGCAGGGCGAACAGGTCAGCGGCATCGGCGGTGTCTTCGAATACGAAGCTGGTCGACTGATAGATGGGGACAGCTCTGGCCCCCGTCGTCGGGTCTGGCATACCCCCGGCGTGCAGAGCTCGTGTCCTGAATCCCCACTGCCGGTCATTGGTCATCGCCCCATTGTGCTCACCTTCGGACGGAATCGCCAGGCAACGCTCAGCCGACGGTTGCCATCGCCGCCAAGGCCAACAGGCAACCATTGCGGACCAGGGAGAGGGTCGAGACCGGCTCGGTCGAAGAACCGCCGAAGCAATGGCAAGGCACCGGGCGTCCGGAATAAACGAGGCG
>JAAETV010000086.1 GCA_024227975.1 Actinomycetes bacterium
CCCAGATGATCGAGTACCTCCACATGAACGGCGTCACTGCCATCAACGAACCCGGGATCGCCTGGTCCGTAGAACCGTGGGAGATCTATCAGGAGGTCCTCGGGGCCGACGAGGTGCCGTTCATGAGCACGTTCATGATCGATGGCCGCACCCAGTCGGCGAAAGGTATCCCCGATGAGGGGGTGCTGGCTGATGCCGAGAGCCAGCTCGAAGGCGTCGCCGGAACGAGCAAGGTCCACGTCGTTCGAGGTCAGGTGAAGTTGTTCTGCGATGGCGCTGGCATCTCGCAGCTCATGCAGATGATTGACGGCTATGTCGACCATGACGGCGCACCCGATCCTGACCACCACGGCGAGTGGCTGATGGAACCCGACGAGCTTCGCCGTATCTTCGATGTGTACTGGGATGCCGGCTGGCAGATCCACATCCATGTCACCGGCGATCTGGGTGTCGAGGTGATCCTCGAGGTGCTGGCCGACGCCCAGAGACGCAACCCACGGGCCGACCACCGCACGGTGTTCGTCCATTTCATGAACTCGAATGACGAGCAGATCTCCCGCATCGCCGATCTGGGAGCCATCGTCTCGATCAACCCCTACTACCCCATCGGCTTCACCGAGAAGTTCTCCGAGGTCGGCCTCGGAGCTGAACGAGCCGAGGTGATGAGCCGATCCGGGTCAGTCGTCCGGGAATCAATCCCGCTCTCCTACCACTCCGATCTCCCGATGTGCCCGTCCGATCCTCTGGCTATGGCCGGATGGGGAGCCGGACGTCTCACCCTTGGTGGTCGCGTCGTCGGGCCCGAGCAACGGATCCCCATCCACGATGCGCTGAAGGCCGTCACAATCGGAGCCGCGTACTCCTGGCGACGTGAACATGACCTCGGCAGCATCACCGTCGGCAAGATCGCCAACCTCACCGTGATCGACGATGATCCATATGAGGTAGATCCGACTGACCTGGGCTCGATCCGGGTGCGCGGTTCAGTGTTCCAGGGGGCATGGTTTCCCGTGCCCGACGACCTCATCGAACGGAGGATCGAACACTCCCCAACCACGCCAACAGCGTCGATCGGTGTTGGCGGTGGTACTGGCCCTGGAGACTGCGACCACCAGGCATGCGGTTGCGAAGTCGCAGCTTTCATGGCTCGCCACCTGACCCGTCACGGTTGGGCCGCCTAGACCATGCGTGACACATTGCTCGTCCTCCACGTGCTCGCCGCTGGAGCATGATTCGGGCGAACGTCGTCCAGATCGTGCGCAATCCAAGGATCGGATCAAGGGGGTCCGGTGATCGCCGCCGACTAGTAACGCACGCTCGTCGTAGTTGGTCGGAGGGCCGCCGAAGCCCTGATGGGCGATAGGTCGCTTGCTACCCACCCAGGCGATCCTGGTCGCTGGATCTAGGACTACCATCACAAGATGGAACCAGGCGTCAACGTTGATGATCTCACCAGTCTGATCAGTGCTGACATCGCCGAGCTGGCCGAGCAGTTCGCCGTGCCGGGGGTCGCCTTCGGGGCCGACCTTGGTGGCGACACCATCGGTGTGAACCAGGGGATCACACATATTGATCATCCCCTGCCAGTGGACGGCGACACACTGTTCCAGATTGCATCCATGTCGAAACCGTTCACCGCAACCCTGCTCATGGGACTAGTCGAAGACGGTTCGGTCTCCCTCGACGACCCCGTCATCACTCACGTGCCCGACCTGGCGGTACCGAACCATCACGACGCCCAGGACATAACCATCGGGCAGCTACTCACCCACACGACGGGCTGGGATGGTGATCATCTACTGGTCCATCCGATACCACAAGGCGAGCTGGCTGACGTTCCAGCCGCACTGTCGGATCTGTGCCAGCTGGTTCCACCGGGCACGGAATGGACCTACGGCAACGTCAGCTATGCGTTGGCGGGGAGAGTCATCGAGAACTTGACCGACAAGCCCTACGTCGAGGTCCTACGGTCGCGCATCCTCGAACCACTCGACATGGCCCACACCGCCGTCGATGCCGATGAGGCGATCCTGCATAGGGTCGCCATGCGCCATGTCTCGGCCGGCGGGGAGGTGTCGCCCCTCTACGACGGTGCGGGCTGGCAACCAGGATGGGCCCTTTCGCCGATCGACTTGCCCGTTGGCGGCATGATCTCGACTGTCAACGATCTCCTCCGGTGGCTTCGGTGCTGGCTCGACCGTGGGACCGAAGACGGGTTGCCGCTGAGTCGTTCAACACGCTCGACCATGTGCACCGATCACGTCCCGCGGTACAACCCGACAATGGGCCAGGGCATCGGCTGGGCCATTCGCGTCCATCCGGGGGCGACCGTGTTCGGCCACGGGGGCCTCACCGCTGGCTACTGCTCATACTCAATGTTTTGCCCCGAGCTCGATCTCGCTGCCGTCATCCTCACCAACTCCACCTCCGGTACTGCTCTGTGCAGCGGTGTCGCCGAGCGCCTCATCGGCCATGTCAGCGGCCAGCCTTGGGTCAACCCCTCTCCGATGTCAACACCGGACACCTCGGCGATCACTGGCCGCTATACGGGGGCATTTGGCAATATCACCGTGACGGTCGATGGCGCCGAACTGGAGCTCAGAACCGACCGCCACCCTGTCTCACCAGGTGAATGGCAACCGCCACCGGAACCCAGTCGACGAGCAGTGATGTACGCCTCCCGCCATGGTGTCGTGACCGCACCGGCAAACATGGTGGGGTCATTGATCGACTTCGCCCCCATCAGGGACCGTGGAGATCAGGCTGCCTGGATCCGCTCAGGTGGACGTATCCACACTCGGCTCATCTCATAGCAGGGCGCCTCACCGAGGGTAGGCCCGCGCCCGAGCCTCACGGCCGATCACTCCACTCCCAACTCGAAAGACCCCATGGCCAGGCTCAGGCAGGGGCGAGTCCGTCGTCGAGCATGAAGCTGGCGTGAATCTCGGGATCACCAGCGAGCTCATCGACCAGGCTGAGAAGCTCATCCTGATGAGGGGTGAGCGGCGGACACTCGTCGAAACGTCGTGCCGCGGAGCGGGCGTAGCCAGAGTTGTGTCGCAGTGAGAGGCGACCGTCGGTCACCGAAGCGAGCACCCGTGTATAGAACGGGCCGCCGTCGGGATGTTCCTCGTCGCGGCAGTCGAAGTTGAACGGTTCGTAGAACGTGTTGATCAGGTCGGGCCGGCGGTGAAGCACCTCGTTGTATATGGTCTGGAGGGATGCCAGTCCGCTCACCCCTCCTTGCTTCGCTCCATGGAGGCAGAACAGGGCGAGCAGGTCGGTGGAGGTGTCGGTATGGAACGGCAAGGCGATTCTGACCTGGTAACCGCGGGCGCTCGTGTCGGTGAAGATGTCCTTGCCGGTATCGCGAATATGGCCCAGCAGGTGTCCCTGTGCGTTCTGCTTGACCGGCCGGCCCATCTGCCGGCCCAGGGCGTAGTACACGAGCCCGGCTTCACGCTCGGACCAGTCGGTGATGTCGAGGCCGCGGATCACCACGAATCCGATACCGCTCTCCAGCCGGTTGACCCAATCGGCGATCGGCTCAGCCAAGGCCGGCAACGGCGTGGACTCGGCGTCAATGGCCCCGAGCCCGAGGCCTCGGGCGACGAGATCGCGCCGGAGGTCCTCGAACTCCGCCTGCTCAGAGTCGTCAAGCTGGTAGAGGAAACCGACCGGCTCCAAGTCTGGACCGCGCCATACCGCAGGACCAGTGAGCGGCTGGCGGACGATGATTCGGCTGTCAGTCATATGTAGCTCAATCGGGGGCGTCGAGAATCTGAGCTGCCAGTGGTGGCTTGAACGTGAGCGCTTCCTCGAGCCATTGTCCAATGAACGACCCCCCAGCGTCCAACACTTCGAATGGTGCCCCTCGGAGGGAGGTGTCGTGGCGAGCTAGGGTCGTGCGTTATGAGCATTCCCCAATCTGGGATCTTCGTCGAGGGAACCACGGCGCACCGGATCCAGGAGTATGACGTCGCAGCGGAGGCGGATGCCCCAACAATCCAGCATGGTCTGGCGGAGGCTCTCGCCACGATCACCGATAGCGAAGCCGACCAAGGGCACATCGTGGTGGGCTTCGGACACACGTTGGCCGAGCGCCTCGACCTGGAAACCCCCATCGGTTTTCGGTCGTTTCGAACACTTGGCAACGAACCCCGAACGGCTCGGGCCACCCAACACGACTTGTCGGTCTGGATCCATGGTCACGATCAGGGCGATGTGTTCGATTCGGCCCTCGCCCTTCGTCGAACCCTGACCAGGGTTGGCGAGATCGTCGGTGACACAACAGCATTCGTCTATCACGACAACCGTGATCTCACTGGATTCATCGATGGTACCGAGAACCCGACCGCCGATGAGGGGCGCCAACTCGCCGTGATCAACCAGGGTCAGCCAGGTGAGGGTGGAAGTGTTCTGCTGGTGCAGAGGTGGGTCCACGATCTCGACACCTTTCATGCGCTGCCCGTATCCGAGCAAGAGCGGATCATCGGACGAACAAAGGCTGACTCGGTCGAGCTCGCGGAGAATGAGCTACCGGCCGACGCCCACATCGCCCGAGTTGTCATGGAAGATGGCCAAGGAAATGAGATCGAGATCTACCGCCGTTCTGTGCCCTACGGTGACAGCACCGAGTCAGGACTGATGTTCCTCGGCTTCACCGATGAGCTCGACAAGATCGACAACATGCTCAAGAACATGTTCGACAACTCAGACGGGCCTCACGACCGGCTGATCGAGTTCTCGACAGCCCAGTCGAGCAGCTATTACTTCACCCCAAGCCAAGACATCCTGACCAACCTCACTCGCCATCGTTGACCGCTCTCACCCACTCGTCGTCCACATGAGATCCACCGCTGGCTGAACACCACAAACGGTCATTCCGTGACCTCACCGAGCACGGGGGTCGGATTGGCCGATCGTGCTCGGTGGTCGGCAACTGGCATGACGGCCTACTGGGATCGATCGTCGGTCAGCCCCCAAATCGTCGAAGTTGCCCACTATCCCTCGACTTTGACCAGGAGTTCGAGCATAGCTAGGTTCTTGGTCGAACTCCCAAGAACTATTGACGTCGAGAGAGGCCGACCCATGGATCACGACACATATATGGATCGAGTGCGCGCCCTCCTTCCAGCGGTTCGCGACCGCGCCGAGGAATGCGAACGCCGGCGCAGAATCCCTGAGCAGACCTTCAAAGAGTTCAAGGAAGCGGGCTTGTTCCGCTGTCTCCAACCGGCTCGGTATGGCGGCTATGAGCTCACCCCGTTGACCTTCTTCCAGGCCATTTCCGAGGTGGCCGAGGCATGCCCGTCCACCGCATGGGTGTTGGGCGTGCTCGGCGTCCACAACTGGGAGCTCGGCCTCATGTCCGATCAGGCCCAAGCAGATGTCTGGGGCGACGACCCCGACATCCAGACCAGCTCGGCCTACGCGCCGACTGGCAAGGTGGAGCGTGTCGACGGTGGCTTCAGGCTCTCGGGCCGTTGGCCCTTCTCGAGTGGGTGTGATCCGGCTGACTGGGCGCTCCTTGGCGGCATGGTGCCAAACAACGAAGGCATTCCCGACATGCGAGCGTTCCTGGTGTCACGAACCGACTATCTGATCGATGATGACTGGCACGTGTGCGGCCTGGCCGGAACCGGCAGCAAGGTGATCGTTGTCGAGGACGGCTTCGTGCCCGAGCACCGTACTCACAACTTCGCCCAGGCCTTCAACATCGCCAACCCCGGCCAGGAGGTCAACACCGGCCCCAGCTTCAGACTCCCCTTCTTCATGGTCTTCGCCTTCGCTATCACGGCTCCTGCGATCGGCGCAGCCCAGGGTGCTCTGGACTACCACCGCTCCTACATCCGCGAGAAGGTCTCTGCCCTCGGAGGCAGCAAGGTGGCCGACGATCCCTTCGCCCAACAGCGCGTCGCGGTTGCGGTATCTGAGATCGATGCGGCCCGGGCCGACCTGACCTCATACTGGGAGACGGCCTGGGCGTACGTGGAAGGTGGTGAGACGATCCCGATGGACTTCCGGGCCAAGGGGCGATGGATCGCCGCCAATATCGTGCAGCGCTGTGTGCGAGCGGTCGACACCCTCTACGCCGGAAGTGGTGGCCATGCCATCTTCCTCGACAACCCCATGCAGCGCTACTTCCGTGACATCCACGCCATGCGCAACCATGCCTTCAACAACCCCGAGGCTGCTTCGTTGACCTATGGCTTTGTTGAGTTGCACCCCGACGCCGGGGCTCCCAACTTCCTGGTGTAGGCAGGAGGCCAACCATGATGTCGCCGATCTCTCGGGAGGGTTGCCTGGGCTCCGAGGAGCGCGACCCCGAAGTTTGGTGGTGCGCCAGGCCAGCCCAGGTACGAGTCCTGTGCGTGGCGGGGATCTCGACATGACCGATACCGCACGCAAGCTCTCGCGCCGCAAGGAGCTGGGAGCCGAGTCCCGCCGAAAGATCGTCGAGGCGGCGGCCGCGCTGATGGCGGAGCGTGGTTATGCCGGCACGAGCATCGCCGCGGTGAGCCGCAAGTCAGGGCTGCTCTCAGGATCGATCTATTGGCACTTCGAGAGCAAGGAGGCTCTGCTGGCTGCTGTTGTGGAGGAGGGCGCCCGTGCATGGCACGACGCTTTGCCGCATCCCGATTCATCTGCTGAGGCAACGGCGGCAATGCTGGAGGAGCATCCAGAGTTCCTGCGCTTGCTGCTCCTGATCGCCCTCGAGCGCCGCGAGGTGGATCATCTGTCGCTCGCCGCGATTCGTCGCGTGCGCTTGAGGGCTCGCCGCGACCTTCGCCAATTCGTCGTAGCACTGATCGAGCCGGTCACCGACGAGCTACCTGCCGAGCTGCTCGATGAGTTCACGGAGTTCTTTCTGGCTCTTGCCGACGGCGCCTTCATCGCCCATCACATCGATCCGGAGACAGCTGACGTGAGCGCGCTATTCCGGCTGCTTCAACAGGCCCTCAGAGCGCTAGCCCGAGAGATCACGACACCGGACGGTACTGAGAGAAGCACCACATGACACAAACCCGTCCTCGACACGGTGGCGAGGGCTGAGCCACGCCATCACCTGTCCCCCATTTCATGCCCCTTGTAGTCCAAACCACAGCTGTTCCTGAAAGGATTTGAATATGCAACTGCGCTGGTCACACGCCGCCGTCCTCGTTCGAGACATGGAGAACATGCTCGATTTCTACACCAGGGTGCTCGGTTTCCGAATCACCGATCGTGGCCCGTTCCCCGGCCCCGGCGGCGGGGAAATCGTGTTCTTGAGCCAGGTCGAGTCCGATCACCATCAATTCGCCTTCGTGGACGAGCACCGAGACGACAACCCACCCAACTCGGTGCACCACTTCGCTCTCCGGGTCGACACTCTCGACGAAGTGAAGGAGATGGACGCCCGCCTCGATGCCGACGACCGGATTGGCAACCGCCTTCCGTTGACCCACGGAAATGCCTGGTCGATCTATTTCGATGACCCCGAGGGAAACACCCTCGAGATCTTCTGTGACTCCCCTTGGCATGCCGCCCAACCCCAAGGGGAAATCTGGGATATGGGCAAGTCGAATGACGAGATAGCAGTCGAGACGCGAAAGGTCTTCGAAGACAATCCCGCATTCAAGCCCATCGAGGACTTCTACAGATCATGGTCCGAAGAACTGAAGAACGGGTAGGCCCGACTTCCGACTGCCAGACAGAAGACCACTCAACGAAGAGACGGTGTTCGACACCATCAAGACACTGAAGCAGTTCCGCGACGCCGAGGTCGAGTGGCAGAAGCTGTATGACCTGGCGCAGCCAAACCACCCGGGGGGCTCGGCCCCTGGGGATTCCACCCACGAGAGCTGGAGGGTGCCATTGAACAACACCTGGGCTGACTCAGATCGTGATGGTCGTCAGGTCGCGTGCCACTGTCACCTGCCCGGTGTACCCCCCTGCTACCAGGTCGTCGGCGAAGCCCTGGCGATCAGCATCTGTCGTGACAAACGGGATTAGGTGGGTCAAGACGAGATGGGGGATCTTGACGCGCTCGGCCATCGCGCCGAGCTCCACGGTGTCGGCGTGATACTCAGAGATCTGCTGGAGTTGGGGCGCCACTCCGAAGAAGTGCCTCATCACATTGGTCCGCATCGCCTCATGAACCACGACACTGGCGCCCCTGGATAGCTCGCCGACTTCGTCACAGACCCTCGTGTCACCGGAAATGACGACGACTCCATCAGGGGTCTCGATTCGAAAGCCAACTGAGGGGGTGACTGGCTCATGATGCACCGTGACGGCGAGAACGCTCACGTCGCCCTCGGCCCAGATCTCAGTGGGGGTGCTGGGGGCATCGAATGCACGCACCATCGGGCTAGGACGGTCGTCACGGCCGACATGTTCCATCCGAACGGTGATGTCGTCGTCCCAAGGATCGAGCATCGACTCGACATATGACAACGAAGGACCACGAGGAACCACAATGGTGAGCTGTTTGTGGTCGGCGTGATGCATCACCCATCGTGTCATCACCAGATCGACTAGCCCCACCAGATGATCGCTGTGATGGTGGGAGACGAACACCGCCGAGAGGTCTTGAGGATCGACATCGATCTCGGTCAGTCGGCCCAGGGTGTTTCGGCCAACGTCGAACTGCATGAGCACATCGTTGTGACGGACAAGCACCCCGGGGCCGGCGACCCCGGGGGCCGGGATAGGAACACCCGTGCCCGTGATGGTGATGTCGGTAGTCATGGTGCTCCCTGGGTTCATCGAGGGCGTCGGCCGCATCACCAATCGAGGTGAGCACGTCAGCGATTTGGAAACCGATCCGTGCGGTGTCAGATGACGCATATCTATCAACGACAAGCCTGACACCCGCACCGCGCTGTCGAGTCGGTCACAACCGTGATCGGACAGCACGATCAAGGGCGCGAGACAGCCGGTAGGCGTGGGCCGAACCATTGAGATCGTCTCTCAGCTCAAAGGTCAGTGGTACGTGTCTGCTATTCTGCCCCGACCGGCTGAGCTTGTTGACTGCTGTCAGCAAGGTGTCGTCAGCGGCGGCTTGTCCTCCTACGACTAGCCCGACCGGACAATGAAGAGGGGTACGGCGTGGAGGACCGCCAAGGGCTAGAGGGCGTTCGGCTCATCGAGGTAGCCGGTGGTGTCGGGGTGGCCTGGGCCAGCAAACTCTTTGCCGACCTGGGTGCAGATGTCATCCGGCTGGAGGACGATGGCGACCGTGTGCGGAATCGTCCACACGAGATCCACCGCTGGCTGAACACCAGCAAACGATCGATGCGCCGCCCATTTGCCGCTTCCACCGATCTCGTGGCCGAGGCTGACATCGTCCTCCACGACTGTCCTCCTGCCAAGGCCCTGGGCCAAGGTCTCCGATACGACGACCTGGCGGCGCTCTCGTCGAGTTTGGTCGTTGGGTCGATAACCCCGTTCGGGATGACGGGTCCCTACGCCGACTATGCGGCTGAGGAGCTCACACTGATCCATGGTTCGAGCTGGGGGTTCATCTCGCCCAGTGCCGCCCAGGATGTCAAGCTCCCGCCGCTGAAGGCGCCCGGTCACCACGCCATCCTGAATGTCGCCACGGTCGCAGCCACAGCTGTGCTGGCCGCATTCGATCGGGCCGAAAGGACCGGCCAGGGAGAGCATGTTGACTTCTCCATGTTCGCCGCCGCGACGAAGATGACCGAAGGAGCTCCAGCTGGGGCGTCGTACCTCGGGTCCGACGCGTCGCGCCTCGGGGACAAGGCGGTAGCTCCGTGGGGTATCTTTCGTTGCTCAGATGGCCTCGTGCAGGTCATCTGCCCAGAACAAGCCCAGTGGGAGGCCCTGGTCAGGGTGATGGGGGATCCCGAGTGGGCGCATATGGAAGTCTTCGGCGACAACGGAGCACGGCGGGAGAACTCCGACCTGTTGCATCTCTACCTGTCGGACTGGGTAGCCAACCAAACGGTCACCGACTTCTACCGCTCAGGTCAGGTTGCTGGTGTGTGCGTGACACCAGTCAACACCATGGCTGACCTCGATCACGATCCACAGATGGAGCAGCGCAACTTCTTCGTGGATTCTCCGGACGGGCTACGACTGCCGGGCCCTGGCTTCCGGCTGGATCAGGATTGGTGGAGGCTGAGGCGAGCGGCACCCTCACCGGGTGAGCACGATGGTCAAGGCTGGATCCCTCGCCCCGCCTCAGCCGACGATTCGATAGAGGGCGCCCCGACTGATCGGCCGCTCGAGGGGATCCGGGTCTGTGACTTCACCTGGATATGGGCGGGCCCTCTCTGTACTCAGTACCTGGCCCACCTTGGCGCCGACGTGATTAGGCTCGAGTCGCCCGAGTACCCCTGCCTGTTTCGTCGCCTTCCCTTCAATCCGCCAGATCTTCCGCTCACATCCGACACTTCAGGTCTCTTCCACGGATACAACTCCGACAAGCGCAGTGTCAGCATCGACCTCGCCAGCGAGAAGGGGCGCGAGGTTGTGCGGCGACTCATCGCGGCCAGCGACGTGGTCATCGACAACTTCGCAGCAGGAACCATGTCGCGCCTGGGTTTCAGCGCCGAGGAGCTGGGTACGATCAACCCCGATCTAGTCGTTGCGTCGATCTCCGGATATGGCCAGACCGGTCCCTCCACCGACTACATGGCCTACGGCCCGGCGGGTGGAGCAGCTTCGGGTCTCTACTCGGCCAACGGCTATGAGAACGGCCCACCCCTGGAAACCGGCATCGCGATAGGTGACCCTGGTTCGGGCTTGGCCGCAGCGTGGGCGGTGGTGGCAGCTCTGACAGCCCGTCGTCGAACTGGTGTTGCGGCCCGCATCGATGTCGCGATGGTCGAGGCCGTTGCCTCGACGTTGGGGGAGCTGTGGATGGCCTACCAAGCCAACGGCGTGTCCCCGGGACCTGCGGCCAACCATGATCCTGTGTGGGCTCCCCACAACTGTTATCCCGCAGCTGGTGTGGACCGGTGGGTGACCATTGCCTGTCCCGATGAGTACTCCTGGGCACGGCTGTGCGAGGTAGTCGATCCCGCCCTTGGAATGGACTCTCGCTTCGGAACCATCGAGGCCCGCAAAGCAAATGAGGAAGCGCTTGACGAGGCAATCTCTGATTGGACCACTGGACTCGATCGTTGGGAAGCGTGCCGTGTCCTCCAGGCAGTGGGTGTGGCCGCGTTCCCGTCGCTCTCGCCGATCGACCTCTGGAGCGGTGACCCCCAGCTGAAGGTTCTCGGGATGCTCGAGCGTCCAGATCACCCCGCGGTGGGACGCCGGGTGGTGCAAGGTATCCCCTGGCGACTCACGAACGGAGCGAACGGACTGCGCCGGCCTGCGCCCTTGCTAGGTCAGCACACCAGTGAAGTACTGATCGACCTCCTGGGGTACCCAGCGGACCAAGCCACGTTGCTGGCCGCCGACACCACCGACACCACCGATCGATAGACGCAGCGAAACCATCGCCCCCTAGAGGAGGACAAACTGGATCGAGCTCACGGCTCGAATGACCCGAATGGCTCCAAGATCGGCTGATCGTCGAAACGCTGCCGCTCGGCGCCGAGCCACTTCTCATCGTCGCCCAACTTGGGGGGCATCATTGCCCCAACGATCCAGAGAACCGGGAAAACGAAGCCAATCACGAACAGCACCACACGACCCTTGAACAGTGTCGTCAGTCCGAGGATCACCAACATCGTCACATACGTCACGATCAAGGTTGCAACCAGGGCCGACTCGATGAGGCTCAAGGCATTCTCCTGCTAACTGCGCCTCTTTGAACGATGTCATGATGACCGAGCTGCGTCATCGCCCGTCTGGTGTGATTCTTGAATCAGCAACAGCTTGGTGCGCCCAATGAGGTTGCTGCGCTTGCTGGAGTCGTTCGATCCGCAGGGGCCGCAGTCAGCTGGTGGCCCGATGCAGGTCGTCGAGGGTCAGAGCAATGCCGAAGCCGGGCTCAGCGGTCGGGGTCAACTGGCCGTCGACCGGCAGGGCCATGCCCGGGGTGAAACGGTGGGAGCCGAAGGTCCCGGGCGGCGCCTCGGGACCGAGGTACAGCTCAGCCCATTCGTTGCCAGGCAGCCGGTAGGCCAGGTGCTGGCTGAAAGCGTCATTGGCTCCACAGTGGACGGCCAGGCGGGTCCCGGCGGTCGCCGCTGCAGCCGCGATCCGGATGGTCGGGGTCGCCCCGCCGACCCACAGCACATCGGGCTGGACCACGTCGACCCAGCCCTCCTCGACGGCTCGGTCGAACGGTCGGTCGGTGTACCACCGTTCACCGGCGGCCAGTACGGCGCCGGTGAGAGCGGCCCGGACCCGAGGGTACCCGGGCCAGTCCTCCGGGTAGAGGTAGTCCTCAAGCCACCCGAGGTCGAACGGGTCCAGAGCCCGACCGAGCTCAATGGCCCGGTCGGCGTCGTTGACAGCCCAGCAGTCGAGCATCAGGGGGGCGTCGGCGCCGATCTGGTTGCGGGTCGAGCCGACGAGGTCCTCCACCTCTGCCACCGCGAGCTCGAGATCGGGCCCCCACGGACACAGGAGTTTGAACGCCTCGAACCCGAGCTCGCGATACCCGTCGACGTCGAAGCCAGTGGCGTAGCAAGGAACCGGTGGACGATCCGAGCGGCCGCCGATCAGTGACCAGACAGCGTCGGACCACGGAGGCGCGAAGCGGGCCCCTTGCCCTTGGTGGCCGGCCCGCTCGGCCAGTGGATTCATGAAGTCGGCGAGCACCCCCGCCGGACCTCCGGCCGATGAGCCCCCAGGCAACGATGAGGTGGCGCCAGAGGCCCGGCCCAGGACGGTCGGGTCGGTAACCGTCGCCGCCTCGACTGTCGCAATCCTCATCGAGCCAACTTGGCGATCTTCGGATCACGACACCTGGACAGACCACCGGCACCGTCGAATGGGCTGAGTGCCCCCTAGTGGGGTTTGGGGGGAACCCAGCACAGACGGATGACGCGTATTCTGGCTCAATTGGGGCCATGAACACCCAGCTCACGTCCCCCGCGGCTACCAGCCTCACCGATCTGGCCGCCGCAGCCAAGAGTGACCGCAATCGTGCGGTCGACGCCTACCGAGCGGTGGCCATGGGGGCGGTTGCGGCCGGACACTGGATGGCCATCGCCATCGGTCGAGACGATGAAGGGGGGCTCATCACCGGCAACGCCTTGACGTTTCAGCCCTCTTTGGGATGGGTCACCTGGCTGTTCCAGGTGATGCCCCTGTTCTTCGTCGTCGGTGGATTTTCGAGTGCCATGTCGCTCGACGCCTCGGCGGCACGGAATGGACGAGATCAGGACTGGGTGGTGGCCAGATTGCGCCGTATGGTCAGCCCGGCCATGGTTCTGGCTGCCACCTGGCTTGGTCTGTTGGTCTTCGGCACCATGTTCGACGCCGTGGCCGGCACCGGGCTCACCCCCCTCCTGGCCGCCGGTGCCATCGGAGCAGCCATCCCCCTCTGGTTCCTGGCCAACTACACGATCGACACCGCCATCGCCCCCTACCTACTCCCCCTCTTCCGCCGCTTGCCCGTCCTGGTTGCCGGTGCCGGCTTGGCCGCCTTCGCCGCTCTGGAGGCGATCCGACTCGCCGACCTGTCCGGATTGCTGCACTACCTTCCCTACACCAACTGGGTGCTCGGTTGGCTCCTGTTCCAGGTGATGGGTTTCGCCTGGCGCGACGGGCTTCTACCCACGGGCCGCCAACTAGCCGCTATCGCCGTCGGCCTGTGGGCCCTGGCTATTGGCGCGGTGGCGCTCGGCCCCTGGCCGATGGCCATGGTCCACTTCCCCGGTGTCGTCGATTCGCCGACCCATCCCCCCTCGCTGGCTCTGATGCTCTTCGGTGCTGCCTACTCCGCAACCGCGCTGGCCTTCGCCCCAGCCGTCTCCTCCATCCTCGCTCGTCGCCAGCGGGCCTGGGCCGCCGTCGTCGGGGCCAACTCGATGGCGATGTCGGTCTACCTCTGGCACCTATCGGCGGCCGCCATTGCGGGGGCGTTGTTCTACGGTCTTGGCTGGCTGCCGACAGCCGAGGTCGGGACCGGCCTGTGGTGGCTTCAGAAGCTGCCGCTCATGACAGCATCGCTGGCGATACTGGCCGCCATCGTGTCCGTCGTCGCTCGGTTCGAGCGCAACGCCCTCCTCGCCGACCGCACCCCCTGGCACGGTGGCCCGGCTTCTATGTTCGCCACCGCCATCACCCTGTCGGTTGGTCTCAAGTTGTGGGCCAACCCCAATATCGCCTTCGTCGTGGCCGGCATGGTGATCGTGTCGGTGTTGTGGCTCACGACCCTCACCGATGGATCCAAGCTCTCGGTCCGCACTGGGGCCAGGCACATCTAGGTGCCAGGGGTCCGGTCAGCGCTTGTTGAACGAGGCATCGTAGCGCTCAGCAGCTTCAACCATCAGGTCGTCGCGTCGTTGGGTGGCCACATTGCCGAAGCCCGTGTTGGCGTTGCCTCCGCACAGCGTCGTGCCGTGTTTGATCGTACGGGCGATCGCATGACCCTTGTGGCGGCCTGGTTGGGGGCCGGTATCTGCTCGGAACGCTCGGACGAATCCCCGAACGTTGCTCCATACGATCTTCACTGGCATCTCGCTCCCGTGTCCGAAGTGACTTGCCAGCCCAACGTCGATGCCGTCGGCGGAGTTCCCGGCGGACATTCGATTCGCGATACCGGGCCCGTCGATGGTGCTGGCACCGGGCGGCCGGTGAGTGTTCTGAGGCCCTTTGACCCTGGATGCTGCTTCAGGTTCGGTGGGAGGCTGTGGTTGACGTCGAATCCAGAGGAGTCGCCGTGACCGAAACCCCAGTTCCCAGCCAGGCAACCACGATGAAGGCGATCGTCCGAGACAAGTACGGCCCGGCGGACGTTCTCCAGTTCAGGGACATAGCCCGCCCGACTCCGACCGATGACCAACTGCTCGTACGAGTGCGCGCTGCTTCGGTCGGGGCTTGGGACTGGCACGACCTGCGCGGTGACCCCTATTTCATGCGCGTGGCTGGCATGGGAGCTCGCAAGCCGAAGCGACCGGTCCTGGGTCTGGACATGGCCGGCGAGGTAGTCGCGGTAGGAGACGACGTGACCCGCTTCCAACCCGGCGACTCCGTGTACGGCGAGTGCGGAGAGACTTTCGCCGAGTACACCCTGGCCGAAGAGGACGACCTCGCCCCTGCCCCATCTTCGTTGAGTTTCACCGAGGCGGCCGCTGTCCCTATCGCCGGGGCGACCGCGCTTCTCGGCCTTCGAGACCGTGCGTTGGTACAACCTGGTGAGAAGGTCTTGATCGTCGGTGCCGCCGGTGGTGTCGGTACCTTTGCCGTCCAGATCGCCAAGTCGATGGGTGCAGAGGTGACCGGAGTCTGCAGCACCGGATCGACCGAGCTCGTTCGATCACTCGGGGCCGATCACGTGATCGACTACACAGCCGAGGACTTCACCAACCGGGGCGAACGGTACGACGTGGTCTTCCAGATCGCCGGCAGCGCTTCGGCTTGGGCCTGCCGTCGAGCACTCGAGCCGAAGGGCCGCTTGGTGCTGTGTAGCGGAGATGGTGGCGGGCGAGTGTTCGGACCGATCGTCCGGATCGCGGCGGCGATGATTCTCTCTCCCTTTGTCAGCCAGAAGATCCAGATGTATGTAGCGAAGGCAGGCACGGCAAACCTCGAGGCACTCACCGAGATGATCGAACGAGGCGACGTCGCACCGATCATCGACACGACCTACCCGCTCAGCGAAGCCACCGAGGCGGTTCGGCGCTTCGGGCACGGACACGGTCCCGGCAAGATCGTACTCACCATCTGAGCGACCACATCACGATGCAACGGTGTAGGTCCTCTCGCCTTCTCGGTTATCAGGAGAAGTTCGTCCCCCCGTTGGCCTGGATCGTTTGGCCGGTCATGTGGCGAGCGGCGTCGGAGCATAGGAAGACGGCGATATCGGCGATATCGGCCGGCTGGGCCATCGCCCCGAGCGGTACCCGGGCGCTGGCCATGGCGATCTGCTCCTCGGTCATCCCGTCTCGGGGCTGGGCCGTGTCAACCAGGCCGGGGGCGATGGCGTTCACCCGAATCCGGTGCCGCGCCAGTTCGGCCGCCGCGGCCCGGGTCATGCCGACGATGGCTCCCTTGCTCGCCGTGTAGTGCGCCGCCCGATGCGATTCCCGGAAGAAGGCGACCGAGGAGAGATTCACCGCGGCCCCCGGTCGGCCGGCGGCGACAAGCCGCCGAGCCATTAGTTGGAGGCAGCGGAACGCCCCGAGGACATTGACGTCCTGCACGGCATTCCAGTCGTCATCGCTCAGCTCGAGGAAATCGACCCGGGGGAAGATGCCGGCATTGTTCACGAGCAGGTCGACCCCACCGAGGTCATCGCCGGCCTTGATCAGGCCTTCACAGTCGGCCCGACTCCGTACGTCTCCCTGGACCGCTACCGCCTTTCCGCCACTGTCACGGATACCGGCCACGACGGACTCGGCCGCAACGACGTCGTCCAGGTAGTTCACCACGACCGAAGCTCCGGCCCGAGCCATCGCCTCGGCGACCGCCCGACCGATGCCCTGCTGGGCTCCGGTGACGAGCGCCACCCTCCCATCGAGGTCTGATGCGCTCATCGTCGCTTTGCCTCCTGCCCCACCCGTCGACGCTAGTACTGGTCCAGTATGGTCCCCGAATGGACGTCGGTCTCTCCCTTCCTCTGCCCAGCTACACCGTCGATCCTGCCTTCACGGCCCGCCTGGCAGAAGATCCACATCACGATCCAGCCGATATCGAGGTGTCCGAGAAGGGCGCTACGACACCTCGTCGGCGGGCTTGGCCACACCCTGTTCCACCAGGGCGGCGATCTGGTCTTCGGAGTAGCCGTTGTCGGCCAGGACCCGAGCCGTGTGCTGCCCATGGTCGGGGCTGTCGGCCGACGGTTGGAGACGCTCACCCCCGAACCGGGCCGGTGGCTTGATCCGATGCATTGATCCCAGCAGAGGATGGGTGGTCACATCGAGACTGTCGTTGGCCGCGTACTGGGGGTGGGCTAGGACCTCGTCATAGCCGAGCGGCCGGGCTGCGGGGACGTCGTTCTCGTGCAGCCGCGACAGGAGATCCTCGGTCTCGAACGATGCCATCTCCTGGGCCAACTCCTCCCGGAACTCGTCGAGGTTGGCCATGATCTTCTCCAGGCTGTTGAACCGCTCGTCGCCAAACAGATCGAGGCGCTCGATAGCGGTCAGCAGGCCGACTTGTTGGGCCGGGGTGGCCGCCGACAGAGTGACGCCCCCGTCCTTGGTTGGCGACAGTTCGTAGAGCATCTCACTCAGCGGGGCCGAGTGGTCGACGTCATCGTCGAGCAGGGTCTGATGCATGAAGCCGTCGGGGAAGATGAAGTAGAGCCCAGCGTCCATCATCGACAGGTCGATCTTCTCGCCCCGGCCGGTCTTCTCCCGCACGTAGAGAGCGGTGGTCACGGCGTGGCAGGCGGTGTAGGCGGTGACCTTGTCGCACATGAGGCTGCGCATGAACTGCGGACCGTCCTGGCCTTGCCCTTGGACCGCAGCGAAGCCAGCCTGGGCCTGGATGATGGGATCGTAGGCCGGCGCATCACGGTGAGGTCCCTCGATGCCGAAGCCGGTGATGGCGGCGTAGATGAGGCGCGGATTGAGCTCGCACAACTGATTGGGCCCCAAGCCGAGGCTGTTCATCACACCCGGCCGGTAGTTACAGAGCACCACGTCAGTCTCGGCTGCCAGGTTCTCGATGACCTCCCGGCCGGCGTCGGACTTGATGTCGAGGCGGAGTGACTGCTTCCCCCGGTTGCAGTTGGCGAACAGAGCGGAGAACCCGCCCTTCATCGAGCCGAGGTAGCGCATGGGATCGCCCAGCTCCAACGGCTCCACCTTGATGACCTGTGCGCCCTGTTCCGCCAGCATCATCGCGGCGAACGACGCGGTGATCATGGTCGAGAACTCGAGGACCCGAACTCCGTCCAGTGGTTTCATGGCTGCACCCTAGACCACCGGCCCGGGCTCAGAGCAGCCGGGTGATCCGCAAGTTCCGGGTCCCTCGTCGAGGAGGAATTCTCGATCCTGGATTCTATGGAAGACGACAACACGTAGGACTAGTGGGACCTCACCGGCAGGCTTGGGACCGTGGTCGAGCGGGCCTAGGTGTCTGGCTGTCCATCTGACCGTGTCTCTGTCTTGCCTTGACCGAACAGGGACTTCTTACCCGTCAAGGCATAGAAGAGGGTCAACGCTGCGACCATGGCCGCAGTGCCGAGGCCGATGTCGAGAATGCCAGCATCCTTGGCGGTCCCCACCGCCTGTCCGAGAAAGAGCACTCCGAGAGCAACGATGACGACGCTGACGAGCTTGGATTTCAGGTCCTCGAGGTCATGGATCTCGAGCCAGGGCGGTAGGTCCAGGTCGTCGTCGATGAACAGGGCGTAGAGGCCAAGGGCGATGATGAAGAGCACCGTTCCGACCAAGAAGACGTCTGCCACCTGGACGGCGGTTGCCATGAGTTGCTTGGCCTCCGCTCCATCGAGGTCGTTCCAGGTGGCGGCATCGAAGAGGGTCCTGACGGTGAATATCGCTCCGTAGATGAATAACGCCAAGGCGAGGAGGAAGGCGCCAGCGACCGCAATGAAGAGCAGGTATCGACTTGACGCGAAGAACCTCTTCATGGCACGGAATCCAATCGTGGACAACAGCTCCGCACAACCTAGCTCGCCTCGTAGACCAGGCACTCAATAGGGGCCAACCGGAGCGCCAGTGTCGACGCCGACATCGAAGGTGTTCCCAATCATCGAGCACATGATCCCAACGGTGCGTTCGATCCGTTCCTCAGCCACCAACTCGCCGTCGACCGCGAGGGTGGCGGTGCGGCCTGTACCGACTCCGCTGCCATGGATGTAGACGACCTTGACGTCGTGCTCGACTCGGACAACACGACTTCGCCAAGCCATATCTTCCCAGGCCAGGAGGGCTTCTTGGCGGAGGCGCAACCCGATGACACCAACCTCGCATCAATCGTCGGGGCTAGCGAGGGCAGACGATCTCTCCCGTTTTCGGAACGCCAGTGATCACCAGATCCCGGGATCTGTTCGTAGCCCGAACCGAGTATCTACGAAACACCATCCGGACAGGGCGCGCCCCATACGGGTCTACCGCGTCCATTGCCTGGACATGGACGTGTGGCTCCGTCGAGTTCCCAGAGTTGCCACACCGACCCAACAGGTCACCCTCGCGCACCACATCTCCGACACCAACCGCCAGCGAGCCTCGCTCGAGATGGGCCATCAGCACCCAGGCACTGCCCACATTCACAACCACATGGTTGCCCACCAAGCCGCCGAGACCCATGAACGACCGTGGAACGAACTGCTCCACCGACCACAGCACGAGCCCAAGCAACGAACTGCGGGCACGATGGTCTCCAAAGCGATCAACCGAGACATCCACCACACCATCAGCTGGAGCGACAACCGGCTGCCCAAAGGCGGCAAACGACCCCGGAGCCCGCAAAGACACCAGGCGCGGCCACCACCCCTCTGAGCCGTCAGCACGATCCGCGGTCACAAGGTCATAGGCAAAGCTCTGGGCCAGGAAATGGGTGCCATGGCTCGGCACCCGCGTCCCTGGACTACTGAGGACGAGCCACTCACCCTTCACTGGCAGACCCAGTTCCACCCCACTCCCACCACTCCGGCGTGGCCTCTGTCGCCAGCTCGACCACCGCCCAACGGCCACCACCCCCACCAACGAGACCGGAACCGCAACAACCGGTGCAAGCCACACATGTGGAACCACGATTGCCCCGACCAACAACACTGGTAGAACAACCGGCATCAGCCAACCCGAGTTGTCCACCAACACACCCCGTTCCTCTCGAACCTGTCTGCCAGGAGCGTTCCTAGCCGGCGACGCGGCGCATGACCCATTCGAGCGGGCCTCGTTGATAGCGACGTCGCCAGGCCCACGAAAAGGCGATGGCTGCTGCTGAGAAGGTGAAACTCGTGATGACGGCCCATGCAAGCGTCTGATCCTCGAGGCGGTCCAATGCATCGAGAATTCCCATTCCGATGAATACATGCGCAAGGTAGATGGTCAGCGCGAGTTGCCCGGTCGACACCAAGGGCTCGGATGCTGCTCCCGGAATCCGTTGCCCAAGCCAGATCGAACCCATGATCACCAATACCGCGGTCCCACCGCCTGCTGCCAGGTAGAGGGGCAGCGGAGGGATGGGCTCTACCGAGAACAGCCACCGCCAGCTCTCATCGTCGATATCGGCGGGGCTGGATCCCTTGGCCGCGAAGAGTGTCCAGGCGCTGATCTCGGTGACCAACACGACAATGGCTGAGCGAAGGACCAGCACCCGCCGCCAAACCGGGTCTCGGAGATCAGTCCGGCCCAACCACATGCCGAACAGGTAGAAGGCGACCCAGGGCAGAACAGGATGGAACCCGTCCAGGAATAGGTTGCGACCGAACCCACCGGGTGTAGCAATGCCTGAGTAGGAGAAGTCATCGAGATCCCAGTTGGCGAAGTAGTCGAAACTCGAGATGAAGACGAACGACACAGCAACCACGGCGACGGCGAGCATCAGCAGGCGGTCACTCCTCGCGAACAAGACCAGTGACCCGATGAGAAGGTAGACCCCGTAGTAGTGGAGGATGTCAGCGGGCCAGATCAGATAGAAGGTCCAGCCGATCACGAAGAGGAACAGGGCACGCTTCGCCAGAGTGACGCGAGCCATCCTCTGCTCCCCCAAGTCGCCGCCCTCGCGGGCACGCCTGGAGCCCAGGCTGGCGCCGACACCAGCCAGAATCACGAATGTGGCCGCGGCGCGACCGTCGAACAGAGCGGCAAAGAAGCGAAGCCACTGTGGCCCGTTGTCACCGGCATCCATCGTGTACTTGAAATTCACGATCACCATGCCGATGATTGCGAAGGCGCGCGCCATGTCGAGACCGATGATGCGACTACTCCCGGCTGTCTCTCGACCGGGCAGCCGGGTACCCAACGCCTCCGGTTCAGACATCTGTCGGTGTCGCTTCTGTGTTGTGTCGGAGAGTCTTGCCGATCAGGCTGATAATCCCCAACGCGGTGAGGACGATGAACACGGGGCTGACGAGTATGTGATGGAGGGGTTCACCGAGTAGAACCAGGCCCCAGACGATGGCGACGGTGATGACACTGTCGACAACGAGTTCCTCGATGAAGCGCTCCAGTGGTGATTTGGACGTCGCTGTGGTGATCGGCGTGGTCTCCATTGAACAAGGCACCCCATCATCCTACTGACAGTCACTGTCATTACGACAGTACCTGTCGTTACTCGGCTAGAATCGCCGCATGGCCCGCAAGCTCTCACTTCGCCAGCAGAACCGACTGACGGCAATGCGAGTGGTTCAGGCCGCGTCGGTGGCGATGTTCGAAACTGACGGCTTCGACGCGACGACCGTCGAAGCCGTTGCCGAAGCCACCGGCGTATCGGCCTCGACGATCTACCGACACTTCGGCACCAAAGAGGCACTCGTGCTTTGGGACGAGCAAGACGCCAGCGTCGATGCTGAGCTCGCGGAACGCCTGGGGGCGCAGTCACCTCTGCAAGCGTTCAAGGAGGCAGTCGTGGTGGCGTTGACCAACCGCGAGGACATGGATCTCTTTCTCCGGCGCCTCCGGCTGATCTACTCCGAGGCGTCGATCTGGCGTGCCGCCGCGCTACAGGATCAGGTTGACCGGGCCGAGCTCACCGCTGCGTTCGCCGCCACAGGCGGCCCCAGACGGGCAACCATCGCCGATGAAGTAGCAGCCGCGTCATGTCTCGCCGCACTCGACGTTGCCCTGGACCGCTGGCAACAGAGCAACGCCCAGACCAGCCTGGCCGATGTCATAGATGAAGCAATCAACGCCGTTGCATCGCTCTCTTGAGGACCTGCGAGTATGGGCTGGCGACGCATGCCTCGTCTACCGAGCACCGGCCCAGAGGAGCAGGTAGCGAGCCACTCCGTGGATCGGGCTTCTGTCCAGATCCTTCACCATACGATCGACGCCATCCTGATGGGCGTTGTCGTCGATCAGGTGCAACACCGAGTAGGCACGGTCCCGGAACGGGGCAGCATCAGTGATCAGGTATGGAGCCTCCACCGTCGTATGGGTGACGTCGCTGAAGCCAGCCGCTTTCATCTCGCCCTCCAGATCAGCGATCGGGGGGTAGCGCTCGAGGTCAGCAGGGATCGTGTCGGGAAAATAGTGGGCAAGTAGGCGGCTTCGGATGATCGACGGCGAGTCGGTGGCGGTACAGATACGGCCGTTGTCGACCAGGACTCGCAGTGCCTGTTCGAAGTAGGCACGACGGTCGCCTATGTGATGGATGACATCGACCGAGAAGACCAGGTCGAAGTGGCCATCAGGAAACGGCAGCAGCTCAGATGAACCGGTACCGAACTGGACAGGTACGTCCTGACGACGGGCATGCTCCAGCATCGCCTCAGAAGGGTCGACGCCCCACCCCTTGCATCCGATCACCGCGTTGAGAGCACCGATGTAGTTCCCAGTGCCACAACCGACCTCGAGCACCCTCGAAGACTCAGTGAGCTCACCATCCGACCACAACGCGCCCAACAACCTCGGATGTACTTGACGGTGTGTCGCGTAGTCGCCGCTGATCTTGTCGTAGTCGATCGCCATCCACCCGATTCTGCCAACCATCCGTACTTGTCCGCATCCTCCGAGGAGGACTTGTCTCCCAGGGCATGCGGCCGCTAGGCGGGGCGGGGCGAAGGGTGGCAGCTGCTCATGCCTAGCGGCCCCCTAGGAACGCACGCCTTACATTCTCATCGGCGAGGAGATCGCTCGCACGACCCTCGTAGGTCTGCCGGCCGAGCTCGATGACGTAGCCGCGATGGCTCACTTGAAGGCCCTGGCGAGCGTTCTGTTCGATCATCAGCACTGTGAGCCCGATCTCGGCGTTCAGGCGTCGTATGGCACGGAAGATCGATTTGGTGATGATGGGCGCAAGACCGGCCGACGGCTCGTCCATCAAGACAAGACGTGGCTCCCACATGAGAGCACGCCCTATCTCGAGCATCCTCTGCTCACCACCACTCATGGTTCCGACCTGCTGCCTCGCCCGTTCCGCCAGACGGGGGAACAGTTCGTAGACATAGTCGATTCGTTCCACGATCCTCTGCTTGTCTCGACTCAGGTACATACCCAGCTCGAGGTTCTCGTGCACGGTCATCTGGGCGAACACACTCCTGAGCTGGGGCACGATCGTTATCCCGGCTGTCTTCAGTGCATCTTGGGGTCTGATGTTGGTGATGTCTCGGCCGTTGCAGAGGACGCTTCCTTCCCTGACCGGCAGCATCCCGTAGACCGCCTTGAAGACGGTCGACTTCCCGGCGCCGTTCGGCCCGAGAACGCAGACGATCTCACCCTCGTTGACGTGAAGGGTTACTCCGCGTAGTACGTCCTGGGTTGGGTCGTAGCCGGCGTAGATGTTCTGAACTTCGAGGAGCGGCCGCTCCGTCGAGGGCCGGCTGAGCGTCGTAGATACCATCAGTCGTCCTCGCCGTCCGCCCCGAAATATGCCTCGATGACATCTTCGTTGTTGACTATCTCTTCAGGCGTGCCTTCTGCGAGCACAGCCCCGTAGTTCAAGACGACGACCCGGTCGCAGAGCTCCTGGACGAATCGTATGTCGTGCTCCACCAACAAGAACGACTTGCCATGCTCCCGGTTGAGCTGAACGATCCTGTCCTTGATGATCTCGACCAATGACGGGTTGACCCCTGACATTGCTTCATCGAGCAGCACGATCGAGGGATCCGACATGAGAGCCATGCCGAGTTCGAGTAGTCGCCGCTGTCCTCCCGAAAGGCTCCCAGCGCGCTCATCTCTCAGGCGCGTGAGGAGGAGGAAGTCGATGAGGTAGTCCGCCCGCTCTCTCGTGGCGGGATCAGGTTTTCGGAAGGTGTCGAGAAGAGAGTACGTTCCCCACTGGATGCTGAGCTCCATGTTCTCGAGCACTGTCAGGTCGCGATAGACCCGAAGAAGTTGGAAGGTCCTGGCCAACCCCAGGTGGGCGACCTGGTGGGGTCGATAGATCGTGATGTCCGTGCCGTGGAGCTCGATAGTGCCCTCATTGACATCTTGTACCCTGCTGAGGCAGTCGAACAGTGTGGTCTTTCCGCTTCCATTGGGGCCGATCAGACCCACGATCTCCCCATCATCGACATGGATGTCGACATCGTTCACCGCAACCAGGCCCCCGAAGCGTCGGGTGACACCTCTTGCCTCGATGACCTTCGTCATTGTCGAGCCTCCTTGGTGCCGGTCGTGCTCTCCCCCGCTCCGTCCGACTCGGCTACACGGCTGTCGGGTGCGAGGGCAGAGCTGGAGTCCAAGTCGTCGTAGGTTGTCGAATGAGGCTCATTGCGAAGCCGGCGCATCAACGGCGACGTCGGGTCGAAGAGCCCGATCAGGCCCTTGGGCAGGTACAACACGATCGCTCCGAGAAGCAGGCCTTGGACGATGAGGTGGTAGTCCAAGAAGTTGGCCCAGATGACTTCTCGTAGCCAATAGAGCACGCTCATCCCCAAGACAGGCCCGGCAACGGTTCCGAGGCCCCCGAGCATCGTGCCCATGATTGCATCGACGGTACGTACCTCAACGAACGCGATATCTGGATCGACGAACGTGTTCTGGTAGGCCCACATCCCTCCGAAGAGTCCAGTCGAGAAGGCCGAGAATGTGAAGACGATCACCTTGTTGCGGGTTGTATCTATGCCCCGCATCTCGGCACCGATCTCATCCTCTCGGATAGCGATCAAGCTTGCACCGAATCGAGTACGACGCAACCACCATGAAAAGCCGATGAGCAGGAGCACGAGGACCAGTTCGACGTAGAACCAGAGGGGCCGGTTTATCGATGGAGGAAGTGTCAGTCCCACCCCACCATTTGTCAGTCCTCTGCTTACTCTTATGACCTCCCGTACGAACACGAAGAATCCGAGCATCGCAATCGAGAAGTAGGCGCCCGACAGGCGCATGGTCATTCGACCTACCAGGTTCGCGATCACCGCAGCCAGAAGAGCTCCGGTAATGACCGAGGGAATGAGTGGCCACTCCTGCGGAACCAGATCCGACTGGGGCGACATGAGTATTGCCGTCCCGTAGGCTCCTATGCCGAACCAAACCGCGTGGCCGAAGTCGATGTACCCGGTGATTCCCCCAGTGAGGTTCCAGTTGATGGCGACTGCCACCGACGTGAAGGTGAGGGTGAAGGTGAATAGGGTTGAGTCCTTGGTGCCGGGCGCTAATGGCAGCAGGAACAGATAGACGACCAGAGCAAGCCCCAGAACCGCCATCACATTTCGTAGCCAGGCCTTTTGAGACGTCTTCACAGGTCAGCCCTTCGTCGCATCAATCGGTCGTAGACCATCGAACAGACCCTGGGGCCGAACTACCAGCGTCACGACAAGGAGCCCAAAGGCAACGATCACGCCCATGTTGGAGCCAATTCCTCCCGGGGTGTACGTGGCAACCATGCTTTCCATGATTCCCAAGGCCATAGCGCCACCGAGGGCTCCTTTCACCGAGCCAAGACCCGACAGCGCAGCAATGACGAACGCTCGCAGGGTCCACGGGGCGCCCATGAAAGGAAAGATCGGAATAATCGGACTGGTGAGTGCGCCAGCGACAGCGGTCAGCCCGATGCAGAGCGCGAACGTGAATGCGTAGACCCACTTGATGTCGATCCCGACTATCTGCGCTGCTTCTCGATTCTGAGCTGCTGCTCGAATACTCTTACCCAGCCGCGTCTTGGTTAGGAAAGCTTGCAGGGTGACGAGAATGATCAGCGCCGCGACCAATACAACCGTGCCCTTTCGGGGAACGGTGAGACCGTCACCCAGCGACCAGAACCCCTTCTGAATGTCACTCTGCACCCGTCGGAAGTCAGCGTCGAAGATGAGCTTCACCGAATTCGAAATGATGATCGACACGGCGAACATGACAAGAAGCGATACAAGGTGGGGTCGATCAATGACCCGATTCACCAGAATCTTCTGTAGAACGAATCCAACGACAAACATCACGACGAAGATCGGCCCTGCAGCCACGAGCGGTTCGATGTCCCATTCTGAGTTGGCGTACCAAGCCATGTAGGCACCAACCATGATGAACTCCCCGTGGGCGAAGTTGATCACTCCCATGACACCCCAGATGATCGAGAAGCCGAGCACCATGAGCGTCAGCATTCCGCCGGTTGAGAGTCCGTTGATCAGGGCTTGGAGAAACTGGTTCATGCAGGTCCTTCTGGTTCACCCCTGCGCCACGGGACGGCTTCACCGTCCGACACCAACGCCCCGGGCACACGAATCGTCTCACGTGTGTCCCGACAACACGCTGTTGTCGGGACACACGTAGAGGGGAATGGGTTCAGCCGCGGGGGTACCCGAACTCCGCCACCGCCGCCGCCGATGGTGCGACGACATTGATCTCTCCGTCTTGCACCTGCACCGTTCCCATCGGCTTGAACGTGTTCACGCCCCTCTCGTCGAAGCCGATCGGGCCGTAGAATGTGTCGACCTGCATATCATGCAGCGCTGCTCGCACCGCATCCGTGTCGACTGTGCCAGCAAGTTCGATGGCTACCTGCAGAGTGAGCCCGGACGCCGTTGCCGAAGCAGCCTGGTAGACCGGCGGCTCGCCCCATTGTGACTCGTACAGAGCGGCGTAGTCAGCGGCCGATCCGAACCATTGTCCTTCGTAGGCCATGGTGGCTTCCCATTGTGTCGGGCCAACGACACCATTGACTGAATCGCCGAGCTCATCGGTGAGCTTCGGGTTGGACGGGCCAACGGTGATCAGCATCCCGTCAGGATTGAAGCCGACGTCCTCCGCCGCGTTCAGGAACAGCACAGCATCGATGTAGTGACCGCCTCCGATGAAGATGTCCGGATCGAGCTCTCTGAACTTGGAGATGATGGGAGTGAGATCAGTCGGGTCCTTCGGGTAGGTCTCGACCGCGAGGACCTCGATTCCGTTGTTCTCGAGGTGTTCGATCGCCCCGTTGGCTACCGCAGTAGGAAATGAGGTGTCCTCATAGGCCACGACAGCGGTGGTGGCACCTTCAGCGGCGAAGGTCTCGATCCCTGTCTTGGTGTAGTCGCTGGCGATCGTGGCAACGAGGAACAGGTTCTCGAAGTCTCGCTCGAACATGGAGTTCGATGTTCCGTTGCCTTCGACCATGATCACGCCTGCGGCCTCGCTGATTGCTGACGCCCCCGTCGTCAGACCACTGGAGTACGGGCCGAGCAAGAAATCGACACCGTCCTCGTCGATCAGCCGTTGAACGAGGTTGGCCGCGGTGTCAGCATCAGACTCATCGTCGTAGTAAACGATCTCGACCTCGTAGCGGCCGTCGGGCAACTTGATTCCGCCGTACTCCTCGTTCACCCAACGGACCCATGTGTCATAGCCCTGACGAGAGTCCTTGCCCTCAACAGAGAACTTGCCGGTCTCGCTCAGAGCAGCACCGATCTTGATGGTCCCGACGATCTCGTCCGACGTGGCGTCGTCGGTTCCGTCATCGTCTGACTCGCCTCCAGCATCCTGGTCGGTCTCATCGTCGGCGGCGGCCGTGTCTTCGGCAGCATCTGCGACATCATCTCCGCCCTCGGTGGCCGAACTGTCGTCATCACTACCACATGCAGCCCCAATGAGTGCCAGAGCGCACAGCAGCGCCAACAGCTGCATCAATCGTTTCATCGGTGTCTCCCCTCATCGTCCCGCGGAATGCGGAAACGCTTGTCTCGTCAACCGTAGGAGGGGTTCTGATATCGCGTCTCTATAAACGGCCCCACGGACGTAAACAATTCGTAGAGAACATAAACAACTCGCAAATCCTGGGCTCATCAACCGAGGCGATAGCCCAATCCATGCTCGGTGGCGAAATACGGTTCGTCGCCGTCCGCCTCGATCTTCGCCCGTAGCCGGCTGACGTATATGCGCACATAGTGAGCATGTGAGTCATAGCCATCACCCCACACCGCCGACAGCACAAACTGGTGCGGTACCGTCCTGGAGAGATTGGTGGCGTACACGCGCAACACACTGAACTCAGTCCGGGTCAGATCCAATTGCTCGCCCCGAACCCAAGCACGGTAGGCACCGATATCAATACGTAGATCACGGTACTCAATCACTGACTCGTCACCGTCGGTCGGTGTGGTCCGCTTGGCCCGACGAAGCACTGAGCGGACCCGCGCCAACAACTCATCGACTCCGAACGGCTTGGTCAGACAGTCGTCGGCCCCACAATCGAGGGCGTGCACGATGTCGGCCTCGCCCCCCAGGGCCGTGAGCACGATGGTCGGGACATCGGTGAACTCACGGAGGCGGAGGCACGTCGCATAGCCATCCAGATGGGGCATCATGATGTCGAGCACAACCAGATCTGGTTCTTCGTGACGAACCAGAGCCAGCGCCTCTAGGCCTGTTGCTGCCTGTTGGACATCGAAATTGCGCGCCTCGAGATTGCGTCGGAGGAACTCTCGCAGGGGTGCGTCGTCGTCGACGACGAGGATCTTGACAGGCTCACTCATCTGCTGACCAACCCTTTCTCGTCCTCGACGACTCGACTCGTTCGAGCCAACGGTAGTGAGAGCCGAAAGTCGGCGCCTTCGCCATCGTGACTGACGACCCAGATGCGCCCACCGTGAGCGTGAACGAAACCTCGCGAGATGGCCAGGCCCAGACCGATTCCACTCTCCGCGTCGAGCCCATCATTCCCACGCACAAAGGTGTCGAAGATCCGTTCCCGCATCGCGGGCTCGATGCCGGGACCACGGTCCCGAACGCTCACGCACACCTCATCACTGTCCACCGTTGCTGAGAGGCGAACCAGTTCGGTCGGTGGCGAGTACTTGCAGGCGTTGTCTATGAGGTTGCGGATCGCAGAGACGATTCGTACTGAGTCAACCTCGACGGTTGCTGTCGGCAATTCAGGAAGGACGACTCGGTCGCTCCATTGTGGAACTGCAGCGATTGCGCTACGGATCACCTCTTCAATCTCTATCGGTGTCCGCTGCAAGTCAACCAATCCAGCATCGATTCGACGCATGTCCAGGATCCTCTGGACCAATTCGGTGAGACGGTCAGCCTCCCGGCTGACCAGACGAAGGAACTCATGCTGATCAGCGTCAGCCCAGTCGACATCGTCGGCTAGAAGCGTAGTTGCATACCCCTTGATCAGGGTGAGCGGAGTACGAAACTCATGAGACACCGCAGCGAGGAGACCTGACTTCATGAGCTCGAGCTCGCGCTCTCGTCGGACGTCGGTCCACGTCTGACCGCGACCGATTTCACTCCCGTCGGCGCCACGAACAACAAAGGAACGCACCCGATACGACTTCTGATGCCGTCCGTCCCCGACACCGGCTTCGAGTGAAACGTCAACCCAGTCATCTGATTCCGGGTCCAACTCCGCCAGGTTGTACTGAACGGCGGTGGCATCTTCGTGCCCCGTCAGCATCACCCCCAGAAACGCCTCTGATGTGAGTTTCTCGACCTCTACATCCGGCCCGACCAGCCCCCGCATCAGTGCGTTCACATAGACCAGTCGGCCGTCACCGCCAGCGACAACCAGCCCCTGATTGACGCTCTCGACGATTGCTTCCAGCCTCGATGTTGTTTGGCGAAGTCTCTCGTCAGTTCGAGCGAACAGCTCAGCGTTCTGCAGCGCCGCGCTCGCGATCGACGCGAAGGACTTGCACAGCTCGATTTCGTCGAACGAGTACGAACGAGTTCGTTCCGAGTGCAGAATCATCACGGTAGGAGCCTCGAGGAGGGGGCTCAAGGGAACGGCGAGGACACTGCGGTAGCCGTGGCGCGCCGCCCGACTTCGGAGCTCCTCACCAACCGCCGCTGCTTCGGTGTCGCTGATCTGCACCGGAATCGCTTCTCGAACTGCGCGCACTGATGGGAGCCATTCCTGAGCCTCCCCGGTGGACACGTCCTGTCGCCATTCAACACTCGGGCCACGCATCGCAGCGACGGAGAACACTCTTCGCCGCTCATCCAGCCTGAGAATCGCCGACCCATCGACGCCGAGCAGACCTTCAAGGTATTCAAGTGATGTCTCGAGAACAGCTGCCGATTCAAGGGTTGCAGCCAGCGATCCAGCCGCGGCCAGGAGGGCCTCAGTTTGCTGAGCACCATGTCTGGAGTCGGCCTCTATCCGACTGAGAGTCACACTCAGACGGCTCAGCTCGAGCGGCCGGTCCGAGATCCGATCGAGTGCGTCAGCGACCTCCGTTCTCATCTCGCCCCGAACCCTGAGGTCCTCCCCAGCATCGACCAGCAGCTGGAGTGGAATCACTACTCGCCGCAGAATGACCAGCCACAGTGCAATGATCGCTCCAACTGCCACTACCCCAGCGACGGCCAACCCAACCCCC
>JAAETV010000087.1 GCA_024227975.1 Actinomycetes bacterium
GTCTTGACCAAGGGCGTGGGTAGCCAGGTCGGGTTCGGGGGGAGCATCGGAGAACTTGATGGGGAATCCGGGGATGGTGACCCGGCCAGCAAGTGGATCGTTCACCGTTCTGACCGCTCCCCTCTCGATGAAGAAAGGGTGATTGACGGCTTCAGCCGGGTTCAACACCGGTCCGCACGGTACTCGGGCCGCCTCCAGTGTGGCCAAGACCTCGGCATCGGTAGCGAAGCTCTGCATCCACTCCTCGATCTCGGTTGTCAGGGCATCACGATGCTCGATCCGAGCCAGGGGCGGACCAAAACGAGGATCGTCAGCGAGCTCAGGACGACCCATCGCTTCCCACAACCCGGCGATCTGCTTCTGGGTACACAGGATCACTATCCAACCTTCGGGACCTTCAAAAACCCCGGCCGGCGACAGAGGCCCATAATGTCGGCCTTCTCTCATGGCCTCATAGGACGGGTCCATCGAGGCCGCATAGACCGCGGTTTCCTGCATGTGGAAAAGGGCCTCGACCATCGAGATGTCGACATGGCTGCCCTTGCCCGTCCGATCCCGTCGGTAGAGGGCGTAGCCGAGGGCAGCGAAGGCGTGGAAGCCGGCGTTGTTGTCGCCGAGGGCTATGCCAGTGAAGGTGGGTGGGCCATCGGGCGCACCCGTCATATGCATCAGACCGGAGTAGGCCTGGGCGATGAAGTCGAAGGCTGTCTTGTGAGCGAGGGGGCCGGTCTGACCGAAGCCCGAGATCGACGCCATGATCACCCGAGGGTTGATGGCGGCCAGGGCTTCGTAGCCGAGCCCTCGTCGGTCCATGACGCCGGCGCTGTAGTTCTCGATCACCACGTCGACGTGAGGGACCAGTTCAGCAACCAGTGCGATACCCTCCGGCCGGCTCAGATCGACACAGATACTGCGCTTGCCCCGGTTCTGCTGGATGTAGGCCCCAGCCCGCTTGTTCTTGCGGGGCATCCCCGATCGTTGGGGGTCGCCGTGAGGAGGCATCTCCACCTTGATGACGTCGGCCCCCATCTCGGCCAACATCCGGGTACAGGCGGGCCCGGCCAGGTACTGGCTGAAGTCGAGGACGGTCACCCCCTCGAGATAGGGCTCGCCGCTCACCTCGGTGCCTTCTGCGTCGGAGCTGTGTATCACGTTGCTCATACTCGCGCTTCAGCCGTGGTCCTGGCGAAGTAGCCGGGCCGGACAAGTCGCATAGGGTCATATGATGCCAAGGCTTTCGGTTGTGTTCGTTCACGCCCACCCCGACGACGAGTGCATTCTCACTGGTGCCGTGCTGGCCAAGGCCACCTCCCTCGGGATGCGGACGATCGTCATCTACGGAACGAGGGGCGACGCCGGCGAGACCAACGACGACCTCGGCGGTCAGTCGCTCGGCCAACGGCGAATGCGAGAAGCCCTGGCCGCTTGCTCCGAGCTCGGCGTCGACCGGGTGGAGTGGCTCCCCTACGACGATTCGGGAATGGCCAATACCGAGACCACGGCCAACCCCAGAGCCTTTTCGAACGCTGATCCTGACCAGGTAGCCGTCCAGCTGGCCGAACTACTGGTCGAGGAGTCGGTGGCCGCCGTCGTCGGCTATGACGTCAACGGGACCTATGGCCACCCCGACCATCAGCAGGTTCATCGGGTTGCCCACCGATCGGCTCCCGCCCTCGGAGCCGGCTGGGTGCTGGAGGCGACCTACAACCGAGAATACCTCGCCTCCCTGCCCGACTCCGATGGCTCACTCGATCCGGACTTCGCGGCGGCCGAAGCCGATCTCACCCATTTCGTCGAAGGCGAACCCTGGCTCCAGGCCAAGCTGTCAGCTATGGCCCATCATCGCTCCCAGATTCCGAGTGACTGGGATGTCGAGAAACCAGACATCGAGGGCTTCCGGACCCGTTTCGGCACGGAGTGGTTCATCGCCACCCCACTCAACGGAGCAAATCAACTCGGTCCTCTCGCCTCCCTACTCCAACCGAAGGCGGAATGGACGGGAGCTAGCTCTCCGTCGGAGTGAGGACGAAGAAGGCGTAGCTGTAGTAGGCGCTGTGGTCGCGGTGGCACTCGATCTCCAGCTGGGTCTCGTCGAGCACGGACTGGGCGACAGCATCTCCGGCGTAGGTTGTGCGCAGGGCCGCCAGCCTCTCCCCCAAGGGGCCGTAGTAGTGGTCCCACCAGGCCTCGTCGGGCAGTACGAAGTGGCCCAGCACTTCATAACCTGCCGCCTCACACTCTCTAGAGCGGGTGTTGAGGTCAGCTAGCCCGGGGTACTCCTCCCAGCACTGGGTCACCTTGGCTGGAGGATCCGGAGCCAACCACACCGGCTCGGTCAGAGCCAGGCAACCGCCAGGAGCCAGGAAACGCTTCCAAGCGACCAAGGCCTCGGCGAAGCCCATGATGTAGGCGGCACCCTCACACCAGATCAGATCGATCTCGCCTGGGCCGACACTGGCATCGACGTCGAGAGCGGCCATGTCGCACAGGCGAGTCTCGATCCGATCACTGACCCCGCGCTTGGCGGCCAAGATCCGGAGCTGATCGAGGAAGGGTTGGTGGAGGTCGGTGGCCACGATGGTGGCCTCGGGCATCATCTCGGCCAGCTCAACGGTCTGCAGCCCGGGCCCGCAGGCGACATCGAGCACTCGCGCCGCGGCCGGTAGGGGCTGAGCCAGGGCCAGGGCCTTGGCCCCGGATGCCTTGTTTCCCGGCCCCTGACGAGCCAGGCCCTCATGTACGTCGAAGAACACGGTCCGCTGGTGTTGGTCGGAGAAATCCACGGCCGGACCCTAATCGGAACCCAGAGGCCGTTGGGGCGCAATATCGGGGGCTCGACTGTGCCATGGCCGGGGCCGGGGGCGTAGCATCGCGCCATGGCATCTCTCGGTCCTCAATATGTGGTGGCCGGGGTGCACAATCCTCGGGCGTTGGACATCTCATCCTGAGACCCAGCCCGAGCCTGTCGGCCCGAGGGCGTCCCACGGCGAGTCTCGAAGCCTTGTTGTACCCGTAGTTTCTCACCAGCGATAGGAAGACAGCATCCCATGACCCTCCAGAGCGACCGGACAACGATCAAGCGAGTGAGCGAGCGAGCGGCCTACGACCGGGAGACCGTCTACTCGATCCTCGATGACTCCTATCTGTGTCATGTCGGTGTAGTGGTCGACGACCTCCCCATCGTCCTTCCCACTCTCTACGCTCGACTCGACGATCATCTCCTCCTCCACGGCTCACCAGCCAGCCGGCTTCTACGCACAGCCAAGAAGCAAGAGATCTGCGTAACCGTCACCCTGGTCGATGGATTCGTGTTGGCCCGCTCGGCCCTGCATCACTCGATGAACTATCGATCAGTCACGATCATTGGGCAGGCCGAGGTCGTGCCGGCCGAAGAGAAGGCCAACGCCCTCAACGTTCTGGTCGAGCATCTGACCCCGGACCGGATCCCCTACCTGCGACCCATGCTCGACTCAGAGGTCAAGATGACATCTGTCCTACGCCTTCCCATCGAGGAGGCTTCGGCCAAGGTCCGGACTGGGCCTCCGGGCGACGAGGAGGAGGACTATGACCTTCCGATCTGGGCCGGCGTCGTCCCCGTCACCCCCCACTACGGCGAGCCTGAGACCGATCCCGCCATGCGGATGGAAGTCGACATCCCCGACCATGTGAAAGCGTTCCGAGCGGGCCGGTAGCCGTCGCCCCTCATGGCTCATGTGGCCTTCGGCCTGGCAACCGGAGCCATTTACGTCGGCGCCGTCGGCTAGAAGAGCTGAGGACTCACCCCTATCTGCCTGACGATCATTCAGCGCCTGGCCCGGTCTTGACTTACGATCAGCCCATGGAACTCGCAGGAAAGACAACGATCGTGACTGGTGCCGCATCCGGCATCGGCGAGGCTATTGCGAAAGCGTTCGTGGCGGAGGGAGCGAAGGCGGTGATCGTGGCCGACCGCGACGAGCGGGGAGCCATGAAGGTGGCCGAACGGCTGGGCCCGGTAGCAACCGGGGTCGGCATCGACGTATCCGACGAGGACGCCATCAGGCAGATGGTGGCCGATACCGAGGCGGCTCATGGACCGATCGATGTGTTCGTCTCCAATGCCGGCTACGGCCTGAGCGGTGGCCTCGACCTTCCCAATGACGAGTGGACGCGGATGATGGATGTCCACCTCTGGTCCCACCTCTATGCCGCCCAGGCCGTCGTCCCCGGCATGATCGAACGGGGCGAGGGCTACCTGCTGAATACCGCCTCGGCCGCTGGATTGTTGACCCAGATGGACTCCGGGCCATACGCCGTGTCCAAGCACGCCGCAGTGGCCTTGGCCGAGTGGCTCTCGATCAACTATGGCGACAAGGGCCTGAAGGTGTCATGCCTGTGCCCCCAGGCGGTACGGACCAACATCATGGGCGACCGGGCCGACATGGACACCGACTCCGGGGGCCGCCAAGCCGGTCAAGACGGGATCTTGGAGCCAGAGGAAGCAGCCCAAGCCTGCGTCGACGCTATGCGCGACGAACGCTTTCTCGTCCTCCCCCACCCTGAGGTCGAGACCTACTTCCAACGCAAGGCCAGCGACTACGACCGCTGGCTCGGTGGCATGCGCAGATTTCGTCGCCGA
>JAAETV010000088.1 GCA_024227975.1 Actinomycetes bacterium
GGCAACTCGGCCCGGATCTCCTCGATCCACTCGACCGAGGGGTCGACGGGAACCAGGTCGGGATCGGCGAAGTAACGGTAGTCCTCAGCTTCCTCCTTGGAGCGGCCGGCCCTGGTCCGGCCCCCTTCCTCGTCCCAATGGCGGGTCTCCTGAATGGGGGCCTCACCCGACTGGTAGAGCTCGACATGACGGCGGGCCTCGTAGGTGATGGCCCGACCAAGTGAGCGCAAGGAGTTGACATTCTTGACCTCGCAACGGGTGCGCAACTCATCGGTACCAACCGGACGAACCGAAACATTGGCGTCGACCCGCAGAGACCCTTCCTCCATCTTCCCATCGCTGGCCCCGACCGCGACCAAGATCGAGCGAAGCTCCTCGACATATTCCTTGGCCTGCTCAGGGCCCCGCATGTCGGGACAGGACACGATCTCGATGAGGGGGACTCCGGCCCGGTTGTAGTCCACTAGGGAGTACCCAGCATCATGGATACGACCCGAGGCCCCGACATGGGTCGACTTTCCGGTGTCCTCCTCCAGGTGGGCTCGCTCGATGCGGATGGTCGATCCCGAAGCCAGTTCCAACCAGCCATCAATGTTGAGCGGCTCTTCGTATTGGCTGATCTGATAGTCCTTTGGCATATCCGGGTAGAAATAGTTCTTCCGGGCGAAGATGCAGCGTTGGACGGTGCAGTTGAGGGCCAACCCGAGCCGGATGGCCAACTCGATGGCCTTGCCGTTCACGACGGGAAGGGTACCGGGCAGGCCCAGGCAGAC
>JAAETV010000089.1 GCA_024227975.1 Actinomycetes bacterium
ATGGTGGCGACGGCGACCCCGACGAGGCGTGCGTCGATGGTGAGGTCGGTGCCGGCGGTGAGGCTGTTGCTCACGATGAGGCTGGCCAGGATCCCGGCGGTCAGAGGACCGGCGTATCGGTCGATTACTGCATTGTCATCTTGGAGGAGCAGTCCACCGGCGCGAAGCGCATAGGAAACGGCAGCGAGGAGGGCGATGGCCATGGCCACAGTCACCGGTTGGAAGCTCTTCCCAGGAAAGCGGTGGCCACGAGAGCGGTTCCGGCGGCAGCGAGTATCGGTAGACCAGCCGCGACATGGGGGGTGATCGCCAGTGTGATGACGGCCGCGGTGGCGGCCGCCAGTCTGGTGGCCGGTGCGTTGAGCATCGGCAGGAGGAGGGCGACGAACACGGAGGGGAACGCGGCGTCTAGACCCAGCGTCTCAGGATCGCCAATGGCATCACCGGCGAGCACTCCAGCGAGGGTGGTGGTGGCCCAGATGACGAAGAAGACAACGCCGCTGAGCCAGTAGGTCGAAGTCTTGGCTTCTGGTTCTGCGCCGGCGGTCAAGGCGATGGTCTCGTCGCTGGCCAGGTGCACTCCAACCAATCGGCGTGGGAGTGATTCGGCCGCGAGGATCCGATTGGCGATGGTGCCATAGATTCCGAGACGGAGGTTCACGAGCACGCCCGATACCAGAGCAGTGGCCGGTGTCCCTGTGGCGAGTGCGCCCACGAATGCGGCTTGCGCACCACCGGCGTAGACAAACGTCGACATGATCAGAACGGCGACCCAGCCAAGCCCACTTGTCGCCGCCAACACTCCGAAAGCGAAACCGTACGAACCGATGGCCGCCCCGATCCCAGCAATGGTGAGCCACGGTTTCACAGGGAGGCGCGCCGGCGGTGGGCTCGAACCTTCGACTGGTTGCCACAAAGCGACATCGTGCACCAGCGCCCAGCCCGGTTCCGAGAGCTGTCCCAGAAGACCCACTGACAGCCGTCGTTGGGACACACCTTCAGCCGATGCCACTGTCCGGTCACCGATGCCTCGGCAACAATCAACGCGATGCGGGCCAACGCTCCGGCGAGCCCACCGGCTGTGGCCACAACCAGCGCTCCGGCGTCTGAGCCAATGGCTACTGAGAGCTTCCCGTCTGTTGCGACGTCATTGAGGGTTGCGGCCGCTGACGACGGTGGTGCACAACTATCGTGGTTGGCGGCCAGCATCTGCCGTAG
>JAAETV010000090.1 GCA_024227975.1 Actinomycetes bacterium
GTATCAGACATGGGTCTCAGCTAGCTGAGCCGACTTCAGGCGCCTCGATGACGACCTCGGCCCCATAGTCGCTGATCGTCATCCGCCAGTTGCTCACCCCATCATCGGCACTGAGATCGAATCGAGCCTCGGCCACCAGGTCGGTCTCGGGATCGATCCACAGATCGACTTCGGTCTCTTCGGTGGCCAGGCCCCCGGTCAGTACCGACACCCGATCAGCGGAAACCGTCGTCTGGAGATGAACCGTACCCTCGGGCCCTGGGTCGCCCCCTCCATCACTTCCAGCATCATCGACCAGCACGGCCCCACCGGCCGCTTCGGATAGTAGAGCCGGGAGTCCCGACTCAGCTTCGAACACCGACGCGGGATTGAAGGCCAGCCCTTCGGGGGCCTCAGTCCAGGTCCCAGAGAGGGGGTTGGTGAACCAGATCTCACCGCCAATGGCGATCGCTCCGACCTCGGTAGTGAAGCCGAAGGCGTCGACCGTGATCAGGGCATCGGCAGAGGCGGGGCGAGCGAAGCGACCGTCTGCCCCCTGGAAAGCCAACGTATTGGCATCGTCGATGAAGATCCCAGACCCCGACTGCTCGATGGTGAACACCGCCGTTTCGACCTCGGCCATGGCCAGCGCCGAAGCGGCCACGATCTCATCGGCCGAACGCTCGCCGCTGCCTTCGTCGCCATTGTCCGACGATGAGCAGCCAGCGACCACAACCGCCATGACGGCCGCCAACACCAGAAAGACCAACCTTCGAGAGGAAATCATTGGGTGGATCGTAGGCCAAGCGGCAGCCCGATGAAGCCCACCCCGACCTGAGGCGGCTCCTGGGGTCTGTGTCCATTTCGATCTGAACCAGTGATCGACCTACGATCGACCTACGACTAGTAGGAGGCCACCAATGACCGAGCACCGACGTTCACATCGCTCGTTCGTGAGCTACATAGACAAGTCACGCCAGTACTACGCCGCCCACGGCTACCAGAAGCCATACCAGTGGGCCACCCACGATGATGCTCCATTCACTCCCCTGCCCAAGCCCCTCTCGGAGTGCAAGGTCGGCCTGATCACCACCTCGTACTTCCTCCCCGACGGCTTCGTGTTCCAGGTCCCATCCGATCTCCCCCGCATCCCCCATGCCGCCAGCCGGGCCGAGGTTGCCAACATCGACACCAACCACCTCTTCTGGGCCAAGGACGAGACCAACACCGACGACCCCGGGAGCTTCCTCCCCCTGGCCCAGCTCGACGAAGCGGCGGCCAGCGGGCGGATCGGCTCGGTCTCGGACCGCTTCTACTGCCTCCCGACCCAGTACAGCCATCGCCAGACCCAGCGTCGCGACACACCCCAGCTGATCGAGTGGCTCACCGAAGACGAGGTCGACGTGGCCTTGATGGTCCCCCTTTGACCAGTCTGCCACCAGTCCGTGAGCCTGGGAGCACGCCAAATCGAAGAAGCCGGTATCCCGACCGTGGTTATCGGCTCAGCCCGAGACATCGTTGAGGAATGCGGGGTCGCCCGCTTCCTCTTCGTCGACTTCCCTCTCGGCAACCCGTGTGGGAAACCACACGATGCCGACATGCAGCACTCGATCATGGGTCTTGCCCTCGATCTGCTGGAGAAGGCCTTCGTCCCTCGCACCACCGTCCAAGCTCCACTCGTGTGGGACGAGGCCGACGACGATTGGCGCCTGCGCTTCATGCATGTCGGCGACGACAACCGGGCCGAGCTGGCGGCGGAAGGGGCCGAGCGCCAACGCCTCCAAGCCGAACTGCGGGCAAAGGCCAGAAATAGCTCGGGGGCCGGAGCTCCTTCGGCCGGCGGCTGATGCCCTATCCCGAGTGGGAACCTGGCTCCGGGTGAAGGGGGCATCGGTTCTCGATCTGTCGGAGGCCGTCACCGGAGCCTATGCCACCCGACTACTGGCCTCGATGGGGGCCGACGTCATTGTCGGCGAGAGACCGGAGGGTTCACCGCTGCGTCGAGCCCCGCCCCTCATCTCGACCCCCGCCGGACCCCGATCCACCCCCTGGGAGTACCTGGCTGCCTTCAAGACGAGCGTCGTCGTCGAGCCCAATGAGGTCGACGAGGTAGCGAGCCGCTTCGACGCCGTGGTGCTGGCCACCGACGGCCCGGCGGCCCCGACAGGGGAGCTCGCCACCCGTCTGCGTATAGCCAACCCTCGATTGGTGGTGGCGGCCATCACCCCCTTCGGGCTGACCGGACCCTATTCGGAGTGGCGGGCCGGGCCCCTCGAGCAATGGGCCACCGGTGGTCACCTCATTCTCAACGGTGAACCAGACCGAGAACCCATCCCTGGTGGTGGTCCCTGGCAGTCCCATCTGGTCGGGGCCACGGCTGCCGTTGCCATCCAGGGAGCCCTGATGCAGGCCAGGGATGAGGCCCGAGGTTCCCTCATCGATGTCGGAGCCATGGCCGCCTTGGCCGCCGCCCACCAGTGGTCGATCACCATGTACACCCACACCGGAGCGATCAAGAAGCGGGCCGGTAATCGGATGGGCGAGATGCACCATCCAATCGCCCTCTATCCCTGCCATGACGGCTGGGTCTGCATCGCCGCTGCCTCCCTCCACCAGTGGGAGGGATTGTGTATCGCCATGGACAGGGTCGAGCTGCTGGCCGACGATGACCTGGCCAATGCTGCGGTCCGCTTCGACCGCGCCGACGAGATCGACCAGGCGATCAAAGCATGGACCGCCAATCTCACCATGGCCGAGGTGGTGGCCGCCTGCCAGGAACACTTCTGCCCCGCCGGCCCGGTAGCTGAACTGACCGATGTCATCGCCGATGACCAGCTGGCCCACCGCAACTATTGGTGCCCGATTCCCGCTCTGGGGCCGAGGGTTGTCATGCCCAGCGCCCCGTTTCAGCTCCCCTCGACCCCACCGACCACCCCTGCTCCCAACCTGGGCTCGGGGGCCATACCCTCGGCCGAGCCCACCGCTCGGCCCTCGGGTCGGCTGGGCCGGGGCCGGGGCCGAGGCCGCCACGCCCATCCTGAGCGCTCCGCCCCCGACCGAGCCGAGGCCCCGGTCCGCTTCGCCCCCCTAGCTGGGGTCCGGGTACTGGAGCTGACCGTCTCCTGGGCCGGTCCGCTGGCTGGGCGATTCCTGGCCGATCTCGGAGCCGACGTGGTCAAGATCGAGCATCCGACCTCGCGCGGTGTCGCCGTCAGCCCACCCGATCCCGACGCCGCCCCCTTGGCTTGGGCTTGGGGTCAGCTGGCCCCAGCCCTGGTCCGCAACGGGACGTATCCCGACACCGAACCCGGCGACGAGTGGTGGAACCGGATGAGCATGTGGAACAAGATGAACCGGTCGAAGCGGAGCCTGTGCCTCGACATCAAGGGCCCCGGGGGGCGGGCCGTGTTCGACCAACTTGTGGCCTCGGCCGACATCGTGCTCAGCAACTACAGCCCCCGTGGGGTCCGCTCGCTCAGCATCGGCCATGAGACCCTGCGGACCATCAACCCCAAGCTGGTGACCGTGGCCATGAGTGGTTTTGGAGAAACCGGGCCGGGGGCGGAGGCCGTTTCCTGGGGTCCCATCCTCGATGCTGGATCGGGCCTAGCCGCCACCACCGGCTATCCCGACTCGGGGCCTTACAAGCAAGGGGTCGCATATCCCGATCCTGTCGGCGGTACTCATGGGGCGACAGCAGTGCTGGCGGCATGGTGGGAGGGGCAACGGACGGGCGATGCGGTGCATGTCGACCTCTCCCAGTTCGAGACCCTGCTGGCCATCGCCGGGGACCAGGTCATCGAGACCTCAGCTTGCGGCCATCCTCCTCCCCGACGAGGCGCTCGCTCGGCCCACTACGCACCGGCCGGGGTCTATGAATGCGCGGGCCATGACCGCTGGCTGGCCCTCACCGTCTACGACGAAGCTGACTGGACCCTCTTGGTCACGGTGATCCCGGCTCTGGATCGGGCCCAATGGGCTGGGGTCGAGGCCCGCCGAGTCCATCATGACGAAATCGATCGCCTCATCACCGCCTGGACCAGTGCTCGGTCACCCAACGAGGCCATGGCCGGGCTCCAGCGAGCGGGGCTGGCGGCAGTCGCCGCGGTCACCAACCAAGACCTGGTGGAAGACCCTCAACTGGCCGCCCGGGGTTTCATGGTCGCCGTCGACCAACCTGCATGCGGCCCACGCCTCTATCCCGGGTCACCATTCCTGGTCGACGGCAAGCCGATCGAGATCCAACCGGTCTCTTCCCTCGGCGGCAACAACGACGAGATCCTGGCCGAGCTCGGCCTCAGCCCCGACCAACGAGCGGAGCTAGTCGCCTCCGCCACCATCGCCACCTCCCCACCAGCCTGACTCGCCAGAGCTGGCGCCTTGCCGGTATCTAGATTCTTATAGATAGTGGTTGATTGGTGTTGGTTCACTGTCACACCCTTTGAGTACTCTGATCACATGGCATCGACCACTGAATCACTTCGGGGAGAAGAGATCCGCTCCCCGCTCGATGCCCGCTATGCCGGTAGTGGCCCTTGGTCGAC